>PLZN01000621.1 GCA_003152195.1 Acidobacteriaceae bacterium
TCCATCGGCGTCAACGCCCGACGCCTTGGCAGTCATGGTTTTGCCATCGCCGGAAATCACGATGCGTCCGCTGGCGCGATATTTGGTTTTTGAGTTCTTAGCTTCGTAGGTGAAGCTGTTGGCATCTCCCTGCTTGACCGAGATACTGTCATAGGGCGACCCTTCGCCTGTCACCTCTGACGACGAGCCATCGTACTTTGCGGTATAGCTTGCATTGATCGCCGAGCCATCCGTGCGCATGCCCGTGTTGGTCACCTTGACACCGCCGGGTGCCGCTTCCCGCGTGACCGTGAGGCTTTTCACCGGCCATGGCGCCGGCGTGTACTTGCACTTCGCGATGTTAGCCTTCCAGGTCCCGAGGGAGTTGTCTGCGCCCCATGCGGACACAGTGGTAGTGATTGCCAAAGCAAACAACGCCAGGCTGAATATCTTTCGCATATCGATTCTCCTTGTCACATTGACGGGTAGGTTCTGTCAGTGCCCTCTCTGGCCGCGAGCCCGGGATTGTGAGGTTTCAGCCGACTGGGAAATGCACTATAGCTGATAACAGCCACGGGGACCGAGCTTATCACAGGGCAAGGAAGGTCAAACAGGATTTTGTTGGGGGGGTGTTGCAAACCACTCTCGACTGCACACACGCCGAGGCGGACCCATCCGCAATCTTGGATAGGTTAGGGGGGGATTAACAGTAAGTCCCACCCGTGCGCAAAACTTGGACAGGGAAACCTTGCAAAGAGGACGAGCAAGTGCCTTGATTGGGCGCTTCCTGGCTAGTCGGCCCATCGAAATTGAAGCTAGTTCTTCGCACTTGCCGGGAACTTACCGAAAACCCCGTTTTTGGGGATCTTGGTTATGCAGCCGGACTTCCTATCGATGTGATTACTTTCCGCGTTGCCGACCGCACGGACAATGACTCCATAGTGAATTGGTTGCACAATTTCAGCTTTCCGGACTTTTACCCCGGTTAGTGCTGCGAGCTGTTCGAGGCGGGGAGGATGGTTGAGGTGACGGTCATCAGGTGGTAGTTGCCGTAAGTCGCGAGGAAGCTCCACTTGAAGCGCCCCCCATCGAGGGACGATGACTTCGAGGAGATGGTCTTGGGCAGCCAGAATTGCTTGCCGTCCATCATGACTCGCGCATAGTCGATGGACCAGGACCAGGCGACGGGGCGCCCTGAACCCTCATCGTGGCGAGGTCGTTGCTGCTCCAGACGGACGATCTGCATCGAGGATGGATCGATGAAGGCACGGCCCATGGTCTGTTCACTGACGGGACATTGGGCGCCGGTCGGGAGAGGTGACTTGAGGGCGTATTCGAGAACGAGGACGTTGGCGTGGAGAAACAAGAGGGCCTCGCCGGGTTTGTGGCGCATGTTGGGGAGCAGGCGGTAGTCATAGCAGTCTTTCAAGTCGGGCGAGAGCACATTGGGAGCGCGGCTAAACGCCCCGACTAAAATGGCAGGCCCAGTCAGGGACTGATCTTTGGCGGCGGCGTGATTGTTGACATATTTGACCTCGCGGGACTCGATCAGGTCGGCGGTTTTCCCATCGGCGCTGAAACGTTTGAGTCGAAAGATGGAGTCGGTGGTGGAATCGATGGTGGAAGCCATCTCGCTCTCGTGGACACCCTGCTTCGAGGGAGAGCTATGCGACGCGGTGGTTAGGCTGGAGACCACATGCTCATCGGCGAAGACGTTGGGGATGGAGGATAAGTATGCGGCATAGTTTTCCCATACACGCAGGAGAAGCTCGTCGGTGGCCGGATCGGAAGCTGACCGGGTGACCGCTTGCTGTATCGGGGCTTGTAATGGCGGAGTTTGCGATGGCAAGGACGGCGGAAGGGAACTCGCCTGCGCCGCCGGCTGCGGGATCGGAGTTTGCGATGGCTGAGCCAGTTGGGGATTTGGCTGGCCGCTTGGTTGCGGGGCCGGAGCTTGCGGTGGAGGAGGCAGCGTCGCAGAGGCTGCCGGCGTGGCAGGAATGATCTTTGGGATATCTACGTTGCGGGACAAGGCCGTCTGGCGCTGCTCAGAATCGGTCACCACCTCGCGTATCCGATAGCTGCCGGGCTTCAGTGGAAAGGCCATGTCGACACTTATCCCAGCCTTGAGAAACTCCGGCAACTGTCCATCCGCAACATCTACGTTTGCGTGCCGCTGCTGGGCAATCACCAGATTTCCTTTTTGATCGAAGACGCCAAAAACAAAGGTCAATGTATTGAGGTTATGGTCTGCTTCCTTTTGGAGATGCAGTGATTTGGGGTCTACGTGGGACGACAACGACAGCTCGCGTGTTTCTCCCTGCCCCTGTGAGACTTGCGCATCCAGACCAACCGGAAACTGTGCGATTTCCGTTTTCGAAAGGAGCGCTTCCCGAATCTGCTCCTGCCCTTGATCGGCGGCACTGGAAGCTTCTACTTCTTTGGCCTCCGCCTTTGCCTCCGCTTCATTCCTGGGCGCGAAATAGCTGCGGCGAGCCTGGATGCCATACCCCGTCTCTTTCTCGGCCAGCGTCACCTTCAGCTCGTGAAGTTTGCCGTCCGGTTTAAGGTCCTTGGGAGCGAAGGCCAATATGTAGGCCCCGGGAGATCCTGCCAACCGCCCCAATCCGGCCTTCAGATCGTTGTTGTTGTGAAAGAATTCGCCGCCGGTGCCTTCCGCAACCTGTGCCAATACATCCCCTGCGAGCACCTCCCTGTTTTGGTCCATGCGATGCATCGCTCCACTTGACGTTCCAGACCCTGGAATGTACATCAGGGAAGCATCCGCCTGGCGCGCGAGGACCACCAGCCCTCTTGGGTCGAGCGAACTGATGACCACCTGTAAACGCAACGCCTGGTCGATAATCCGCTCCAATTGAAACTGGGTGTCGTCCTCCAACAGGAAGCCGGGGGAACCAAGAATGACGGTTCGCTGACCGGGCATCTGCGCCGTGTATTTCACCACTTGCTCAAGTTCCCGCAGGTTGGAGCGCGTGAGTATTTCAGTCTGGCCCAGAACCGTGAACGCTCGACCTAGAAGGAAATTCTTATTTGCAATGGGGTTATTTGATGGCAAGCAATCGCGCTGCGATGCCTCATAGAACGCCGATCCCCAAGCATCTCCCGTGTTCCAAGGATTGTTGAGATCGACTCTGCCCGCGGTTTTCGTCATTTCCAGCGCCTGATAGTCGGAGAGGTCCGGGCAATCATGCCCAGGGGCGGGAGCGCGGCCACTGGCCCGGAGCCTGGACAGGGCTTCATGGATCTGCTTCGGGTCAGAGGTAAAGTCGGAAAGCATTGCCCCGGAAGTAAAGATGGCGACACGGTCCGTCGGTTGGAGATAAGCAGCAAGGTAATCATCGGCAGCCTTGCGTACCTGGATCATGTCGGTATCGGAGGTGTACAGGTCGTCAAAGTAGAGAGCCAGGAACCGTCCGGGCAATGCGGGGGAAAGAGCTGCGCCCGCTTGTTCTGGCCCATGAGCTACCACCGGAGAAGAAGGCGGCTCAACCGCCGACTCCGCCTCAAATTGCGCGATCGGCTGCTCCTTGCCGGAATCGAAAAGCTTGAAGTCCTCCTTCCGAAGGCCCTTCACCGGCTTACCCTGCGCGTCACGCACGACTACCCGCACCACCACCAGGTTACTGGTTACCTTTAACCGGGTTGCGGGCAGGTTGCTTGCGGTGGTGTTTGTCTGGACTTGGGCTCTTGCTGACTTAACGGGAAATACAAAGGCTGCCAACAGCGTTGCCACGATCGCAAGGCATCGGGCTAGGCCAATCCTGAGGCTGAGCATGGACTCTACATCCGACGCGCAAAGTCTAGCATTCTACAGCAGCGCCCGGCAATGACCGCCATACCAGTTGTTAATCGTGCCCGCTGCGGATGCATAGTTGCTCTGTGCCACAGCTTGCATGGCCTGAGCATGCGTTCCGCCGTTGTTAAGCACGGCGTTGTAGATCGTCAATGTTTGGCGCGTGTTCGTCGCAGGCGGACGATCAGGTTGCGGGCTCGGGTCTATGTGAGTGCTTCCTGCTGCGCGACGATCCGATGAGCGATCGGTCTGAGGATCCTTTGGATCGAGCCTTGCGAAGCAAGGTAGCTTCTCCGCATCCGCCTGGCCCCTCTTGCCGTCGCTGCGCCTGCAAAGTCTGGTTGTCGGTAACTTGCCCGTAGCGTTCCAGCCGGAGGAGCCGAAGTTGCTCAAAAACCCCGCTTTCAAGGCACTTCACGTTCCAGTTCATGCGAAACCCTGCTATTGCCGGTTGAAAGCGGAAAGCGACTTGTCCGACAAGCCGACTATTCGGCCATATGGCATCGCGTTCGATTCTCGGTGAGTGATTCGGATTTAGCGTAAAGCGAGAAGCACTCCAGGCGGCATGGGCGTTGCTCGAATCCGATCCTGCCTGGTGGGCTGCACTTTGACCGATCCAGGCGTGGCGGGAAGCTGGCACACGCTCCAGCGCCGGTCCATTGCGGTGCCGGTTCACGGGAAACGTTAACCACAGGGTAACTGCCGAGTTGCCGACCATCCAACCAGAACTCCATCGTGCACTTCACATCGTAGAAATGATTTCGCATTCAGCTTTGGCCTCTCATTGAGGGGATGTTTGCTATAGTTGCCTATTCCATATGGCCGCCTCCAACGGTTCGCCGAGGACTCGCCAGCTGTTGCTTTACTTCGGCCCGATGTCGCTGCTGGCTAACGTAGTGAACCCCGGCTTCCTGCTGGACATTCCAACGTCGTACATGCTGAAGAACATTCTTCACGCGTCCGCTTCCCAGATCTCCGGGTTTCGGTTGCTCACTGGCATTCCCTTTTACCTGGGGTTCGTCTTCGGGATGGTGCGGGACCTTTGGAGCCCGTTTGGCAGGCGCGACCCAGGCTACTTTCTTCTGTTCGTTCCTGTGATGGCGCTGGTCCTCGGCTGGATGGGCCTGTCCCGTACGACCTATGCAGGACTTCTCATTGGGATGCTGGCGGCGATGATCTCCTACTCTTTCATCTTCGCGGCCTTTCAGGGGTTGATGGCATTGATCGGCCAGGAGGCGCTCATGTCAGGGCGCATGAGCGCTTTATCCAACATATTCTTGTTTCTTCCCGTGGGAGCGGCATACTTCGCCTCGGGATTCATGACCGAATACCTCACGCCACGCCAGATCTTTCTCATGGTCCTCGTTCTCACCACAACGCTCAGCGTCTTTGGCTTATGGAAGCCGGGCTCCGTATTCAGCCACGCCTATGACAACCCGCATGCCAAAGGCACCAACTTTCTTGGAGACGTGAAGCGACTGCTGAAGCATCGCGCCATTTACCCAGTGGTGCTGATCAACCTGCTGTGGATCGAAGAGATCGTCCTTGGCGGGAGTCGCGCGTCGGCTGGTATGCCGTCGTTCCAGAAGATCCTCAGCGCCATGCAGGTGCGGGCGATTCAAGCATACATTGTCTCGCGCGCTTGGGAGTCGGCCAAACCGGTGGAGAGGCGGCCTTAAGTAGTGAGGCTCGCCGACAGCCGCGATCGTGGCGACCCATGTTAGGTCCTGGATGACTGCGCATCCGGAAGTTATTGCACTTTGACGGGTAACGCGCAAACCACGGATTTGGTGCCGAAACACGCGCATCGTTCTCGTCTGCGCATAGCCGACATGTCCGAGTGGAATAACCTCCGGATGGCTGACCATCCAGCGACTACTGCGAGATAGACGTGGCGCTTCTACTGTGTCGCTACAGTGGCGCGGTAAATTAACCAGGACCTCGATGGGCGAACTGGTGGCATTCTCAGTGTCTGCGATTATCAGGAACCGCTTGCCGTCCCTGCTGACCGCAAATGGGGCGCCGCCGGTCACGGTCGCAGTGGGGCTTGCGCTAGGAACTTCGAACAAGAGCCTGGGGATACCGGCTTCGAAGGTCGAACCGTCGGTTTTCACGTCCACTGCAAAGTAGCCGTTGCCGTAGTGATAGAACAGTTCTTTGCCATCACGGCGCCATCTGGGTAGTTCCCCTCCCGCTGTTGAGACCTGCCATTTGCCGTGCGCCTGCGATGAGTCTGGCGTGAACCCCTGCACATAGACTTCCATCCTTCCGGATTCGGCCGAGCGATAGGCAACCCATCGGCCGTTCGGCGAGAACTGACCCTGATGGGTGCGGAATTGTGTATTCAGGAATGGCACGGGCTTCCGGTCGCCGGCGAGAGGCAGCACATAGAGATGGACCCCAGTAGGCCGCTGATAGTTGTATATAAGATATTTGCCGTACGGTGACCAGTCCTCGACGTTCTCCTGACCGTCCTTTTCTTCCAGCAACAGCTCCTCCGAACCGGAACCGTCCGCCGGCTTCTGATAGATGTCTCTTTGCCCCGCACGATCGGAGGTGAAGGCTATCCGTGTTCCGCCGGGCGGCCAAATTGAGTCCAGATCGTCGGCTGGATCGAAGGTCAGCCGCGTCCTTGTGCCGCGCAGCAGATCGAATATCCAGATGTCGCGCGTCTTTATTTGCGGATCGCGGATGCCGATGGCCAGTTTGCTATCGTCGGGCGAGAGAGAGGGGTTGGAGTAGTCTGCGGCCTCGCCAACGACACCGAGTCTCTTGCCGCTGCGATCGAACCACTGCAGGGAAGACCGGGCAGATTGGCCGCTGCGGCGCCAAACCAGCACGCCGTTGGGAGAGGCGGAGAAGCTGGCGATCGACAGTGCGCTGCGGAAGGAATCCCCCAACTCGACATGCTCTGCAACTTCAATGATACATGACGTGAACTCCGAGAACGCCCTGCGAAACATTACACCAGAATCGCCGCCCCTAAAGCGATATCTGCAGGATCTGGTTTTTTGTTTTTCCTGGCAATCGAGGCACAGATGCCAGACACCGCGGCCTCTGGGCCAAATGACCATCCTCAGGGCCGTCCGGTGCCCTCTGCTGACTGCAAGGCGAGCCCCACACGCTCTCCGTTGATAAGGACGGTTCCGGCGTCAATGAGTTGCTGGCCGGTGCAGTCATACGATTCGTAACAGTGAAGGGATCCTAAGGGAAAGAAAAACTCTACGGACAGGGGCTTCGTTGCCGCTGTGCCCGGTTTGGTGGACGTATGCACGGTGGTGCTGAAGCTGATGCCGTCGAAGTTCTGGTCCCCGGGGAGGTAGCTGAGCACTCGCCGGAGGAGTGGTGACAGGTGATCGTCGAAGGACAGTGCGGCCAGCTTGTAGCGCGAGGTTCCCGCAGGCTCCGCGAGCGTTGTGCTGACAGAAAGCTCGAGATATGCCTGATGGCGGAACGCAATAAATGCCGGAGGCGCATAGGTTACGAACTGCGCCTCCGGTTCCAACTCCCTGAGCATGTGGTTGCTGACGCCCTGAATCGACAACTGGAGCGCTGCAAGCGCCTGCGGAGAGGTATCGCGCACGGGTGCTGGCGGCGGTGGTGGAGAGGGCGCGGCAACGGGCTTCGGGTCAGGTTGAACTGGTTGTGGTGTCCCGCTTGCCAGTGGCTTTGACTTTGGATCGCTCTCATCCGCTATGGCTGGCCCAGCGGGCGGCGGCGTAGTGCTCGACTCATCCAGTACGGAATGCGCAACATCATTCACCGGAGGCTGTTCGTCGTCCGTCAGCCACAAGTTCAGCGGATTGGCGTTCAGGAAGACTTCGGCCTCGAGCAGCGCGGCTTGCTGCGCCAGCTTGTTCTGCGCGGCCACCAGCTTCACCGCTGCGCTCTGCGGCATGTAGACCATCAGATTTTCCGCGCGCTCAATGGCCATGCCCATGGTCCTGCCAAAGACATGGTGCGACACCTCCACTGCGTATCCCTGAACCTGGGGATTGCCCTGAACCGCGGGCACGACGGCCTTCAGGATCGGCAGCACGACTTGGAGAAACGTCTGACGGGCGCGCAATTCGTCGCTGAACTTCTCTGCCGAGTATGCACCGTAATAGTTGCCTGTAATCGCCAGCACGGTGGCTCCGTTGAAGCGTTCGAAGCGAATGGAGTGCTGGTCGATGCGCCGCTGTTGCTTCTCGTTCACGTCGAGTTTGCGGCTGAAGTAGAAGGGGAAGTCGAAGTGACAACTGGCAATGTTCTGGGCCGCCACCTTCAGCTGGCTCATCGAGCTCTGCTGCAGTGCGCGCATTTCGGGGTCGCTAATCTCAACCGGCGATACCACCTGCGCCGAGGCAAGGCCTGCGGCGAAGAGCAGGATCGGCAGGCATGCAAATCTACTTCCGCGCATAGACCGTCCCCGCTGGCTGATACGGGGGATCGGCCACTGCACGAATAGAGGCGATGAGGGCTCGCACATCCGCCGCGCTCAACGTATTGCCGTACGGCGGCATCAACGCGGACCGGTTCAGCGCCGGCCCACCATGCTGGATGATCGCTACCAGATCAGCATCGCTCATCTTGTTCAGCGTATCGCCCTCGGTAAAGGGATGCGGCTTTACTTCCAGATTGTCGTAGTTCGAGACGCGCTCGACCGATGATTCTGGATCGTGGCAGCGGTCGCAGTACTTTTCGGCAAGAAGGTAGCCCAACTCCTGCTGGTAGCCCAGCGCCGTTTCAACGGCCTGGATCGTCGCAGACTGCGATTTGCCGGGCGTGACTGCGCTGATCTGATAACGCCCGGCGATGGTGC
This sequence comes from Acidobacteriaceae bacterium, assembly GCA_003152195.1. Taxonomy (GTDB): domain Bacteria; phylum Acidobacteriota; class Terriglobia; order Terriglobales; family Acidobacteriaceae; genus PALSA-350. Next base: position 8,598 of record PLZN01000621.1, read on the forward strand.
CCAGCCTGATGGTTGTGGTTGCCTGTCCACTGGAATCGGTAAGCACCGCGGCAGGATCGAAGTGAACGCCGGCGGGGCCACGGAATTCCACCAGCGCTCCTTGGACTGCAGTGCCGTGATCGTCATTCACCTGCACGACCAGTGGATCTTTCAAGGCCGTGCCGGTTTCACCGATCTGCTGGCCGCCACTCGACGCGGCGATGGCTGTTCCCGCAGCCCTGGCCTTCAGCGCCGGAGACGTTGCAGCGCTGTGTTTGCAGCCGGCGACAGTGGCCAGTATCAGGAACATCAGGCATACACTGGATCGCCGCATCATCGCTTTGCCTCCTGCCCGCCTGAGCCTTTCAGCGTCATCAGGAATGCCGTCAGCGCACGGGCATCGTCGTCGCTGATCTTCTGGTTTGGTTCGATTGTGCCGGGCCGAAGGGCCTGCGGATCTTTGAGCCACGCATAGATCCACGCCGGAGTCAGCCGCGAGCCCACCGCGGTCAGCGTCGGCCCAATGTAGCCTTTGTCGGTCTTCGTGTCGGCAATGTGGCAGGACTGGCATGCATACTTGGAATAAAACAACTGCCTGCCGTGTTCCACCATGGCCGGAGGATTCGCCGCCATGGGCGCAATATCTGGATCGATGTCCGGCGACTGATACACCACCAGGATGTAGTCGGTCAGCTCCTTGCGATCGTCGTCAGACAGATTAAAGCGCGGCATACGCCGGATGAGCGATGGCCGCAGCGTGTTCGGGTTCTTGAGGAAGTCGTCGAGCCATTGCCGCTGCACTGAGCTGCCTTCCCACGTCAGATCCGGCGCCATGTCGCTGCCCCGTCCGTTGATGCGGTGGCAACTGAAGCAGGCCAGATCGCTCATCAGCTTGCCCGCGCGTCCCGCCGGTTGGTAGTTCGTGTCCTGCACCGCGGCTACGCGCAGTGTATCGGGCATGGTATAGCTGCGGTCAGTGAGCGCAAGCAGAGCGTTGGTGAGGTCATCCGTCTGCGGAGTGGTCAGCGTGAACTGCGGCATCTTCAGGCCGGGACCAAAGGCTCGCGGTTGCTGAATCTTGGCGGCGATGTAGTTGGGCAGCGCGTGTTGCATGCCCGGCAGGAAGACGATCTGGGCAAGGGGCTTGCTGCCGATGCGGCTAAGATCGGGCGCGAAGTTCTCTGGACTCCGCACGCCGTTGATCTGATGGCAGGCCGCGCATCCCAGCTCGGCTACAAGCTTTTTGCCGTGCACAATCTGCTGCTGTGTTGCAGGAGCCAGGCGAACGCCTGCGCCGTAGTCTGCGTCCGACTTGTTCTTGAGAAAGCCGGCCAGAATCGCGATCTGCTGCGGCGTGAAGCGGTAATGGGGCATGAGCGTCGTCGGATCGTAGCTGCGCGGATTTTCGAGCCATGCCTGCAGCCATTCGGGTTTCGCCTTGTTGCCAATGCGCGTCAACTCGGGTCCCACATCGCCGCCCACCACGTTGCCGGCGGCATTCTGGACGGCGTGGCACGAGGCGCAGAAGGATTCGCCATACAGACTGGCTCCCGCCGATGGATCCGCGGACGCCGTGGACTTAACCTCGACTGCGGCGGTATCGCCGGCACGAGGCGTACTGCTGCTGATCAGAAAAGCGGAGATGTCGCTGGCGTCCGCGTCGCTCAGCTTGTAGTTGGGCATCGTGGCGGATACCGCATATGCCTGCGGATCTTTCAGCCAGCTATAGATCCACTCGCGCGTTGTCTTGTCGGCCACATGCGCCAGCGACGGCGGATTATCGCTGGCGGTCATGGCGCTGCCGTCGGGTAGCTTGACGGTGTGGCAGTGGACACAGCCGTAGCGCGCCAGCATGATTCTGCCCTGGTTGAGGTGGGGCGTTCCAGTCAGCGCGTTCTGGTGACATTGGCCACAGCCGGACTCAATATAGCGCGCCGGAAGGATAGGCTCCTCGCCGGCTCGTTCGCTATGGTGCGCCTCAGCGACGGTGGTGGCAGCGCCCTGCCCGCGATGGCAGATGACGCAACCGAATTCGTCCAGCTTATGCGGTATTGCCGGGTGTTCGCGGAAAGGCTGCTCGTGCACGTCGGCAAGACTGGCTTCTTTCAATCCTTCGTGGCAGGTCGTGCAGCGGTCCACAACACCCAGTTCAGGCAGCCACACCTGCCGGATGCCCGGCTGGAAGCGGCGACGCAGGCTCACGGCATCTCCGCGATCGCGAATCAAGGATAGATAGCGCTGCTGATAGCCGTGCCATTCACTGAAATGGTCTTTTGCCGGAGCGATGGCCAGCGCAGCCAGCAGCACCAAGCTGACCACGCCAAAGGCCCGCACCGGATCGCCGAAGAGCATCCGCCACGCAGAGGAAAAAGATCTTCGTAAGGATTGCACTTAACTCCTCCACGGCAATACCCACGACCATCCGGGGCCGCGGAAAAATGTGCCCACTGCCGTGAGCACAATCAGCTCAAAAAGAAACCACGTCATGATCCAGTAAGCGAGCGGCTTCGAGGCGAGATATCGCCGGAACCGGTGGGGAGATTCGAGTGTGCTGTTCGCGGCGATGATCATCGCGATGGCAACAATCACGGTGGGTACGACAGCCACGTATACATGGAACAGCAGCAGGAACAGCAGCAGGCCGGCTGCCGCGAGATAGAAGATGCGCAGCCGCTTCTGCCGTTGCTTGAGAAACAGACCATTGGCTTCGATATTGATATTGAAATAAGGGATGACGACCAGGGCAATAATGAGCAGGGTAGGTACCAGCACTCCCGCCACGACTGGCGGGAAGTAGTGCAGCAGCTCCTGCAGCCCAAGGAAATACCATGGGGCCTTCGCCGGATTCGGCGTGTGGGTTGGGTCGGCAATGCCCTCCAGCGGCGCGTTGAACAGCAGCGAGAAGACGACCAGCGCGATAGCCAGCAGTTCGATGGCCAGCACGGCGCGGAATAATACCTCAGGGAAGGTTTGCACCTGGTCTTCATGCGAAGACTTGACCTGCGCAGAGGTGCGCCGCGTTACGAATGCGACCCGCGTTGGCGAGCGCCGCTGATCGGAGTCCACGTCGGCTATGAAGTCCCGCGGCTCGCTCATTTAACCTCCTTTGCGGGCAGTAAACCCTCGTCGGCCGTTTTCGTCTTCGGCTCAGTCTGCTGCACATAGAGTCCGCCGTCTTTGCGAATCCGCCAG
>PLZN01000333.1 GCA_003152195.1 Acidobacteriaceae bacterium
ATGAAACAGTGGTCGATCTGCTCCGTCGCTCGTTGACGTCAGTTACAAAACTGCCCAGTGGCATCCAGCCTGCGATCATGCTGGACGAGTTCGCTGAGTGCGAACAGGCAGTGCTGCGTTCGCCGATCTTCCAGGCGGCGTTGGCCAAGCGCGGAGTAACTGACATTGACCTGGTGATGGTCGAGCCTTGGAGTGCCGGCATGTACGGTAACGAATTACCCGAGGATAGCGGCCTGAGGCGGATGCGCGCGCTGTGCTTCGTCCGCTCCGAGAGCAGAGACAATGGTTATGCCCGGCCGCTCGACAGCCTTGTCATAGTGGTGGATCTCTACAAAATGGAGATCATCCGCATTGAAGAATACCCCGGCAACCCACTGCCGCCGGAGAGCTCGAACTGGGCGCGTGAATACATTCCCCACCCGCGGACAGATCTCAAGCCCGTCGAAATCACCCAGCCGGAAGGCACCAGTTTTACCGTCGAGGGCAACCAGGTCCGTTGGCAGAAGTGGAAGTTTCGCGTGGGTTTCACTTCTCGCGAAGGCTTGGTGCTGCACACGATCACCTATGATGACGATGGCGTCCCGCGGCCCATCCTTCATCGCGCCTCCATCTGCGAGATGGTTGTTCCTTATGGGGATCCGCGTGAGCAGTACTACCGCAAGAACGCGTTTGACATCGGGGAATACGGCCTGGGGACGCTGGCGAATTCACTCACATTGGGCTGCGATTGTCTTGGCGTGATTCACTATTTCGATTTTCCCCTCGTCGACAGCCATGGAAAAGTTACGCCGCTCAAGAACGCAGTTTGCCTGCATGAGGAGGACTACGGGATTCTGTGGAAGCACACCGATTGGCGGACTGGCCAATCGGAAGTAAGAAGATCGCGGCGATTGTCCATTTCTTTTATCGCAACCGTGGGGAATTACGAGTACGGATTCTACTGGTACCTTTACCAGGACGGATCGATCCAGTGCGAGATCAAGTTAACCGGCATCATGAACACCACGGCACTGGCGCCCGGGGAGATACCGGCATACGGTGTGGAGATAGCTCCGCAATTGAACGCGCCGTTTCACCAACATATCTTTGCCGCGCGGCTGGTCACGACTGTGGACGGAAATAACAACTCCGTATACGAGGTCAATACGCTTGGCATTCCTACCGGGCCCGAAAACCCTCACGGAAATGCCTTTGTCGCCAAAGAGACTCTGCTTGCGACGGAAAAGGAAGCGCAACGGAAGGTCAATTCGCCTTCTGCCCGCTTCTGGCGCGTCGTCAACCCGAGTAAGAAGAATCGCCTCGGGCGGCCTGTCGGCTATCGTCTGGTTCCGGGCGAAAACTGCGCACCTATGGCGCAACCCGATGCAGCAGTGATGCGGCGTGCCGGGTTTATCGCCAATCATCTTTGGGTGACGCCCTACAGCGCGCAGGAGCGCTATGCGGCTGGAGAATATCCAAACCAGCATCCGGCCGGAGATGGGCTTCCGCTTTGGACCAAGGCCAATCGGAATGTGGAGAACACGGAGCTTACTCTTTGGTATGTCTTTGCCCACAACCATGTGCCGCGCATGGAAGATTGGCCGGTAATGCCCGCGGCCATGCTCGGATTCCAGTTCAGGCCAGATGGCTTTTTCGAGCGCAGTCCGGCCATGGATGTGCCTCCGCCTCCATCGAAAAGTTGCTGCCATTGAGCTAACTACCGCCTGTTGGAAGCAAGGTGGTGTTTCGCACTTATTCGCATTCCGGAATTTCCCCAGCGCATTACAATCTGAACCACCGCTGCTATAGCTGAATACCCCTTTTGAGGAGCACCAGGATGGCAATGAGCACGTATCGCCTTCTAACTTGCTTACCGGCACTTTCCATTGCCCTCCTGGCTCAATCCGCGACCCTTCTGGCTCAATCCCCAGTGCCGCAACATCCCCTGGATGGGCTTACCAGCGCAGAGTACTGGGCAGTGCATGACATTCTGCATAAAAGCGGGCGCATGACGGCGGACACGGGCGTCTCCACCCTGGTGCTGCATGAACCGCTCAAGAGCACAGCGCTGGCCTTCAAGCCGGGTGACCCCATTGAACGCGAAGCCGATGTGATTCTGGAGGACAAGGGCCAGACCATCGAGGCCCGGGTGGATATCACGGGCGGAAAGCTGGAGTCATGGAACGTGATCCCGGGTGTGCAGGCTCCGTTTACAACCACGGAATTGCATGCCTTCAGCGACATGATCAAGAATGACCCGCGCGTGCAAGCGGCCTTTAAGAAGCGCGACATAACGGACCTCAGCACCATTCATTGCGGTGCAGGCCCGCTGGCCTTGAGGGTCTTTCCTGAGCAGGAGCACATGCGCATCGGCTACGGCGGTTGCACGGACGCCGACGGCCAATACCATACCTGGGGTCGAAACATAGAGGGCCTCTGGGTGGTGGTGGATATAACGGGAAAGAAGGTTCTTCAGGTGATCGACACCGGCGTTATTCCAACAGCCAAGTATGTCGGTGATTTTGAGGAGGCGGCAGCGATTCCGAGGGAAGGTACAAAGCCCATCGTGGTGATGCAGCCGATGGGTCCATCCTTCAAGGTCGATAAGGGTGAAATTACCTGGCAGAACTGGCACTTCCGGCTCCGGCTCGATTCGCGCGTGGGCCCGGTATTGAACCTGGTCAGCTATCAGGATGGTTCGAGGCTGCGCTCGGTGCTTTATGAAGGATCTTTCTCCGAGATGTATGTGCCCTACATGGACACGGACGAGGGATGGAATTCGCGCTCCTTCCTGGATGCGGGGGAATTTACCCGCGACGGTCTGCTGCGGGAGATCGATGAAAACGATTGTCCCGCGAACGCCCAGTTTATTTCCGGCCTGTCTACGACGGACAGTGGAACTCCCCTGCTGAGGCTGAAGGAAGCATGTTTGTTTGAGCGGGCCCCCGGTGACCCGGCGTGGCGTCACAATGAAAACAACATCATGGCAGGCCGTCCGAGCCGGGAGCTGGTACTGCGCGCGGCTGCGGCCATCGGCAATTACGACTACATGATGGACTGGATCTTTCAGCAGGATGGGACCATCCGGGTTCGTGTAGGCGCCACTGGGATCGTGGAGGTAAAAGGTAGCAAAGATACGGTTGCTCCGCGGCAAGCGATGACCGACGGCATGTCCGCCCCGCAACATGGAACGTTGGTTGCCCCCAACACCGTGGCCGTATACCACGACCACTATCTCTGCTTCAGGTTGGACCTCGACATCGATGGTCAGAACAACAGCTTTATGGCGGATCGATTGGTGCCCGAGAAGATTAGCGCGCGTACCCGTACCAGCATCTGGGGTGTTCAATCTACGGTTGCGAAAACTGAGAGCCAGGGCATCATGGATATCGATCCGCGCAGGCCGGCCATGTGGCACTTCGTAAGTGGTACCGAACGCGGACCTCTCGGTTACCCCACGGGGTTCGAGATCATGCCGGAGGCCACGGCAGTTGATTTTCTATCACCCGATGATCCGTCTTTGCGGGTTGGCGCATTTGCGGCGCATCAGCTTTGGGTTACCCCGTACAAACCGGATGAGCGCTATGCCGCCGGCGTTTACGTAACCAACAGCAAGGGCGGGGAAGGCCTGCCCGCATGGACCAAGGCCGACCGGCCGATTGAGAATACGGACATCGTGGCCTGGTATACGCTTGGCTTCCACCATGTTGTTCGCATTGAGGACTGGCCGGTGATGCCGACCTTGTGGCATGAGTTCCTG
>PLZN01000168.1 GCA_003152195.1 Acidobacteriaceae bacterium
ACATTTTAACTTGCTACGAACAGTCCTTAGAGAACCTCCTTAGAGAACCTCCGCCGCCCCTGTTTCCCTGGCGGCGCCGAGCGATTCCATCAGCAGGCCGGCGGCGGCGCGCGCAAAGCTCGCGTCGTTGATGTGCGCGTCAAGCTCAACCAGCTTAATCGCGGAGCTAAGCGTCGCTTTCAAGGCACGGCAATAGGAGTTGAGCGCCTCAGGCGAATAGAATGGCCCCCCGGACTTGTCGATGGCGGAAACACCTTGCAGCGGAATCAGCACGGTCACCGGCCCGCTCGCGCGGTTAAGCTTGGTGGCCGTGATGCGTCCGATCTCCGCACACTCTTCCGGCGTTGTCCGCATCAGCGTGACAGTGGGGTTGTGAACGTACAGCTTGCGGTTCCGGAACTGGACGGGCACCGTTTCCACGGGCCCGAAATTCACCATGTCGATCGCGCCCGGGCATACCAGCTGGGGGATGCCCTTGCGGCCGGCTGCTTCCAGCCGGTCCGGCCCTGCGCTCATGACACCGCCTGCCACCTCGTCCGCGAGTTCCGTGGTCGTCATGTCGAGAACAGCTCGAAATGCGCCGTCTTCGATCAACTGCTCCATCGCCTGCCCGCCGGAACCCGTAGCATGGAAAACCAGAACCTCGTAGCCTCTCTGCTCGAGAATGCGCCGCGCTGCCGTGACGCAAGGCGTCGTGACGCCAAACATGGTCGCCGCAATTGCGGGCTTGTCGTCGAGGGCGCCGGCCGGTTCGGCGGTAACCATGCCGCAAATCGCCCCGGCTGCATTGCTGAGTATTCGACGGGAGACGTGATTTAACCCCGAGATGTCCAGCACCGAAGGCATCATGCAAATGTCCTTGGTTCCCACGTAGGGCTTGGTATCGCCGGCGGCCAGCGTCGAAACCATCAATTTGGGGAAGCCATATGGAAGCGCACGCATGGCTGCGGTTGCAATGGCCGTGCCGGCGGATCCGCCCAGCGCAGCCACACCGTGAATGGCCCCTTGTGCAACGAGCCGCCCCAGAATCGCCGTTGCCCCAAGCGCCATGGCGGTCACGCTTCGACCTCGGTCTCTTTCCTTTTGTAGCGCGGCGAGATCTTCCTTTGCCGCCGCGGCCACTTCAGCTTGCGAGATGTCGGCCGCAAAGGGCGGACTGCCAAGCACGCCGACGTCGATCATCATCGTTCGCATGCCCGCACTATTTATCCGATCACGCAGAAAAGAGAACTCCTCGCCTTTGGTGTCGAACGTGCCGATCAGCGCAATGGTCTTGGGAATCATCGCGCTAGGTTTCGGGCAGCTCGCCCGGTGCAAGTACCCGGCACTCCGGCATCGCGCGCAGAAGCGCTTCGGGGCCCGGCGGCGAATAGACGGCGATCAATTTCAAAGGCTCCCAACCGCTGTTCACCGTGGCGTGGAAGATGTCGGCTGGAATGTGAATCATATCTCCGGCACTGAGGGGTTCCCACTGCTCGCCGTCGATATCGATCATCTGCTTGCCTTGTCCGGAGACCACGTACAGGATCTCCTCTGTTCCCGGGTGATTATGCCGCGCGTGGCCTTTCCCAGGCTGCAAGAGCACCACACCCATGGTGAAGCGTTCCGTGCCAGTGACGCGCGGTTCGCTGAGCCACTTGATCGTTCCCCAGTCAAAGACCTGGGTTTCGACATCGGCGGGTCTTACGAACCTGGCGAGCTTAGACATGCCTGCTCCTTTCGCTGCGTTCCGTGTGGATGTTCAGGCTTTTGAAACTCCTTACCTGCTCGGTGATGGCACGCTCCGTGGGCAGGCGCTCGATGCTCGAGGCGCCAAAGAATCCGCAGACGCCTTGGGTCCGGCTGAGGACGTAGCGGACGTCCTCAGGCTCAGCGATCGGGCCGCCATGACAGAGGACCAGAATCTCCGGCTGGATGGAGACGGCTGCTTCCTGGATGGCCTGAATGCGGGCAACCGCTTGATCGAGAGTGATAGCCGTCTTGGCGCCGATGGTCCCTTTCGTGGTTAATCCCATGTGTGCGATCAAAAGGTCCGCGCCGGCTTTTGCCATGGCCTTCGCCTCGTCTTCATTGAAGACATACGGACAGGTGAGCAGGTCCAGTTCATGCGCACGCGCAATCATCTCAACTTCCTGGACGTATCCCATGCCGGTTTCCTCCAGGTTCTCGCGGAAGAGACCATCGATCAGCCCCACCGTCGGGAAGTTCTGCACTCCGGAAAAGCCAAGGTGTTTGAGGTCGCGAAGAAACAGGTCCATGACGCGAAAAGGATCGGTTCCACAAACGCCGGCCAGCACCGGCGTCTTGCGCACGATGGGCAGTACTTCGCGCGCCATCTCCATGACGATGGCATTCGCATCCCCGTACGGCATGAGACCCGCCAAAGATCCTCGCCCGGCCATGCGGTAGCGGCCGGAATTGTAGATGATGATGAGATCGGCTCCAGCAGCTTCGGCGCACTTGGCAGAAATTCCAGTCCCCGCGCCGGCGCCGAGGATGGGGGTTCCCCCCGCGCTACTCGCTCTCCATCGCTTCAGGCACGCTGATCGGTCCATCATGCTTTCTCCCATGTGCCGGCTTGGCTCACGACGCCACGACCCGAAATATATAGTATTTCTCCAGTTGCTGTGTCCTTTTGGGGAGAGGCCCTACTGCGAAGCCTGAAAAGTCTCGTCTTCGGTAACAATGCCGGCAGGACCGTCGGACCATCGAATATCATGCAGCCTCACGTTCGTTAGCGCTGCCCTGTGAGACACCTTTCAATTGCCTGCTGCCAATGCGGGCCGCTCTCGAGATCGCTTATCCCCAGAGCTAGCACATCCTCATTCGCCGTCATACCCAGAGCGGTGCGAATGTATGTTACTTCCACGCTGGTGGTTGACGGATTGACAGGGGTCAGCCGCACATCAACCGTGGACACGAGCGTGTCAGGGACGAAGGACACATACTGCACTCGGCCTCTTGCCGCATCGAAGAGCGTGTTGACCCACACGCTCTTATGCGGGCCCTGTTGAACCGTGAAGACCGCTCCTTGGATATCCTCACCTGGTTGAGGGTGCAGAAATTCAGGATTCCAGTGCTGGCCTGCCCAGCACCGTTCCCCTTCTGGACCGAAGAGAGTTGCAGCGCGGCTCAGAGGCGCCTGGACGACGAATTGGAAGCTATTACTGACGTGCGCCGGGAGAACCGTCGCCTGGGTCGTTGCAAAGGTTTGTTGGTTGGTCATGGAGATGACAAGTGCCAGAAACAGAGAGGCAGCCCCTTTCATTTGCGCTCCTTCAATCGATGGCTATCGGACGCATGGAGCGTCAGGCCGTATATGTTCCTAAATTGCTCGATCTCCTTCAGCGTCTGTGGGGAGAATGCGGACTTGCCTTCAAAGGCATGGAGCACAATCCCTTCGAGCAGATCACCCAGGCTCATGTCCTTCAGTTCAGCGACAGCTTTCAGCACTTTGAGCAGCCGCTTTTCCATTCGGACGCCGGTCTGAATCCGCTCCACCTCTACAGATCGCTTCGCATCTGCCATTTGTACCAATGTACCACGGTACTTAAAGCGGGAATGAATAAAACTGGAGGCTGCTGCGGAAGCAAGATCCGTTGTGACATACTTTGCCAAGTGCGCCGCGAGATCAATCGGTCCGCTGTGGGCACCTGAAACGAGAAGAAGGAGATAGCTACGGATGAGTTTTGTACCCAATGCGAAGCGGTATGACGGAGCGCAGTTTCGGCGGTGCGGGCGATCGGGAATCGTATTGCCGCCGGTCTCGCTTGGGCTGTGGCAGAACTTCGGCGGCGTCGATGCTTTCGAGACTGGCCGGGCGGTCGTCCGGCGAGCGTTCGATCGGGGCGTAACGCACTTCGACCTGGCGAACAACTATGGGCCGCCGTATGGGTCGGCCGAGGAGAACTTCGGGGAGATTCTGCGCAAGGATTTTCGCGATTACCGAAATGAGCTGGTGATCTCGTCGAAAGCGGGATGGGATATGTGGCCGGGGCCCTATGGGGTGGGCGGCTCGCGCAAGTATATGCTGGCGTCCCTGGAGGCGAGCTTGCGCCGTATGGGGCTCGAGTATGTCGACATTTTCTACTCGCATCGACCCACCATGGATGTGCCGTTGGAAGAAACCGTGGGGGCGCTCGCGCATGCCGTGCGGCAAGGCAAAGCTTTATATGTGGGCATCTCGTCGTACAGCCCCGAGCGGACGCGTGAGGCAGCACAGATTTTGAAGAGCGAAGGGGTGCCGCTGCTGATCCATCAGCCGTCGTATTCGATGCTGAACCGCTGGGTGGAGAAGGAGTTGCTCAGCACGCTGGAGGAACTGGGCGTCGGTTGCATTGGATTCTCTCCCCTGGCCCAGGGACTGCTGACGAGCAAGTATTTAAAGGGGGTGCCGGAGAACTCGCGCGCCAAGGCGGAGGGTTCGTTTCAAAAGGAACACCTGAGCGAGGAAAACCTCAGCCGTGTGCGGGCGCTGAACGAGATTGCGCGCGGGCGCGGGCAGACGTTGGCGCAGATGGCGATTGCCTGGGTGCTCCGCGACCAGCGGGTTACCTCGGCACTCATCGGAGCGCGTAACGTGGAGCAGCTCGACGACTCGCTCGACGCCGTGAAGAAGCTCCAGTTTACGGATGCAGAGCTGAAAGAGATTGATCGCTACGCGCAAGAGGGGGCGATTGATCTTTGGAAAGATGCCCGCGAGGGGGCAGCCTAGCGGTCGTGGGTGAGGGGACGCAAGCTGAGGTGGCCCCCCGGATTTCCTGTAAAGCTTTGGTGGGGTCAACGAACTTCATGCGGCTTTCCTTATAGTCATTCACCGGCGTTGCCGACCCGCGGGGGATGAAACGAATCCGGGGTTTGCTTCTCGGGATGACAAAATCTGGGTTTCGTGGGGATGACGGATTGATTCAAGAAATTGGGGAATGCAGTCCCGTAGGGACGGCGTGAAAGTAGCCCAGCACGCCAGTGCTGGGTAGGTTAAAGAAACGCGCCAGTCCCGGCGAAGCCGGGACTGAGACATACGCCCTGAAGTTGAGAAACTGGGAGGCCTGACTGTGCGGGAAGCCCGGCGTCAGGCGTATCTGAAATTTGGTAACCTCCAGCGTGTGCGAGAGACTCTCTGGCAGCAAAACACCGTGGCTTGTGTAGAAAGCATCCTTCGCGATCTGAAGTATGGGTTCAGATCGCTGTCCAGAACGCCGGGCTTTAGCCTCATGGTAGTCCTGGTGATGGCGCTCGGCATCGGGGCGAACACTGCTTTGTTTACGGTGGTGCGGTCAGTGCTGCTCAGGCCGTTGCCCTACAAGGATCCCGGACGTCTAGTGACCTTGTATCAACATGATCCTTCGGCGAAGGACCAGGATAACTACGTCGCCGCCGGCAATTTTGCTGACTGGCGTAAGAACTCACGCAGCTTCGAGTCAATGGCCATGGTGACCCCGTGGGCCGCCTATGATTTTTCTGAGAAAGGCGGCGCGCACCCGGAAAAAATCGATGCGGCGTGGTGTTCGTGGAACATGTTTTCGATATTGGGCGTGCCGCCGGCCTACGGACGTGTCTTCGACGCACAGGATGACAGACGTGAAGCCGACGCGACGGTGGTGCTGTCATGGGGCTTCTGGAAACGGCGACTCGGCGGCGACCCCTCGGCCGTGGGCCGTCCAATTTTTCTCCGGGGAAAACCCTACACCGCGATCGGGGTCATGCCCGCGGGGTTTGACTATCCTGAGATACAGGATCAGGTGTGGACACCGGCCTACCACGAGGGATCGGCTCATTTACTTCAATCGCGGGACGACCACGAATACAAGGTTATTGCGCGACTGAGATCTGCGGCGACGATGGCGCAGGCAGTCAGCGAACTGGACGCGGTGCAGAGGCGAATCAAGCAAGAGTATCCCGGCCTGCCGGTGGAACCAGGAGTCAATGGACGGCTGCTGCTGGACGATCTGGTAGGCGATTACAAAACTCCTCTTTACATACTGCTGGCCGCGACGACTTGCGTGTTGCTGATTGCCTGTTTGAACGTCGCCAATCTACTAGTGGCTCGGTCGGCGGCGCGACGAAGAGAAGTAGCGATTCGCACCGCGCTCGGCGGCAGCCGATGGCGGTTGATGCGCGAGCAGGTGACGGAGAGCCTTCTGCTGGCTTTTGCGGGCGGAGCAATTGGGATCGGGCTCGCCTACGCTGCCATCGCCTGGATCACGCATGTGCGGCAAGATATGGTTCGCGTCGAGTCCATTCACGTTGACACTATGGTGCTGCTCTTCGTGGCAGGAGTTACGCTGGCCAGCGGTCTACTGGCAGGGATGATTCCGGCGTTGGCAGCAGGCAGAGAACGAACGCTGGAGACTCTGCAGGAATCGTCGCGTTCGCAGAGCGGTGGACGAAGCCGCGCCCGGCTGCGCAAGGCTTTGCTGGCTATTGAAGTGGGGCTGACCGTAGTGCTTTTAATTACCGCGGATCTGTTATTGAAGAGCTACGAACGGCTGCGTTCTGTCGACATGGGATGCGCGACAAATAACGTGCTGACGATGCAACTCACCTTGCCCGGTCCGCCGTACAAACGTGTTGCGTTCCTTTCGCAGCTGATCGAGCGCGTTCGGGCGCTTCCTGGGGTTAGGGCTGCGGGGCTGGTGACGGCCGCGCCAGGAATGGGCTGGTGGGAAGATAGTCCAGTGACCGTGGTCGAACATCCACCGGCAGCGAAAAACGATGTGCTTGATCCCATCGCGCGCAGCGCCGACCCCGATTACTTTCGAGTCATGCAGATCCCGCTCCTGCGTGGACGCACGTTCTCTGAGACCGAGCGCCTGCAAAACGCCAACGTCGCGATCTTAAGCAAGCGGGCGGCCGAAGAGTTCTTTCCCGGCGAAGACCCCATCGGCAAACATCTTAGGATCACACAAGCATCGGATGCGCCTCCGCTCGAGATCGTCGGCGTTGTTGGAGACACACGCTTTCACATTAGGGAAGATGCGTGGCCAACGATGTATCAACCCGTCTACAGCGGCAATTTCGGACAAACTACGGTGATGGCGCGCTCGGACCAGGATGTAGTCGGCCTCGCTCGACCGATTCAGCAGATTCTGAGCCAGATGGACCCCGATTTGCCCACGCCCGATGCGCTGACGATGCAACAAATCATCGCCCGCTCCACTGCAAGCGCAAGCTTTAATTCGGGGCTGATTCTCATCTTCGCCATCATCGCGCTCATCTCGGCTATGGCTGGCCTCTACGGCGTGTTGTCTTTTCTGGTGACGCAACGTACCAGCGAGATTGGCATTCGCATGGCATTGGGTGCGCAGCGGAGCGAAGTCTTGCGCATGATGCTGGTCGACGGACTATGGCCGGCCTGGATTGGTCTCTCGCTTGGGTTGGTAGGTTCCGCCTTCACCATGCAACTCGTCCGCAAGATGCTCTACGGTGTACAGTCGCTGGATTGGACCGTATTCGCAGAAGTTGCCTTTGTGCTATCGTCGGTCGCGGCTTTGGCGTGCGCGGTGCCGGCCTTGCAAGCGTCGCGGCTCGAACCCATCCAGGCGCTCCGTATGGAATAGCATGTTGGCAGCTAGGATGCAGAGCTGAAAGAGATTGATCGCCACGCGCAAGAAGGGGCGATTGATCTTTGGAAAGATGCCCGCGAGGGGTCAGGTTAGGAAAGGGCTACAGCGCCGCAGGCGTGAGCTCCGCCGGTTTGCCGGGGGGCTGCCCATCTTCGAGGACCTTGGTCTGGATCAGGGCTTCGATTTTGCTCCACACAGAAGGGTCGTTCTCGATCTCAATGTGCGACTTCATGAAGGCTCGTGCGTACCACGGATATCCGGCGCAGGATACCGGATTGTTTCTGTAGGTTGACTCGTAGTTCCCAAGAATGGTCGTCTTTTTTGGGTCCATCGCCTCGATGAACCTTCGGCCATGCAGCAGGCCCTCTGCTTGATAGAAGTTGATTGCTTCGCGCACATTGGGTGGAATATATCCGTCATTCTGATTTGACTTTTGGACACTATCGACTTGAATCGTCAGCAAGACTGGAATCCTGAGCTCATTCAGTCGCTTGGCAAGTGTGATCGTTTCCGACGCGCCCCAGCTATGTCCAAAGATAACTATGCGGGCCGCGCTTTTTTCCTTAGCGCCCAGACGGCCGTCCCTGTTCTTGTCTAAAAGGCGAAGCACGGTTTTTAGGGCGATCCGCCCGTCGTGATTCGCAAAGACCGCGGCGTGCACGGCAAGCGGATAGCGCTGTTGCAGATCCTTCGCCAGCAGGGCTTCCCGGTGAACGAAATCGTCCGCCCTGATGCGGCCACCCATAAAGCCGATCACAATCAGTTGCCGTGGCGTTTCGGAAGGATGGTTTCCGGCTTCGGACGCGTCTACGGAAGGATTGGCGCGTGTGCCGGCATCGATAGCCGGCAGGCCATTACGCTTTACCGTCTGTGAGGCAACCTGGCCCTCTTGAACAGAAGAAGCGGCCTTCGCCTGCATCTCTGGGGGCAGTGCAACGGCCAGCGCCAATATAGACCAAGCGGTACAGCAGATATCTCGGAGAAGCGCTCGGGTGCGTAGGATCTTTGTTTGCAAGCAAGTGCCAGTCACAACGTCGATAGCGCTGGTGGGGGCAGCACTTGAATCATACTCTTTGTCTCCTCCAGCCGGTATATCGGGATCGCTGCCGCTCAATCGGCGGGAACGGTTTCCGTGGCTGCGCTGATATCCGCCGGATCGCTAACCAGGGATGCCGAGCCGTCTTCCTTTGCAGCTAGGCTAAGCGATCGTCGAGCAGGGGCTTCCTCCCTCGCCGGTTCGCGCCGCTCAAAGAGGGAGTCGACCAGATCGGCTCGGTCGAGCGGTACTGCATTCCTGCTTGGATCGAAACGTCCACCCGTGAAGTACGTCACGACAAGGCCCGCCGCGCAATACGGTTGCAGGAAGGCGATGGGGATGACATATTTTTTGCGCAGAACGGATTCCACTACTCCATCGACACGGTTGCTGCGTGGAATACTCCCTTCCACTTGCGGCAGAACAAAGATCTCCAGTCCCATCTGCTCGTGGTGCTCGGCATAGCGAACCAGGTTCTTAGCAAGTTGCTTGGGTGTGGTCATTCCTAGATCGGCCGTATAGCTGCGACGCACCGAACCCGGGTAGTAGAGGTTGAGCACGACCCGCGCAAAATCCGCGCAATTGTGAAAGAAGAGGTTGAAGCGACTGCGGTTGATCTTGTCATTGAAGGTTTCAATGAGCGTCTCATCCTGCTGTGCCGTTGTTTCGACTTCGAAAGCGTAGATCTTCCGATCGTAGAGCGCCCCCAGAAGTTGAATCCACTCTCCGCGCGGAGGGCCGCCATCGCGAGCATCCGGGATCAATGCGCGCAGATGTTCACGACGCCATGCATCCCGCAGCCCTAATACGGTCCCGCGGTCCGCTGCCTCGGGGACCTCGGAGATGCTATTCACGGCATAGAGATAGGGGAGGAAGGGTACAGCCAGCCAATCGTATCCGGCGACATGATGATAGCGGCTCAGCACCACTCCGAGTTCGCCTGGCTTGCAGGGGCGAAGCTCGGTGGGCGATTTTGCGCACACTTGAGACAAGTAAATGGCAGCGTGGCCCGTGGGGTTGAAGTTCCCAAAGGTCCCGAATGGCTCTTCCAGCAACAACGCCAATTTCGCGAACGCCTGCCCGCTCAGGAGGAGCAGCAACAGGAGCCCTAGCAATAAGCTGCGAAGATGTATCCGCATCGCTCGCATTCTTGAATAGATGCAAACGGATGCGCGCACGGCAGCACCGCGGCCACACGGAAGTACCCAAAAACCCAGGCTGCGGCGTTCGCCTTTCTTTCCCTTCGCCCTGTGTTTTTCTTCTTGCTTTCGTGTGCACCGTAGCCTTCTCGTTGTTGCGCTGATTCTGAAAGCTAAGAACCGCTCCATCGGCGACGGGCCGCGATGGGCACGTCTTGCGCCTGTTTCAGCGTTGACTCTCATTGGGACGCACTTGGCGACACAGTTCTTTGCTGTATATAATTCCGTGCCAACGGCGGGAACGGAGTCTGCGGATCCCTCTGCCGTGGAGGGGAAGATGGCAGCTCCGGATGTCGTCTGGAAAGACGGCAGGTTCGGCCAGACGTCTCGGCGGGATCCATGGTGGTTTTCGCCGTCCGCGGTTCTTTTGGGGTTGAGCACGTTTCTGGTCTACTCCACGTGGGCGGCGTGGCAGAACAGCCACTACACCTTTGGGCCCTACATCTCACCTTTTTATTCTCCCGAAATCTTCGGCAGTTCCCCGCATGCCCTCTTCGGCCCCAAGCCGCGATGGTATCCGAGCTTTCTGCATTTTTCTCCGGCGCTCCTCGTGCTATGGATACCGGGTCTCTTCCGGTTCACGTGTTATTACTACCGCGGCGCATACTATAAGTCGTTCTGGGCCGACCCTCCCGCGTGCGCGGTAAGCGAGCCGCGCAAGAGTTATCTCGGCGAACGAAGCTTTCCCCTGATTCTGCAGAATTTCCATCGCTACTTTCTGCGCCTCTCCTACCTGGTATGGGCCTTTCTGGCCTATGACGCAGTGATGTCCTTCCGTTTCCCTAACGGCTTCGGCGTCGGGGTCGGAAGCCTCGTCCTGGTTGTGAACGTGGTGCTTTTAGGCGGATACGTATTCGGCTGTCACGCGTTCCGGCACCTGGTCGGAGGGACCTTCGACCGGATCTCGGAATACCCGGTACGGCACAAGCTCTACGATTGCGTGAGCTGTTTGAACCGGGGACACATGAGGTGGGCGTGGGCGAGCCTGTTCTGGGTGGGATTTTCGGACATCTACGTCCGCCTTTGCTCTATGGGCATCTGGCACGACTGGAGAATCCTGTAGATGCCGGAATTCCAACGGTTCTCCTACGATGTTCTTGTCATTGGTGCGGGTGGGGCAGGGCTACGGGCCGCGATTGAAGCCGGGGCTTGCGGCGCCAAGGTGGGAGTGGTTTGCAAATCGCTGCTCGGCAAAGCGCACACCGTGATGGCCGAGGGTGGCATCGCCGCTGCTCTGGCCAATGTCGACGATCGTGACAACTGGCGCGTTCATTTCGCCGATACGATGCGTGGTGGGCAGTACCTCAACAACTGGCGTATGGCGGAGCTGCACGCCAAGGAAGCGCCGGAGTGCGTGCGCGAACTGGAAGCATGGGGCGCGCTTTTCGACCGCACCAAGGATGGGCGGATTCTGCAGCGGAACTTCGGCGGGCACAAATATCCGCGCCTGGCCCACGTCGGGGATCGTACCGGCCTGGAGATGATCCGCACACTTCAGGATCACGGCATTTACACCGGGATGGAAGTCCACATGGAGTGCACGGTGCTCAGCCTCCTGCTGGATTCAGGGCGCGTTGTAGGAGCCTGCGGATACGACCGCGAGAAGGGCCTCTTCCAGCTGTGGCAGGCCAAGGCAGTGGTGCTGGCCACTGGCGGAATCGGGCGCGCCTACAAGATCACCAGCAACAGTTGGGAATACACGGGCGATGGGCTTGCGCTGGCATACAACGCCGGCGCCGAACTGCAGGAAATGGAGTTCGTTCAGTTCCATCCGACGGGTATGGTCTGGCCGATTAGTGTGCGCGGCATCCTGGTGACCGAAGGCGTGCGCGGCGAAGGCGGCGTTCTGCGCAACAGCGAAGGCCGCAGATTCATGTTCGACGAAATTCCCGATCTCTACAAGGATTCGACGGCGGACAACGAAGAGGAAGGATGGCGCTACACGCAGGGCGACAGAAATGCCCGCCGGCCGCCTGAACTGCTCACGCGCGACCACGTCGCCCGCTGCATCAATCGCGAGGTCAAAGCAGGACGGGGCACGCCGCACGGCGGCGTCTTTCTGGATATTGCCTGGATCAAGCAGCACCTTCCGAAAGCGGAGGAGCGCATCAAACGCAAGCTGCCCAGCATGTATCACCAGTTCAAACAGCTGGCAGATCTGGATATCACCAAAGAGCCGATGGAAGTCGGACCCACGACGCACTACATGATGGGCGGAATCCGTGTGCATGGCGATTCGCAGATGTCCAGCGTGCCGGGGTTGTTCGCGGCGGGAGAAGCGGCGGCGGGACTGCACGGCGCGAATCGACTGGGCGGCAATTCGCTTTCTGATCTGGTGGTATTCGGACGGCGTGCCGGCCGGTTTGCGGCGGAATTCGCCAAGAAAAATGAGGCCAACGGCGCGGCGACAAAGGTTGACGAGGAGCAGCTTCAGGCAACGGCAAAGGCCGCCCTCAGGCCCTTCGATAACGGCGCTTCCGGCGAGAATCCATATCAGATTCAATACGACCTGCAGGAAGCGATGCAGGATTTGGTCGGCATCGTTCGCACTGAAAGTGAAATGCAACAGGCACTGGAGAAGATCGCGCAACTCCAGGCGCGCGCAGACCGTGTGGGTATCACGGGCCACCGTCAGTACAACAACGGATGGCACACCGCCATCGACCTGGCGAGCCTGCTGGTTGTGTCGGAGGCGATCACCCGCGCTGCGCTGCTCCGAAAAGAAAGCCGAGGCGCACAGTTTCGTGAAGACTTTCCCAACAAAGACACCGAGTGGGGCAAGCAAAACATCGTCGTCAAGCGTGGAGCGGATGGCGAAATGCTGGTGGAGAAGCGCGCAATCCCTCCGATGCCCGAAGAGTTGAAGGCCGTGATTGATGAGATGAAATAGGGGGACGGAATCGATGCTCACGCAAGCGATGTTTCGCATCTGGCGCGGAGATCCGGCAGGCGGCGGGTTCCAGGATTACGTCACGCCGGTGGAGGAGGGCATGGTGGTTTTGGACGCCGTGCACCGGATTCAGGCGCAGCAGGCGCCCGATCTTGCGCTGCGATGGAATTGCAAGGCCGGCAAGTGCGGCTCCTGCTCTGCCGAGATCAACGGAATGCCGAAGCTCATGTGCATGACGCGGCTTAGCAATCTCAACCTGGAGATGCCGGTCATTCTTGAGCCGATGCACACCTTTCCCGTGATCCGCGACCTGGTTACCGACGTCTCGTGGAACTTCCGGGCCAAGAAGACGATCAAGGAATTCAAGCCCCGCTCCCCCGATTTGCCGGATGGAACATGGCGCATGCAGCAGGCCGACGTGGAACGGGTGCAGGAGTTTCGCAAGTGCATCGAGTGTTTTCTCTGCCAGGATGTGTGTCACGTCCTGCGCGAACACCATAAGGAGGACGAGTTCATCGGCCCTCGATTGCTGGTCTATGCCGCGGCGTTGGAAATGCATCCTCTCGACAACGAAGATCGCGTGAGCGACTTGAGAAAAAAGCACAATATCGGCTACTGCAACATCACCACCTGCTGCCGCCAGGTGTGTCCGGAGTCGATCACGATTACCGAGAATGCGATTATTCCGCTCAAGGAGCGTGTGGTGGATCGATTTTTCGATCCTCTCAAGCAACTGTTTCACATCCTCTAAGTAAAAGGAGGTTACATGTTCACACTAAAACCGATTTCTCATGACAGCGTGGACGGCGCACTGGCCAAGGCCGAACGTTACCGCTTGCTGAACGAGCCGCACGAAGCCGAGAGCATCTGCCGCGACATCCTCGAGGTTGATCCGGCGAACCGGGAGGCGCGCATCAGCCTGATTCTGGCTCTGACCGATGAGTTTGCTAAAGAGGAGGGCGCCTTTGCCAGCGCGGTAGGGGCGATGTCCGGCTTGGAAACCGCGTACGATCGCGCTTACTATTCCGGGATTGCGTGGGAGCGGCGTGCAAAGGCTTGCTATGACGCCGGCAGACTGGGGTCGAGCGGCTATGTTTACGATTGGATCGTCAAGGCGCTAGGGCTATTCGAAGAAGCGGAGCGCGTGCGGCCCACGGGCAACGATGACGCTATACTGCGCTGGAACGCCTGCGTTCGTTTTCTCCAGCGCCACAAAGAGCTGGGGCCAAAGACGGAGGAGATTCGCGAACCTATTCTTTCCGAGTGAATCTGCCCTGATCTGCATTTCTCGCCAGGAGCGGGTATTCGTCAGCATCACGGCGGCGTAGATGGGCAGTAAAAGCGCTTTCAGCAGTCATTGTGCCGCTGTTCAGTGGTTATCGCTCAATCCGCTCCTAAGCGAAGCGCCGGGTGCCCCTCGATCCAGCGTACCTGGGCTACTTAGATAGCCGAAGGCCACGTCCGCTTTGAGCTGGTGGGAAATCCGGGCCAGGTTTAATACATCCAGCTACAATCGCGGGTGAAATCGGTCGTGACTGATCGCTGCCATGATGCCGCCCGCTTTCTCGACCGCGAAGATGCCTCCACTCCCACACATGCCGCCGCAGTTCTTGATCACCGATACCAGGGCCCGTGTGTGTGCGTGGTCAAATCCGGGAACTCCCAGGAACCGCACATACCTGAGTTGTTTGTAGCTTTCGCACCGCGCAACGTCGCGCCCGTGTGTTGCCAGGCACGTCAGTACTTGCACAAGCTCGCTGTGCGGCAGCAGACGGTAGCCCTGCGCGATCGAGAGGTTCTGCTCCCAGCGATGGCTCTGCTGATTGGCTGCGACGAAGGCATCGGTCATTTCGTGCTCCTGCGGCGCCGCCGGCCTTAGGCAACTCCCGTTCACCTGCGGAATATCGGTTGCCGAATCCTCTGAGAATGCCAGCGGCTCGTGCATCGGAGCCTGGTAAAGAGCGGAATAGACTTCGTACGCCTCCGCAGGAGCTACACCGCCGCCCGGCTGGTTCAGCGGCATCGTTGCACCCAGATCAGTTATCGGCTTGGTGACCGGCGTCCTTGCGTGGCGCAGCGAAGCGATCCGCACCCACACCAGCGCTACCGCAACCACCACCAGGAGCATCCGAAAACCAAGCCGCCACGAAAAGCGCATGTTCAGGATCATAGAGGACAGTCCCGTTGCTTGGCGCGCGATCCCGAAGGGACGGCGTTAAAGTAGCCCAGTCCTGGGTGGGGCCGGTTGGACAGGAGTCGCGAATGGTTCCGGTGGCAGCGGTTGTTATGAGTCCCGGCATTTGCCGG
>PLZN01000476.1:0-19297 GCA_003152195.1 Acidobacteriaceae bacterium
TTTCAGGCGCACCAGCCGTCCCTGCCGGGACCGGCGCGTTTCTTTAACCTACCCAGCACTGGCGTGCTGGGCTACTTTCAGCCGTCCCGGCATTGCCGGGACTGAGACATACGCCCTGAAGTTGAGAAACTGGGAGGCCTGACTGTGCGGGAGCGCGTCGAGTACCGTATTTTGCGCGGGGGTGTCTACGAAATTCAATGCATAAGTCCAAAGAAAAACGGATTCCCCGTCCAAATCACAGCTTAATCCAGGACTTGCCTCTTCTCGGTCATTCACCGGCGTTGCCGACCCACGGGAGATGAAACGGGGCATTTCTTGTCCTCGGCAGAGAGTGCAACAAATCCCCGGGTGCCGCCTATTCGTGGTGCTTCCTGCCGCGCCAAACACCGACGGCGGCTTAATCGAGAACTTGTTTCTTATTAGAAAGCCGCTCTCGCGGCCACTGTGGCGCCGCGCAGTAGGAAATCCGGGGTCCGGTCCCACGGCACGCCGGGACGGGCGGGATGACAGAATATAGCTACACTATGTAGGCGCACTTGTGATGTTTGATCATCCGATCAATTTAAAAGGAGCAAGTTTATGGAAAAGCAGTCAAGAAGAGGTCTTCTCAAAAATGCCGCCGCTGCGGCCGCGGTCGCAACCGGCGGTGCAATGCTAGTTAAAAGCGCAGAGGCGCAAACACAGGGCAAACTGGAAAAGAAGTCGTATTCCTCCAAGCCCAGTTCGGATACTGCGCCTTCCGCGGCGCCGCTATTTTCGAGCGTCGTCTCCTACGGCAACCTGGTCTTCCTGGCTGGTGTTGGCTACCACGAGAAGGCCACAATCGAAGAGGCCACCAAGCATGTGCTCGATGAACTGGAAAAGAATCTGATCAGCGCAGGCTCCTCGATGGAGAAGGTGCTCAAGGTGAACGTCTACCTGAACGACATCAAGGATTGGGCCAGGATGAACACGGCGTATGCGGGGCGCTGGGGCAAGATTCCTCCTGTCCGCACTACCGTCGCGCCCGCAGGTGGTATTCCCGGCGACTCGCTGGTGGAGATCGACCTCATCGCATACATCTAAGGACTACTAGTGGTGCGACCGCATAGAATAGTTCAGTATTATGTTGAGAGTTGGTTTTGTACGCATTCCTGGCAAGAATGCGGGTTAAGTTTGTGCGGAGCGATGTGCCGCGTACTTTCTCATCTATTGGGATGTTTCTTGTGGGCGGTGTAAATCTATCCGGGTGAATGACGGCTCTCCGAGGTTCGCTACGAAGAGCGCGGCGCCATCCGCATCGAGTGCGATCGCGTACGGATGTGATCCGGCTGGGAGTGTCGCCACTACCTTGCTGCTGGAGCCATCGATGACGGTCACGCTGTTACCGTGCATGTTGGCCACATAGATCAGGTTGTTTTGCGAATCGACGGCTATCGCCTGGGGGTGACTCCCTACCGGTATGGTTGCAACGGCCACGCGTTTCGCGCCGTCGATCACGGTTACGCTGTCGTCGCCGTAGTTGGCGACATACACAGTGTTCGTCTTTGCGTTGACAGCGACGGCGCAGGGGAGTTGCCCGGCGCCGATGGGCGTGAAAGTGTTCGAGTTCTCGTCGATTGCCACTACATCGCCGTTCCCGATCCGCGTTACATACAAAGTGCCCGCCGTCTCATCCAGAGCGATGCCCCAAAGGTGGATCGCTCCCGTGAGCATGCGGCTGAGAGAGTTATCAGATCCATTCAGGACGATCAGGCTACTTGCTTCGTAGCCGAGCAAAAATGCCTTGTTCCTTTTGGAATCGATGGCGATTGCGTCGGCCGATCCGGCGTTTACCGTTTTTGCCGTATTCGTCGTGCCGTCAATAATGGTGATCGCGTTGCTGAAAATGTTGGAAACGTAGACTTTGTTTTCGCCAGGATTTGCGGCAAGGACATACGGCCACTTTCCCACATTTACGGTCGCTATGACTGCGTCGGTTTTTCCATCCAGTACGCTCACCGTGCCGCTGGTTGTGTTGAGAACATACACCCTGTCGCTGGCTGAGTTGACAGCGATCGCCAGCGGATCGTCGCCCACTTTCACACTCCTTGAGGTATGGGCGGCAACATCAATGATCGCAACAGCGTGATGGCCTGGATCTACTGCATAGACCTTATTGGACGCTGGATTGAGCACGATCCCACGGGGACTGATTAGCTCGACCGATGGAGCCGTGTCGCCGGCGGCGCTTTCGGCAACCGATGGCAGAGAGGGGAGCACGAGCGCTCCGCAAAGGGCGAGGGCTCCAAGAGGCGCACTTTTCCTGCTAACTCGGATACTCACAAATGTTCCTTAACGATATATCGCGACCAGGCAGATCCTTTTTAGTGATAGGCGTGAATCAGCTCGACGCTCACGCCGCCGATGGAATCGGTATCCATGTAGTCGTACTGGCCAGAGTCCTTCTTGCCAACGTCTCCCCACGCTCCGGATTGCCATACGTGATAACCGAGCTTCTCATAGCCGGCCACCGCCTTGCTCAGGTCGTCCACCGGCATGCCCAGATGCTGAATGCCCTCCTTGTGCGCCTTGAGGAAATCGGCATAGATGTTCGGGGGCGTCGTGGGGGCGACAATCCATTCGTAACTGAACTGATCGTAATTCTGGTAGCCCACGTCAAAGGCGAACCAGAGCGGTTTGCCCCGGTGGGTCGAATCCTGCCGGGGAGTCGCATGCTCCATGCGGAAGGCGGGGAAACCCAATTTCTGCCAGTAGGCCGAGACGCTCGCAGATTCGCGGATTACGGGCGCGAGGTGGGAAACCTTCCCCGGTGGCCCCGCCGCAGGTGCGCCCCCCGGCCAGTAAACCAGCCCCAGAACAAACTTACCCTGCGGTTCGGTGTCGAAGTAGGTGTAGGTCACGCGCTTCCCTTCCCGATCGAAGCTCACCTGCTGCAGCACACCGACCCCGAGAGCACGCATGCGTTTGATTTCCTTTGCCATCTCCGCCTGGGACGCCACCTCGTGCACAATCGCGAAAATTCCATCGCCATGTTTGCCGAGAAAATCGTTCCAGGCATTCAGCTGCCCCTCCGCCGGCTGAATCATATCCACGGTCAGGTTTCCCAGCTGCCCGGTGATTTCCCAAGCCCACATTTTCACGGGCTTGCCGTGGTATTGCCCAGTCAACACGACATCCGGGTATTGATGAATGTCCGACAACCCGAGCGCGATCCAACCCTGTTGCGCAAGGTCGACATTCTGCACCAGCCAGGTCACGCTGTTTACAGACTTATAAAAGTTGGGCATTTCAGCATACCCGGCGCCTGCCAGCGAGCAAGAAAGAGCCAAATAGCTTAGGAGCTTCATGCAGATCTACCCTTCAAACTATCTCAAGCGGCAGCCGATTGTGACAGCACCAAGCTTTTGCCACCATGCGGCCTACAGGCCGGGCCAACCCCGGACCAAAACAGGTAAAAAAAGATTGCCTGACGGATTGCACCCGGTCCATACTTGATGGCGACATACTAATGAAGTGTTCCTAATTAATCAAACAGGCCAAAGATGGAGCCGGCATGAAGCGGACACTGGCGATACTAGCATTGCAACTGTGCACCGCGGCATGCCTGTTGGGGCAAATGGCTGGGATGGCGAGCCACGCGCCAGACCCGAATGGGGCGATTCCGGTCACGAAACCCTCGAACGTCACCTTTAGCAAGGATGTTGCGCCCATCGTGCAGCAGCACTGCCAGAGCTGTCATCGTCCAGGAGAGGGCACGCCGTTCTCGATGATGACCTATGAAGACGCGAGGCCCTGGGCGGCGGCGATGAAGCAGATGGTGGTCACGCGAGCGATGCCGCCGTGGTTTGAGGATGGGCACACGGAGAAGTTCGAGAATAATCGCTCGCTGACGCAGGCGCAGATCGATACCATCGCTGCCTGGGTCGATGCGGGTGCGGCGAAGGGCGACCCTAAAGATTTGCCGCCACCACTCGACTTCGTCTCGGGATGGACCATCCCTAAGCCGGACAAGATATTCCAGCTGCCTCGACCGTTCTCTATCCCTGCGGCCGGCATCATGGACTACCAGTACGTGATTGTGCCCACCGGCTTTACCAAAGACACGTGGGTTCAGGATGTGGAGGCCGCACCGACGGATCGCTCCGTCGTGCACCATATCGTTGCCTATGTTCGCACCCCAGGATCCAACTATTTCAAGGGGAAACCGAAAGAAGAATTCTTCGTGGCTCCGCCGGCCAAGGACGGAGAGAAAGCAGAACCGGATGACGTGCCCAGTGACTGGCTGGTCGGCTATGCTCCGGGTCAGCCGCCGGATATGTTCGAGCCGGGCGAGGCAAAGCTTATCCCGGCCGGGTCAGACATTGTGCTCGAAGTGCACTACATGCCTGAAGGGAAAGCCACGACGGATCAGGCGAACGTGGGATTGGTTTTGGCAAAAGAGCCGCCAAAAGATCGCGTCATGACGCTGTCGACAGGCAATGAAAAATTCAAGATTCCACCGGGCGATCCGGATTACCGCGTGGATGCCTCCTTCACCGTGCGCCGCGAAGTGACCCTCCTGGGTATACATCCCCATATGCATATGCGCGGCAAGGACATGTCCTACCGGTTGGTATTTCCCAACGGAGAAACACGCAACATCCTGAACGTACCGCACTATAACTGGCACTGGCAGCTTTGGTACAACCTGGCAAAACCGATTGTGCTCCCTGCGGGCACCAAAATCGAGTGCACGGCGCACTACGACAACTCGGCGAATAACCCGGAAAACCCTGATCCCAGCAAGACAATCACCTGGGGGCAGCAAAGCTCCGATGAAATGATGGTTTGTTTTTTCAACGTGGCCTTTCCGGCAGAGACGCCGGCCAAAGACCTGCTGCCGCTCCCCAAGACCGAAACGGCTTTGAAGACGCAATAAGATCGCCTCTCATGACCACGCGAAGAACTTTCGTTAAAACCACAGCATTATGTCTTGCTGCGAGCGCGTTGCCCCTTTACGCGTTAGCGCCGTTAACGATCGGCATCGGCACGTTCAGCTATCACGCGCTCTCGATGGACGGCATGATGGCCCAGCTGGAGATTCTGCTGCCAACCAATGGTCTTCACAATCAACAGATCGAGATGTCCCGCGAAGAGTTTATGGTGATGAGCCACCCCAGCGGCGAGCTGTTTCAGACGACGCGGGCAAAGCTGGATAAAGCTGGCGTTCGCTGTGTCTCCTACTACGCGGCCACCCTCAAAAACGAGCAGGATGTAGCGAGCGCAGTTCGCTTTGCGAAATTGCTGGGAGCGCACAACATCACCGGCGACGCAACCGGCAGCGACTTGCTCAAACATATCGATCGCAGCGTCACCGAGGCTGGGTTGACCTTCTCCATCCACAATCACTTCTTCGCCGGCATCAAGTTTCCTTATGAGAGCCCGGAAGATGTGCTCAAGGCTCTCGGAGACCTGTCGGCAAACTGCGGCGCCGCGGCCGATACGGGCCACTTCGCAGCCTGCGGATACGATCCGGTGGACGCGGTCCGCAAGCTGGCACCCCGCTTGAACCTGGTACATCTTAAGGACAGCCAATGTGACAGTGATCGACGGCAAGACGAATTCCCCCGTCATGAAGGTGGATGCGGGAACGATTCCGTTCACCTTCGCCATCGACCCGTCGGCTCATTTGGTTTATGTTACCAACTTCAGCAGCAACAACGTGACGGTGATCCGAGGCCCTAGCCACTCGATGAGCGCCATGGGCCGCCCTTCATTCTTGGCATCAAGCGTTCCGACTACAGTGGATGGGTCGAGATGATCGTCTCAAAAACCTCGTTTTTCTTCCTTCTGTTGGTTTGTATAGCGTCCGTCGCGGCGCATGCCCTGGATACGCCCGCTCACCCCGTCGAATTCCGGGTTGTTGCCATCGCGGAACCTGGACATGGTTCGCACAATGATTTCGTTGAGGCCGCAAAGGTGGTCCTGCAGCAATTGGCAACCGAAAATGACTTCGCCGTCGACTATATTTCGAATACCGATGCGATCAACGATGCGTTCCTGGCCAAGTACCGGCTATTCATTCAACTCAACTATCCGCCCTATCGCTGGACTCCAGTGGCAAAGAAAGCCTTCCAGCGCTACATCACTCGCGGAACGGGTGGCTGGGTAGGATTTCATCATGCCATGCTGCTGGGCGACTTCGACGGATTCAAGATGTGGCCCTGGTACTCACACTTCATGGGAGATATTCGATACACCAGCTACATCGCGCAGTTCGCTACGGCGACGGTGAAAGTGGATGATCCCGGGCATCCGGCAATGAAGGGACTACCGTCCTCCTTCGCCGTACAGCGGGAAGAGTGGTACACCTGGAGCAAGTCGAATCGTGCAAATGTTCATGTTCTGGCAAGTGTCGACGAATCGGCCTACGAACCGAAAAGCATGATCACCATGGGAGATCATCCCGTGGTTTGGACCAACGAACACTTCAAGGCACGGAACATATACATCTTTATGGGCCATCACCCGGGCTTGTTTCAGAACAAAGACTTTACTCAGCTTTTCAGGAACGCCGTCTTGTGGGGCGCGGGCCAGTGAGCAAGTATCTCGTCGCGCTGATCTTATGCTTCGGAATGTTGTCCTCAAGTGCCGCCGCCGGCGCCCAGGAGTCCACCCCTCAACGGCCGCGGGTCTTGATTCTCTATTCGCTGAACGTAGAAACAGATCACGTTCTCTTCGCGCTGGACGCACTGCGGTTCTTCGCAGCGCTCGCCCAGAAGGAAAACTTCGCGCTGGATGCAACGACCAACTGGGAAGATCTCAATGATGCAAATTTGCAGCCGTACCAGCTGGTTGTGTGGCTCAACGAGTCTCCGCATAACCAGGCAGAGCGGGAGGCATTCGAGAGATATATGACCAAGGGCGGCGCCTGGCTTGGCTTTCACGTATCCGCCTACAACGACAAGACCACCAAGTGGCCATGGTTCCTGACGTTTATCGGCGGAGGCGTCTTTGACAACAACAGTTGGCCTCCCTTGCCGGCAAAGCTGATCGTGGACGGCCGGGCCAGTCCTGTCACCCGTAATCTGCCGGAAACATTTGTCTCGCCCACCAACGAATGGTATCGCTGGAAGCCCAGCCCTCGTCTCGATAGCCATATCCATGTACTGCTGACGCTGGACCCCTCCAACTACCCGCTAGGAATCAAGGGCTTGCTCACGTACGGAGATGTTCCCGCCGTTTGGACGAACACGCAGTACAAGATGCTCTACATGAACATGGGCCATGGAGACAAGATCTTTACCAGCCCGGTGCAGAATACGCTGATTGAAAATGCAACGGAATGGTTGCTGGGCAAGAACTGAGGTTCTGCCATGGCTTCGCGGGTTTAACCCAAGGGCTGTGGGAGCAAAACAGATGGGATCACCTCAAGGGCGGCAGCAATTGCCCCCCAGAGCACAGATGTGTTCCCAAGTTTACCTGCGCCAATCCTGGTGACCGCGAACTCGCTCTCCTGAAGCTGCTTTTGCACCCCGCTGATGAGTGTGGGATGGCTGCCTACTTCTCCCTCCAACAAAATCAGGCCAGGATTCAAGATGAGTGACAGGTTCACGATGATGTCGGCAACTATGCCGGCCCGGTGCTGGACGATCTTTTCGGCGCGAGCATCTCCTGTTTGCGCCAGATTGAGGACCCCCAACGCGTCCATCGTCCCGGGGTTCTCCGCCGCATCCTGGCCGGACTTCTTGTTTGCCTCCCGCCAGCTCTCGAGAATCCCGGAGCTGGTCAGCACTGTTTCGAGCTCACCAAACTCATGAAGGGTCGGCCGTCGACGCGAAGTATTCGGCAAACGAAGGTATGCGATCTCCCCTGCAGACCACTGCGATCCATGATAAATCTGGCCGCCCAGGACGATCCCCGCGCCTACATTTGGGCCGATGTGGATCAAGATGAACGTCTCTTCTCCCTGCGCGGCGCCGCGGTAGCGCTCGCCCTGAGCCGCCAGGTTGGTATCGTTTTCAATAATGACCAGACAGTCTACGATCTTGTTGAGTTTTGCGCGCAGCGGGACCGAACGCCAGTTTTCCAGAGTGCTGATCGACAGGACGATGCCATCATCCACATTCGTAATGGCGGGCACTCCGACCACCAGGGCGAGCAACTGGTTCCGCTTCTTTTTGTGCTTGCGCAGCAGGCGCCGCACTTCTTCGCCAATGTAGACACAAATGGCGTCGGGGGTTGTTTTGCGGTTTGCCAGCGGGATTTTCTGTGCGTCCAGTTCCGTCCCGTTCAGGTCCGCAAGCAGGAACGAGATGCTGTCTGCGGTGATCTGCACCGCGAGCACGCAACCGCGCTCCGCCTTGAACGCAATCATGTCCGGAGGCCGGCCTCCGTTTGACTCACCCTCGCCGAGAGGTTTGATCAGGTCGGCCGACAACAGATCGCCGACCACGTTTGTAATCGTCGGAGCACTCAGGCCTGAAGCGCGCACCAGGTCAGCTTTTGAACACGAACCACACTCGCGCAAGAGCTTCAGGATGCGAAGCGCGTTCGTATGGCGAAGAAGTGAGGGCCTGCCGACCGGAATAGGTTCGTTCTTCAATGAAAAACCGGCTTACAAATATGGGAGGAATTCCGCGTTGTCCAATTACTGAGTGCGTCCCAGGGGATAATTCACCAAAGCGGGGCTACTCAGCATCTCTGTTGCCCGATACTTAATAGCTTTTATATCATCTATTAAAAATAGAAGCACCCGCCCAAAGCGGAACGGGACCGATTCGCTGCCCCGATTCGTAGCAAGGAGCGCCGCAACCAGCCCTTGCCCGCCAGCATCTTGCCCATCATTGTAACTAACGTTTATGAAGTGTGCTACGATTGGCAGTCAATGCTTGAGACTTTTTCCGTCAGACGTTCCGCCTTGCGGCCGCGTACCCGTGTCTTTCTCCGCAAGGCCGGCCAGCTCTGGCAAGACTAGACCACTAATGATGAGCGCAAAAACGTTTCTGCGTAGTCTGATCGCATTCTCGACTCTGACCGCATCGCTGTGCGCCCAAACCAGAGTCCCCCACCATCCACTCGATGCTCTCACAACGGACGAATACTGGACGGTGCACGATGTTCTACAGCAGAGCGGCCATTTGACCGGCAAAACGCTTTTCTCCAGCGTGCTGCTGCACGAGCCCGCCAAAGATAAGGTACTGGCGTGGAAGGACGGCGATCCCATTGCTCGCGAGGCCGATGTCATCCTTGAGGCCGAGGGCGCAACCATCGAGGCCCGCGTCGACATCGTGGCTCGCAAGCTCGAGTTCTGGAAGCCGGTTCCCGGCGTCCAGGCCCCCATTACCGAGTCGGAGCTTGACACCATGAGCGGCGTGGCAAAGAAGGACCCCCGTGTCATCGCCGCGCTCAAACACCACGCGGTTACCGACTTGACCGGTGTGCGCTGCGAGCCCATCCCCATCACCTGGATGATCTTTCCGGAACAGGCAAAGCACCGTATTGGATACGGCGATTGCACCGATTCTCACGGCGTCTATCATCCCTGGGGACGCGCGATCGAAGGAGTCTATATCCTCGCCGACCTTACCAGCGAGAAAATTCTCAACGTGATCGACAACGAGCCCGTCCCGATGTCGCAAGGAGACATCAACTACGAGGAAGGGGAAGCCACGCCGCGCGAGGGCACGAAGCCTTTGCTGGTGACTCAGCCGTTGGGCCCCGGCTACAAGATCGACAAGGGCGAGGTCGTATGGCAGAACTGGCACTTTCGCTTTCGCCTTGATCCTCGTGTCGGAGCAGTCATCAATCTCGTTCGCTATCAGGATGGAGACAGGCTTCGTTCCGTGATGTATGAGGGCTCGCTCTCGGAGATGTATGTGCCCTACATGGATCCCGGCGAAGGCTGGAACTCCCGCGCCTTTGTCGACGCGGGAGAGTTTCTTCTGGGCGGCCTGATTAAGCCCGTCGGTCCCGACGACTGCCCGGCCCACGCGCAGTACTTTACCGGGCTTGTGCCTTCCGGCGCGGGTGCTCCGGTCCTGAGGCCACAACTGGCATGCCTCTTCGAACATGCCAGCGACAGTCCTGCATGGAGACACCTCGAAGGGGATGTGATCAGCGGCCGGCCCAGCCGTGAGCTGGTGCTGCGCACGGCTGCGGTTGCGGGAAACTATGACTACCTGCTCGACTGGATATTCCAGCAGGATGGCACCATCCGGGTTGCTGTGGGTTCGACTGGCATTGTCGAGACCAAAGGCGTGAAGGAGCAGACGGTCGCGCACTCCATGGGCGAGGAGCCCGGCAAACTCGGGCACGGAACACTGGTTGCCCCTAACCTGGTGGCGGTCAATCACGATCATTATTTCTCCTACCGGCTGGACCTTGACGTCGATGGCGCGGACAACAGCTTCATGGTTGACCGTGTCGTGCTGGAGCCTCTTACTGGGCATACGCGAAAGACCATCTGGGCAACCCAGTCATCGATCGTCCATACGGAAAAGGACGCGATTCTTGACCTCGATCTGCGTCATCCGTCCATGTGGCAATTCATTAATCCCACACAGCACGACGCTCGCGGCTACCCTACGGGATGGGAGATCATGCCCGGCGCTACGGCGGTCTCGAGTATCTCCCTGGAAGATCCGGCGCAGCGCGTAGGAGCTTTTTCAGGGCATCAGCTGTGGGTTACGCCCTACCAAGCGGACGAACGCTATGCTGCCGGCACCTATGTCACCAATAGCGGCGGGCTTCAAGGACTGCCCGAATGGACAAAGGCGAACCGTTCGATCGAGAACACGGATATTGTCGCTTGGTACACGCTGGGCTTCCACCATGTCGTCCGCCTGGAAGACTGGCCAGTCATGCCGACGCTCTGGCATGATTTCCTGATCCGCCCGGTCAACTTTTTCGACCAGAACCCCACCCTCACCCTGCCCCACCAACCGTAGGATTTGGTTTAGCACAAAGGGGCCTGGAGCAGATCGTACCCAAATTCGAGCACCCTCGGGGAGGCACGAATCGCCGAAACCGCGGTTCAACCTTCTCGTCTCTCACAGGACTCGAGAGCAGCGCGCTTTCTTTACTGCTCCATCACCCCGTACTGAAAGCGCGGCGGGAGCCGGCACCCTGTCCGCTCGACCATCGCCAACGTGAGCGCCTGCGGGACCAGCAGTGACGTGATGCCCTCCCAGGGCTCCGGAACAGCTTCAATCCTGACCGGAAACAATTTGTCCGTGGCGCTCTGCTCTTCGCTTGAAACCAATACCACCTTGCCGCCGCGGCGGTTACATTCCTGCGCAAGCTTGATGCCGAGTTCGGCGACCCGGCCGAGGGCAAAGATGATGGCGGCATGCGACGCGTCCACATCCAGATTGGGCCCGTGCTTAAAGCCGGCGCCGGTGTGCGGAGCGGCGCGATGGCCGCTCATTTCGCGGATGCAGAGCGCGCTCATGATGGCGCCGCCGTATGCCGCGCCGCGCCCCATGATTTCCGTATTTGCCGCACCCCGGCAAAATCTCTCCAGATCGCCGCGCATGGCGAAGATGGGCCCCAGATGAGCGGAAAACACCTCTGCCGCGCGGTCTGCCTGCTGCTGCCACGGGCGCCCGGCGATCTCGGACGCAAGAATGATGGCGGCTGCCGTAGCGTTGGTGTAGGTCTTGGTTGCGTTGCCGTACTCCGGACCCGCTAAGATCGGGAGCTTATTCTCTGCAAGAGTCCAGCAGGTGCTCGCAGGATTGTTGCAGATCAGACCCAGCGCCTGGTTCCCTTCTCTTTTGAAGAGTTCCACGAGCTCCGCACTCTCCCCAGACGTAGTGAGAAGGACGGAAAGGGCCGGGTCGTCCCAAACGGGGGGCGAGTAATGGAGCCACTCGCCGGCATCGACGGAGAATGACGGCCGCCCGTGCGACTGCAGCATCACCGATCCGCTGATGGAAGAACAATACGAAGCTCCCATTCCGATAAAGAGGACAGGCCCTCTCCTTGCAGCCAGATCGCGGAACTTATTCAGCTCGAAGCGAATGGCGGAATCGCCGGCGTAGGCCCTGAGCAACTGGCGAAGCCGCTCCGGTTGTTCCCGGCACTCAATCTCCAGGATCTGAGTTCCCGTCGCGGCGAGCAATTCCTTGGCTGGCTCGATGCCGGCAATCCAGCGCGGCGCTTCCTTCTCGTTTTCTGCCATGACACTTTCCTCGGATGACGAAAAAGCCCCACTTTGTTAGAAAAGATTCGTTAAAAAGAGGGTAGTGAAAGGTTATCATTCGGCAGAGGAGAAATGTAATTGAACCCCCCAGCCCCTAGCCGGCCGCGCGTGAACCAGGCGTTTATCTGGAGAGTCTCTTTCATCGCTGGATTGGGAGGTATTCTTTACGGCTTTGACATGGGTGTCATCGCCGCCGCGTTGATCTTTGTGCGCACCTCCTTCGGACTTTCTACACAAATGGAAGAGGTCCTGGTCAGCGTGGTGCTGGCCGGATCGATGATCGGCGCGCTTGTCGGGGGCGCCGTCGCCGATCGCATTGGCAGACGCGCAACACTGGTCTGGGGGGCGATCCTTTTCATCCTTGGGTCCATCCTTGCGCCGCTATCTCCGAATGTCGCAGTGCTGATCGTGGCCCGCGCATTGCTCGGGGTCGCTATCGGTTTTACCTCGGTGACGGCGCCCGTGTATGTCTCGGAGCTCGCTCCCCCGCAATCGCGCGGAATGCTGATTGGCTTGTACCAATTTGCCCTCACCTCAGGCATTGCCCTGGCGGACCTGGTGGGCTACTGGCTTGCCGGACAGCAGGGGTGGAGATTGATGTTTGGCTTCGGGCTGATACCCGCGGTCTTTTTTCTGTTCATGGTTCTCACCGTACCGGAGAGTCCCCGCTGGCTGTTCGCGCAGAACAGGGTGGCCGAAGCGGAATCCGTGCTCAAGTCCTACACGGATGAGGCGGGGGCAAAGTTGCTGTTGGAGGACATCCGCGTCAGCCTCATGACAAAGATGGAGCGCCGCTGGAGCGCGCTCTGGAGCCCGGCCGTGCGCGGCTCACTCTTCATCGCGGTTGGCTTCACGGTGCTTCAGCAGGTTACCGGTATCAACACCATCATCTATTACGGCCCGCGGATCTTTTCTCTGGCTGGGATCACTTCGAATAAGAATGCAATCTTCGCGACTCTACTGGTGGCCATTACCAACGTGCTCGCGACCGTGATCGCACTGTTGCTGGTCGACCGCCTGGGCCGGAAACCTCTTCTCTATGCGGGTGTCGGCGGTATGACCGTCTCGCTCTTTTCGCTTTCGCTTTGCTTTCACAACCAGGCGGCGCTGGGGTCTTCGCTAGGCACCATTGCCACGGCTTGCCTGATGGTCTACATCACATGCTTCGCCTTCAGCATGGGGCCGATCGCATGGATTCTTGTCTCGGAAGTCTTCCCCCTGCGGGTGCGCGGCCGCGGGGTTGCCGCCGCCACACTGGGTTCGGGCGCCTCAAATTTTCTCGTCTCGCTTACGTTCCTGTCTCTCATTAAAGCTGCGGGCAATGCGCTCACCTTCGCCATCTACGGAGTGTTCTGTATCCTGACACTCTTCTTCGTGCGTTTTGTCATTCCAGAAACAAAAGGGCGCGAGTTGGAGAGCATTAGCGCGCGGCAAACCGCGGCCGCGCCGTAGCGCATCACGATAAAGGACGGGCAGTGCATCCATCCGTCCCCGAGGTCATTGAACCGATGTTGCAGCAAGACCCTTACAGCATCAGCGGGACTGAGCAGGAGATACCGGCGGCATCTGGCTATGTCGTAGGCGCCGACATAGGAGGTACCAGCCTGCGTCTTGCTCTCGCCGACATGAGTGGCAAGGTTGTGGCTAAGTGGAAGGTCTCCACCGCGGGCATTCGTGACCCGCGGGTAGTTGTGGGGCTGATTCATGAAGGCGTAGAAGATCTGCTGCGGCAAAACCACTTATCGCGCAGCTTGCTTCGCGCGATTGCCGCGGGCGCGCCGGGCGTCACGAATGTGGACCAGGGTATCGTGATTGCCACGTCGTATCTGATGGGTTGGCGCGACGTTCCACTGCGCGCATTGCTGGAAGCCAAGTTTGGTGTCCCGGCGGCGGTGGAAAACGATGTGAATATGGCAGCCATCGCGGAAAGTCAGATCGGCGCCGCACAAGGAATACGGGACTTTGTCTTTCTCGCCGCCGGCACCGGTATCGGCGCCGGCATCGTACTCAACGGGCGGCTCTTCCATGGGATGAATTGGTCCGCCGGCGAGATCGGCTACATGCTTGTGCCGGGAACTTCGGTGACACCGATGGAAAGTGGGAAGCCGGGAGCTCTCGAGAGCATCGTCGGAGGCGAGGGCATCAAAGCGCAATGGCAGAGTCTCTGGCGCGAAGACCTTACACAGCTTCCAAGAGACCTGGTCGCAACCCAGATATTTGACCATGCGCTGGCAGGAGATTCTCTTGCCCAGACGGTTCTGCACAAGTCCGCACAGACCCTAGCCTATGCCATTTATAACCTCGCGGTCGTCCTCAACTGCCGGCTCTTTGTGTTGGGTGGCAGCGTAGGTATGCACCCAGCCTTATGGGAAGCAACCAAGGACATTCTCGCGGAAAGGGATACGCGAGTGCAGCCGACGCTGGTTCGCAGCACTCTTGGGACGGACGCGCAGGTGAACGGAGCCATCCACCTGGCGCTTGATACGGCGGAGTCGCGCGTGCTTTCTACGTGAGCGCCGTTACGTGAGTTGGAGGCGCCGGCGTTGCTTGAAAACTCTATCCTGACCACGGATCGAGGGGTGCCCAGGGTCCTTTTGGGGACGAAAATCCCCTTCAGTTGTTTTTCCAGTATTGATTGAAGCCTTTGTAGTCTGACGGCAGGTTCGCCAGAATCGTACGCTTGAGTTCAAGCAGGTCCGCGGAACCCAACTGCTTGTATAAAACTTTGCCGTCTGCTCACAGGAGAATGGTATAAGGCACAGCGGAGTCCCACTTCGGTTTTGTTGAGCACCCAAAGACACCGGTGTGCTTCACCGCCACTTCCTTATGGGCGAGCAGGGCCTCGATCGCGTTGCGCGCATCCTGGGTCTTGACCAGCTCCGTTCGATAGCTGTTATCCATACGGCCTTCATAACGAAGATGCCTCTGCTGATCGAAGAGAAAGACATGCGGGGCCGCCTGGGAGCCGTAGGCACGCGTCACCTGTTGTGTTTCGCCGTCGTACAGGTAGGGATAGGTGAGGTGCTTGTACTGCACCCGGATTGCTGGTGATCTCGCCGTATGCCAAGAGCAACTTCGTCGGCCACTCCCTCACCGGCCAGACTTCAATCTTGCGCTTTATCGAGGACAACTGGCTCGATGGGCAGCGCATACCAGGCTCTTTCGATTCCCTGGCCGGCAACCTGAACACCATGTTCAACTTCACTAGCCCTGACAAAAGTAAGTACCAGCTTGACCCATCCACCGGAGAAGTCAAGTAACTGAACCGTCGCACCAAAACCAGAAATACAGTGTATGAATGCAAGCAGGGCAACGGGCGATACATCCCGTCGCCCTGCTTGATTTACTGTGCTTTAAGTGAGGCTTTGATTTGATTACGCGTCGCAGGTTCCTCGAGCGAACCGGAATTCTGGCCGCCGGGCTATCCGTCAACAAATTGCCGTCCCCCCAATCGCAGGTTTTGCCGACCCTTGATCCTGAGAGACTGAGCCCCTACGTCGATCCACTTCTCATCCCAGTGATCGCGCACTCCAGCGGATTCCGCCCCAGCCCCGAAGATCCTGAGGTGCAACTTCCCTACTACCGCATGGCCATGCGGCAAATCGAAAGCAAAGTCCACAGAGATTTGCCCGCAACGCGCATGTGGGGATTTGGATCGAGCTCACCCGGGCCAACCTTCGAAACCCGCAGCGGCCAGGGCCTGCTCGTGGAGTGGGTGAATGAACTGCCGGAGCGCCACTTCCTGCCCATCGACCACACCCTTCATGGAGCCGAAGCCAACCTGCCGGAAGTGCGCAGTGTCATCCATCTGCATGGCGGCAAGACACCCCCCGGCAGTGACGGCTATCCCGAGCATTGGTACGTGCCGGGCAAGTCTGCTACCTTTCACTACCCGAACCGCCAGGATGCGGCCATGCTCTTCTACCATGACCACACGATGGGGATTAACCGGCTGAATATCTATGCCGGATTGCAGGGCCTGTACTTCCTTCGCGATGAGGTGGAGGATTCTCTCAACCTTCCTCGCGGAAAATACGAAGTTCCGTTGCTGATCTACGATCGATTTCTGCTTCCAGACGGCCGGCTCGAGTACCCGGTCTCCCCCAAGCCCAAGGCGCCCTGGGTTCCCGAGGTATTCGGCAATGCGATCCTGGTCAACGGCAAGCTATTCCCGTACCTTGATGTCGAACCGCGTAAGTATCGCTTCCGCGTCATGAACGGCTCCAACGGACGCTTCTATCGCCTTTCTCTGGGCAAGCTCCTTGTCTTTCAGCAAATCGGCACGGAGCAGGGGTTGTTGCCTGCTCCCATCTCCGTCCAGCGGGCGGTCATGGCTCCGGCCGAGCGAATTGATTTTGTCTTTGATTTCAGCGCCCATGCGGGAGAGAACATCCTTCTGCGCAGCGATGCGTTCGACCTCATGCAATTCCGGGTGGCGGCCAAGGGAGCACCCGATACCTCCGCCCTGCCTCCAAACCTCCGGTCTATCGCAAGAATTCCTGAGAGCCATGCAGTCATGACGCGCCGTCTTACCCTCGGCGAACGCCTGGATCTGGTGCAGCAATCCATGGGCATGTTGCTGAACAATACTCCCTGGCACATGCCCGTTACGGAGAAGCCCATCCTCAACACGACGGAGATATGGGAGCTGGTCAATCTAACGGAAGATGCACATCCCATCCATCTTCATCTGGTCAGATTCCAGATACTCGACCGCCGGCCCTTCGACACCTTCGAGTTCCAAGGCAAGGGGACGATTCGATTCACGGGACCTGCGGTTCCGCCGGCGCCGTCGGAGAGCGGCTGGAAGGACACGGTTCGCGCGGATCCAGGCCTGATCACGCGCATCATTATCCCCTTCGAAGGCTTCACCGGCCGCTACGTGTGGCATTGCCACATCCTCGAGCACGAGGACAACGAAATGATGCGGCCCTATGAAGTGGTGAGTGCCGGCGGAGCACCATAATTGTCAGAACAATCCCACCGTTATGGTGTGGCAGCCAAGATCGGTTGTGTGCCGCCGTTCGTTTGGAGGAACGTCGGTGTCGAAATCCGGTCCCTGATTTAGAGCAACTGTGCGATGGTTCCGCTCGTGCACAGAAACGTTTTCTCTTGATTTTTGAGGCCGGTTCGCATACTTTATGATTTCCTGGACTGCTTAGAGCATTGCTGGGATTTTAGCCAGTCTTCCCTGTAGAAGAGCTGCGTATTACTCGTTAACCCGTTACAAATTCCTTCCAAGTCGAAGAGATATAGATCCCAAGTAGTTGTGCACGCGACCTAGACCCATGGGTTCGGCTCATCACGGTATCACTTCGTCTTCGGAGGCTCCCCCGATGCTGCGTTCTAGTGTGCTCTCCCTCTTCTCGTCCAAGCCTCGGCTGTTTTTATTGATGCTTTTGCTGACAAACGCTGCCTATTCTCAAACCTTTCGCGGCGGAATCAACGGTTCCGTTACAGACGCATCCGGGGCGGCAATCCCGAACGCGACGCTGCAGGCGGTGGACGACGCGACCGGCCTGACGCACTCGACGCTCTCCTCGAGCGCCGGCGAATACAGCTTCGTGGATCTGCCCCTCGGTGCCTATACAGTGACGGCTGCAGCATCCGGATTTCAGACCCTGAAAGTCGATCGGGTTCCGGTGTCCGCGGGTTCGCTCTACAGTCTTCCGCTGAAGTTGGCGATCGCTCAACAAGCGACCACGGTCGAGGTGGACGCAGCGGGACTTGCCCTGGACACCACGTCGACGACGCAGACGACCGTTATACCCGACCGCACGGTTCAGGATATTCCTTTGAACGGCCGCGATTACACGCAGCTGATTGCGCTGACCCCGGGTTTCGCCGGCTACGCCGGAGGCGCCAGCGGCTCGGTGAACGGTGCCCGGGCCAACCAGGTCAACTGGCAGATTGAAGGCTCGGACAACAACGACCAGTGGTGGAACATCATGGCGGTGAACCAAGGCGGAGTGCAAAGCATTGCGGGCGTGGTACTGCCATTGGACGCGGTGGAGGAGTTTTCTCTGCAGACGCAGGCAGGTCCCGAGACGGGACGCAATCCAGGCGGAACCGTCAACATGGTGATCAAGTCCGGTACCAACCAATTGCATGGTAGTGCTTACTACTACAACCGCAATGAAGCGCTTGCCGCGGAGACGCCCTTCGCTCCCGCGGGCTCATCGAAAAATAAATTGCGCAACCAGCAATATGGGTTCTCCACCGGTGGCCCTATCCTTCGCGATCACACGTTTTTCTTTGTCACCTACGAAGAGCAGAAATTCCTGATCGGCAACCAGGCGCAATCTACCGAGCCTTCCGTGGCCTATCAGCAATCGGCGAACCAGGTGCTGCAGTATTACGGGGTGCCGGAAAACCCTGTCTCTTCCACCTTGCTGGGTACCATCTGGCCCGCCAGCGCGCTCTCCGGCGCGGCGGCGCCGAACAATTATTTCAACCCTAACGCAGAGAGCGGATACAGCCACAATGGGTTGATCAAGCTGGACCACAACTTCAATGACAACAATCGCCTCTCGTTTCGCTGGTTCGTAGGCCAGGGAACTCAGACCGCGCCTATCGGTTCACATCTCTCGTACTACTACCAGGTAGCACCCATTCACGTGCAGAACTACTCGTTGGTCTACAACACTACCTTCTCTGCCCGCCTGACCAACCAGGCGCTGATTGGCGTGAGCTACTTCAACCAGGTCTTCTCCGACGCCAATCACAACTTCGATCCGGTGTCATTGGGGTTAAACACCGGGGTGACTGGCAGTGATCTCATTGGCGCGCCGTTGATAGCCATCACCGGCTTCGATAGCACGGGACTGACACCAAACTCCGGACGAAACGATATCACCGGTCACCTGGAAGATGCCTTGTCTTACTCCATAGGCAAGCACCAGATGCGCTTTGGCGGCGAAATTCGCCAGGCGCAAGTCGACTCCTTTTACAACACCGGCGCTCGCGGGGCATTCTATTTCAATGGAACCGCCGGGCCCTGGGCAGCCGACTACGCCAACGCGGATGGCTCGCCAAATTGTGCGGGATATTTTGCTTCCAATCCCACCGTTCAGCAGGCTTGCCAAAACGGATCCTTTGACTACAACGTGCTCACGCTCGCCGATTTCATGG
>PLZN01000476.1:19306-24018 GCA_003152195.1 Acidobacteriaceae bacterium
GCAAGGGCGGCCTGGTAGTTGCGGGCGCCGGCATCAGCTCGCTTTATCCTAAGATTTGGACCAACGTGAGCCCCCGCCTTGGCCTGGCTTTTCAGCCCAAGGAAGACGGCGATCTGGTTATTCGTGCCGGCTTTGGCCTGTTCTTTGATACACCTGCGATCGTGCCCTTCCTGGACAATTCATCGAGTCTTGCCGCCGCCTCGACTGCCAACAACGGGCCCATCGGGGTGGAAGGAAATCCCGCTGGAATCAATCCGGTTTATACCATTCAGGAGAATGGATACACCATTCAGAAAAATGCCCCTCTGTTTCCCAGCGGAAATCTCTCCATCGGTGGCAGTAATGTCTTCAATCTCTTCTCTGTCAGTCAGAACTTCCGCACGGCTTACGACTTGAGTTTCAACCTGAATGTCCAAAAGGGACTAGGCAAGAATGCGGTGCTGCAAGTCGGGTATGTCGGAACTCTGGGGCGCCGCCTGCTGAGCCTGCGCGACATCAACCAAGCGGCGCTGGGCAGCGGATTCAATCCGTCACAGGTCATGACTCCCTCGGGCAATGTTTTCTCATTCCAACAGGCGAGCCGTCCTTACTTCTCCCAGTTTCCTAACTTCGGAGTTATCGACGAAATTCAGGGCATCGGCACCTCCAGCTATAACGGCCTGCAAACAACCCTGCGGACGACGAGCTGGCACGGCCTGGTATCTCAGTTCAACTACACGTACGCCCATAGCATGGATGAAGTGACGCAATACGTGGGCGCCCTGCCTCAGGACAGCACGAATTTCTACGGAGATTATGGCAACTCCGATTACGACATCAGGCACCACTTCAATTCCTATCTCATCTACGATATTCCCGGTTCCTCGCGTGGGCCGCATTGGCTTTTGAATGGTTGGCAAACCAACGGGAACCTCTCCTTCCGAACCGGGGAACCGTTCACCATTCATGCCTCTTCCGATACCAGCGGCACCGCGGAAAACACCGACCGCGGCGTCCAGGTGGGCGCTCCCTTCAGTGGAGTGCCGCACGCTCTGACAAATCACCAGCCGGTGCAATGGATCAATCCCGCATCCTATGTCAACGCGCCCAATGGAAGCTTCGGCACGGTTGCGCGGAACTCCGTCCATGGCCCCGGATACGGAGACGTGGATTTTTCCATCTTCAAGAACACGGCCATTCACGAATCGATCCGAACGCAGTTCCGAGCGGAGTTCTTCAACCTCTTCAATCGCACCAACCTGGCGCCTCCCGCGGGAACGATTGGTGGTGGTTTTGGTCAGAGTAGTGACACCATAGGGGACTACAGCGGCTCGCCGGGTATCGGGCCAGGGGAGCCGTTCAATGTTCAGCTGGCTCTGAAGATTCTGTTTTAAGAGTAATGTCGAGGATGCGGCAAGGAAAGAGTCAGAGAGAACCAGTCTTGCCGGTGGCATAGATACAGATGGCGGCGCAGCAAAAGCAGATGGGTGCC
Organism: Acidobacteriaceae bacterium; assembly: GCA_003152195.1. Classification (GTDB taxonomy): domain Bacteria; phylum Acidobacteriota; class Terriglobia; order Terriglobales; family Acidobacteriaceae; genus PALSA-350. Next base: position 20,778 of record PLZN01000476.1, read on the forward strand.
CCACGTTCGCTCCGGCGTACGTGGGACGAAAAGGACGGGCGAAGCCCCACCATTGCTTCGAAATAGCCTCAGGCCGGAACGGCGGAGAGACCGTGGCGGTTGCTTACAGCAGAAGTGCGGATGAGCCGTCATGGAAAAGCAGTGGAAACAAATCATTATCGTCCCACGCACGCTGGGGCGAACGTGGGGCACCCGTCCGGCTTCGCCGCTCCATCGCCTTGGCCTTTCCATCGATGCTTGAAAACTTGCAAGTGCGGAGCAATGGTATCCCACATCTGACGCAAAGTGCGCGCCAGATATGGGGCGCCCATGGTTCGTTGACGCGGAGGAATAACCGAATTAGGGTTTTTCACACCTTTTGCTGGTTGTTATTCCTGACGGTTTTCCTGTCTTGCCGGCCGTTCTTGGATGCCCAGACTACAGATCCCACGCCTTCAGGGACGGTGGCGGTGGTTAACGGCCCGCAGGCGGCCATGGACCACGATCTGCTCGAAGTCACTATCCCACAGCTGCATGCGATGTACTCCGCACATAAGTACACCGTCACCCAAGTCGTGCAATGGTACATGGCACGCACTGCCAGATACAACGGTATCTACCGGGCAGTACAAACCGTGGACACACAGGGCGCGCTGGCCACGGCGGCCGGCGAGGATGAAACTGCCAAGCTAGGCGGCATTAGCTTTAAGCCTGGCCCAATGTGGGGCGTGCCCATAGTCACCAAGGCCAATACCAGTGTCAAGGGTCTGGTCACCACCGACGGCTGGAAGGGCTATCTCGTCCCGGGCCACGAGTTAGTCGCGCCGATGGACGCAACCATCGTGACCAAACTGCGCGCGGCCGGCGCGGTCATCATCGGCCAGACCAATATGCCGGATTTTGCGGCCAGCGACACCAACCGCAGCACCGCCTTCGGCCGCACCGGCAATGCGTATGACGTTCGCTTTAGCCCGGGCGGTTCTTCCGGCGGTACAGTCACGGCCGTCACCGCCAATTTCGCGCTCCTCGGCAACGGAACAGACACTGGCAACTCCATCCGCATGCCCTCGTCTACCAGCGCCGTGATTGGCGTATTTCCTACACGGGGGCTGGTGAGCATCGCCGGCATCGCACCGCTCGACTGGCTGCTCGACAATACGGGCCCCATTGCACGCGACGTCACCGACGCGGCGATTGCCCTCAGTGTGATGGCCGGCGAAGATCCGATGGACTTTCGCACGGCCGGTTCAGCAGCGAAGGCGCAGCCCGGCCCTTACATCCAGTATTTGAAAGTTGACGCGCTGAAAGGAAAGCGCTTCGGCGTGCCCGCCTTCATTATGAAGGGCGCGAGCGGAGTTCCCTTTGAAGACACTTCGGACGGCGTCTCGACGGCGGCTGGACTGGCCGATGCGGCCTCCAGCAACCTGCTCCAACCGGAGACCCGCGCGATGTTTATGAAGGCCATCGCAGGTCTGCGCGCCGCAGGGGCAACGGTGGTCTTCGACGATTCGATCCTACCCGACAGCTTCGCAACATTGGTGCGCCAAATCAGCACGCGGCAGTATCGGCGTGATGGCACAGATCGTTTTCTCAAGAGTTATGGTCCGGCTCAATATCACTCCGCGGCGGAGTATGAAAAGGTGATGGGGTCCCCGCTGCCGGCCACGATCATCGGCGGTGGGAAACATGACATGCCTCCGGTAAGGCAGACCGGCCTGGATACGGATCCGAACGCGGAGGCGGACTACTTCGCTCCACAACGACGGGCATTGGCCGCATACGGCGAAACTTTCGACCGGCTGCACCTGGACGGTCTGGTCTACCCGGCTGCCCAGATGCCGCCGCCAGACGAGACCATGCCGCAGGACGGGCAATTGAGCAGCGGGCCGCACAGCAATACCGCATGGGTTAATAGGATCGGCATTCCTGCCGTCGTGGTGGTAGGCGGATTCTACCCCAGCGGCCTTCCCTTCGGCCTCGAGATCTCGGCCCGGCCGTGGAAGGACGGCGATCTCCTCGGTTGGGCCTACGCCTACGAGCAGGCAACTCACTATCGCAAGCCGCCTGTACTGGTTGAGAAGGGTCTGCTCCCTGACGCACCGTGATGCGTTCCGAATGGACTTTCTCGGGTAGAAGAATTAGAAGCTCAGGAGAAATCATGGATTTAGTTCCACGGCAAATCCTCTCAGCGCTGGTTGTAGCAGCTTTTGCCTCGGTGCCGCTCCCAGCAATCGCTCAGCAACCGCACGTCGCTCGATACGAACTCAAGCTGAGTGAACTCAAGTATGACTATGGGGCCGCTCCTCCGGTGCTTCACCTGCAACCAGGCGACGTTCTCGAAACCAACACCGTCGATGCCGATGGACATGCTCTCGAAGATGCCGGAATGAAAGTCCTGGGACCGAATCCGCTGACTGGACCTTTCTACATCGAGGGTGCGGAAGCCGGTGATACGCTCGCCATCCACTTCCTCGCGGTGGACGTGAATGCGGAAAAGGGTTTCGGGAGCGCCGGGCCGGGCTTCGGTGCGATCAATAGCACTACTTACACGCCGATGTTAGGCGGTCCAATTCCCAAGGAGAGCTGGACCTACGCGATCGATAGAAAAGCAAACACCGCCACGTTCAAGGCAAACGACTCGGCTTACACCGTCCCCATCCCGCTCCATCCATTCCTGGGTTGTGTGGGCGTCGCACCGGCCGATGGGGAGGCACGTAGCTCCATTGCGCCCGCGGAATACGGCGGCAATATGGACGCTCCCGAAGCGACTACTGGCAATACCTTGTATTTGCCGGTCAACGTCGCAGGCGCTTTGCTTTACCTGGGAGATGGACACGCCGCCATGGGCGACGGTGAAATTGACGGCACCGCGGTTGAGATTTCCATGAAGGTGAAGCTGCGAGTGGACGTGATCAAGCACAAGGAAATCGCGTGGCCTCGCTTTGAGAACGCGGACTACATCATGGCCGTCGGCATCTATCGGCCTCTCGACGACTCACTGCGCATCGCCTTTACTCAACTGGTTCATTGGATCCATGAGGACTATGGACTCTCCGAGATGGATGCGTATGAACTTCTCTCCAAGGTTGCGGAGATTCATCTGGACCAGATGGTTGACCCGAATTACACCGTCGTCGCGAAGATCAATAAGAAGTATCTTCCGCCTGTTCAGTCGGCGAAGTGAGCAAGCCGCTTCTCGCCTGCTCCTAACAGCCCGTGGTTAAAGTGCCTTTCTGGAAACATCGAGAAGTTAAGAAATTTA
>PLZN01000476.1:24038-35407 GCA_003152195.1 Acidobacteriaceae bacterium
GGCTTTCCTTAATGAAAGCCGCACAAGCAGTCCTGTCTGGTGCAGCGTAACAGGAAATCCGGGTACGCTGGGGCAAACGTGGGGCGCCCCTGGTTTGCGCCGTTACGTATGTTATTCAGCCCACATCGGTGGTGGTTTAGACGAAGCTTTGCTGATCGATTGCGGGACCTAGCGCGGATGCCCAACGTTGGATTTCTTTCGCATCGGGACTGCGCTTCGCCTGCCCCGCTCCGTCGCCGACGGCGAGCTGAATGGCCAGATTGCCAATCGTGGCGCTCTCGACGTAGCCACAGCGAACCTCGAGTCCGGTGGCATCCTGCGTGAGCCGGTTGAGCAACGCATTGCGGCTGCCACCACCCACGATGTAGAGCTGGCGCAGGCGCTTGCCGGTAACCTCGGTGAGATCATGAAAGACCTCGGCGTAGCGCGCAGCGAGGCTGTGGAGGATAAGGCTGGTAAAGGCCGGGGCATTCTCCGGTGACTCGGAGAGGGGATCGAGACCTGCCTGCCGTCGTTGCTCGTTGATGCGAGCGGGCACGTTGCCGGGCAACATCAGTTCGCCCTCATCAACATTGAACACCTGGTCGGGCGGCGCCAGGCCGTCGGCTTGCGCAATCAACTCCGGTACGCTCCACTGGCGTCCCAGTCCATTCCAATGCTCGATACATTGCCGCAACAGCCACATCCCGTTCACGTTCTTATGAAAGGAAATTCTTTCCGCCACAGCGCCCTGGTTTGTGAAGTCCTTCTCAAATGCGGCTGGCGTATTGCACGGTCGATCGAGCAGCGACCCAACCAAAGACCAGGTGCCCGAGCTGATAAAGCCACTCTCATCCGTCGATCCGGGAATGCCGGCGGTGGCCGATGCAGTGTCGTGGCACGCAGGCGCAATCAACCGCGTGCCCCGCAAGGCAGGCAGGTCAGCCAACAGTCCGCGCAAGACTCCGAGATCGGTCCCCGGAGGAACCAACTCCGGCGCCGCCGCAGGATCAAGTCCCACCGTGTCGAAGACCTCGGCACACCAGGTCTTGTCTCCAACGCTCACCAGCCCGGTGTGGGTCGCATTGGTATACTCGGCCACGCGCCGTCCGCCCAAACGGTACAGCACATATTCAGGGAGGCTGACCCAGGGAACGGATGCAGGAATGCCGGCCATCTGATCCGCATAAAGCTGATAGAGGGTATTGAAACGTAACCGCTGCAGTCCGGTGAGCGCGTACAGACGATGGACATCGATGCGTTCATGAACGGCTCGTTCCGCCGCGATGTTTCTCGGGTCGCGGTAGCAGAACGGATCGGCGGAGGCCAGGCCCTCGCTATTCAGGCGCACGTAATCGGTTGCCCACCCGTCCACGGCAATCGATGCAACGCCTTCGATCGCGATTCGGGCGCAGCGGCGCAGCCCTTCCTCCACTCCGGCATAGATAGCCTGCAGATTCCATCGTAGCTGTTCGCCTTGCGCGACCGGTCCGTTGGCAACCCTGTGCACCAGCGTGATCCGCGGAGAATCGCCGCTCCACCGCAACAGGGAAACCCGGCAGCTCTCTGCTCCCAGATCAACTGCCACCATCGCTAACCTCTCCTGAGGAGCGCTTGCTCCTTCCGGCGTCATCGCAAGAACGCCTCCGGCAGGCCGCCGTCGACCGGGATCAGGTGGCCTGAGGTGCAGCGTGCCTGCGGCCCGGCCAGAAACAAGATCGCGTTGGCACAATCTTCCGGATCGATGGGTTGGTGGGTCAAGGTGCGCTGCGCATAGAAGTTTGCCAATAGCGTCCGCAGCTCCTCATCCGTCATCGTCTGCTCGAACGGGAGGTTGTATTTGGTGAGCGAGGCGATCACGCGGTCGCGGGGAAACATGGTCGATCCTTTGACGACGGTCGCCGGGCTGATGCCGTTGACACGCACCCGTGGTGAAAGCGCAATGGCCAGCTCTCGTACCAGGTGGCTGACCGCGGCCTTGCTCACGTCATAGGCTTCGCTGCCGCGCTTGGCTACCACGGCATTCGCGGAACTTGTCAGCACCACCGAGGCGTCCAGCGCCTGCTCGGCCAGTATTTTTGCCGCTTCATCGACCAGGACGTGGTTTGCCGTGACATTGAGCTGGAGTGTGGAGGCCCACTGCTCATCCGTGACCCGGCCATCCGCGGACGAAGGAAACATCGCAGCCGTGTTGACCAGGATATCGAGGCCGCCAAACTCCGCCACCACTTTCCGCAGCAGACCGCGAATCGCAACCCGGTCACGAATATCGACCGCGGCGGCGAGTTGAAATTCCTTCCCGGCGACGGCGGTGGCTTGTTCCGCAGCCTTCGCCGCGCCTTCCAGATCGCGATCTGCGACCACCACATGCGCGCCCCGCTCTGCGGCCAGGCGGACAACCTCGCGTCCGATTCCACTGCCACCACCGACGATCAGCGCGATCTGGCGGCTGAGCTCCTTTTCCGGCGGCTGGCGCCGGATCTTGGCTTCTTCCAGCGCCCAATATTCGATACGAAATGCCTCGGAAGGCGGAAGCGCGACGTAGTTGCAATGCACCTGGAACAATGCGCTTTCCGCAGCCGGACCAGCCTGCGGCAGAACTTTAGGCTGGCTGCCGGATTCGAGCGCCGAGGCCCCCTCCATCACGTGGATGGCATTGACATAGAACTCGCCGGTAATTCGCGATTCGGTCTTGCTCTTGCCGAAGCTGAACATCCCGATGCCGGGAACCAGCACCACGGTGGGGCTGGCATCGCGCATCGCGGGATCACGCGGCTTGGCGTGATGCTCATAGTAGAGGGCATACTCCTTGCGGTACTGAACAAGAGCGTCGTCAACCGCTTTGCGCAAACTCGCGAGATCTTGTTCCGGGTTCCAGGGCACGTACAGCGGCCGGATCTTGGTACGAACAAAGTGATCGGGGCAGCTTGTTCCCAGGAAGGCGAACTTCTGCGCTTCCGTGGAGTTGATGAAGGCGAGAACCTCGGGTAGACCGGTGAAAGTTCCTATCATGCGTTTCGCAACCGAGACCCGCCCGCGCAGATAGGGAAAGATGTCGATGGCAAGCTCGCGGTAATCTTCGCGCGGTTGATAACGGGCGCCGCCGAAGATTCGGCCTCCCTTGCTGCTGATGTGCTCCTGAACAAATTGCCCCAACTGATCGATGATGGTGATGGTGTTGAGATAGCACTCGCGCTGCGTATCACCCCAGGTAAACAAACCGTGCCCGCCCAGAATGACCCCATCGCATGCGGGATTTTGCTCAACCGCCTTGCGCAGCATCATGCCCAACTCAAAGCCCGGGCGCTGCCAGGGCAACCAGATCAGCCCGCGCCCGAAGCGGGCATTAAATTCGGCCAGCTTTTCATGACCGTTGGCGGCGGCGGCCAGCGCGATGCCCCAATCGGGATGTAGGTGGTCGACATGCGCAAAGGGCAGAAATCCGTGCAGCGACGTATCGATCGAGGCGGCCACGCTGTTCTTGCCGAAGGCGCAGAGCGGATACATCTCCACCATCTCGTCTTCGTGGGCCACCCCGCGATAGCTGCCCGCCAGCGCGAGCAGCTTGTTTAGATAAAGCGTGGCGAAGCCGCTGCGCTTGATGCTGCCCAGGTCGCCCCCGCTCCCCTTCACCCACAAGACCACCTGACGGCTCGCGTCCAGCGGATCTTTCTCAGCGATCTTCGAGCTGGTGTTGCCGCCTCCGAAATTGGTGATGCGCAGATCGGAGCCGAGCAGATTGGAACGGTAGCGTAGCAACTCCTGCTCATCGAGAGCGCTCGCCACTTTATCGTCCCAGCGATCTTCGAGATAACGTAGCGCGGTCACTGTACTTGTACTCATCTTCAGCCCTCGATACTCAATAGAACAATTAATTCTATACAGGATTCAACCGCGGATCCCTCCACTACGCTTCGGTCGGGATTTCCTAATTCGCGGCGCACGCCATCGCCTCGTGTGCGGCTTTCCGTAAAGAAAGCCGCATGGAGTTCGCCAACGCCACCAAACTCTACGGAAAATCCGGGGTAGCGTAGTGGAGGGACCTGCGGTCCCCACTTCGGCCGCAGCGAAACCGATGAAAAAACCTCATTTTCGCCCTCGGAAACGCTCTAGGCGTAGGTGGCTGAGATGTTTGCGTTCTTCGCTGCCCGTTCTTCGGCAATCCGCTCCACGTAGCCACTCTCACGCAGAGCCCGCAGGGGATCTTCCGGCAAGCTTCGGCCACGACGCCATTCGCGCACCAGGGGGCGGACATCCTCCCAGAACGCCGACCGGAAGCACTCCTCCGCCTCGACCAGCTTACATTCGGTCTGCAGAGTATCCAGTTGCTCGATATCCACCAAGGCCGCCTTGGCATAGAGTTCCTGGGCCACCGCGACGGTCTGCACCATCGCCTCGATCTTCCCTTTCAAATTGTGGCTCTGGTCGATCATGAACGCGACCTGGCTCGCACCCGCGGCATCGCTCAGGATTTCGTGGAAGATCCGGAAGACCTGGTAGGGATCGATGGACCCAAGCGTCAGGTCGTCATCGGCGAATCTGCGGTCGTTCAAGTGGAAACCGCCCAGCATCTCGAGACGCAACAACCAGGCGACAATCTGCTCGATGTTCTGCGTCTGGTAATGATGGCCGAGATCAACCAGCACTTTGGCCTGCGGTCCCGCCAGCCGCGCCAACTCCAGCGCCATGCCCCAATCCGCAATATCTGTGTGATAAAAAGCCGGCTCGAACGGCTTGTACTCGATCAACAGCCGCTGATCGGGCTGCAGGGCCGCATGGACCTGGCTGAAGATCTCTTCCATCCAGCCGATGCGCTTGCGGATATTCTGAGTTCCCGGATAATTCGAGCCATCGGAAACCCACGGGGATATGTCCTGGGATCCAAGCTGCCGCGCAATTTCCACACAGTCAAGAAAGTGCAAAAGCGCCTTCTGGCGTACTTCGGCATCCGGGTTACAGATCGACCCAAATTTGTATTCCTGTGACTGGAAGAGATTGGGGTTGATGGATCCGGCACGAATCCGATATTTCTTTTCCAGCGCCCGAATCCGGGGAACGCTCGCGACGCCTTCGGGAAGGTCCCATTCGACATGCAACCCCATGGTTGGACTGGCACCCGTCACGAGGTTGACCTGCGCAGCATCGGCGAATTTGTCTTCAATCGAAGTTGCTGCCGCAACCTGCAGAAACTTGCCGAAGCGCGTTCCTGTGTTGGCAAACCCCCAGGAGGGTATCTCGATGCGAAAATTATCGAGTGCCTTTGCTACTCGTTCGAATTTGTCGTGTGGCTTCATGCGTTTCAACCTTGCTTCCACAGAGAGAACTGAATCCCTATTGGAATATTGAACCCCAGGAGCATACCAGATTCGGGGAAGAAAGAAACTGGCCCGTTTGTTAAGGATACGGCACCCAGCCCTGTACGAGAATGAGGCATGACCGGTGTGCGAATGGACAAGTGGCTCTGGGCGGCAAGATTCTTCAAGACGCGGGCGCTGGCTGCACGGGCATGTGAACTGGGCAGGGTGGCCTCCAATGGACAGCCGTCCAAGGGTTCCCGCCAGGTCCGGGTCGGCGGCCTGTTGCAAGTAAAGAACGAAGACGGCGACTTTCAGGTGGAGGTCCTGCTTCTCAGCGAGATGCGTGGCCCGGCGGCAGTTGCGCAGACGCTCTACCGGGAGACAGCGGAGAGCCGCGAGTCGCGGCTGAGGCTGGCGGAAGAGCGTAAGGCCATGCCGCGGTTTGACGCGCCGGCAGCCGGTAAACCCTCGAAACGCAACCGGCGCGTACTCGACCGGCTGCGGGGTAGAGCCTGAAGCTATCATCCAGCCGGTCGAGCACGTCCTTTACAATGCATCATTCCAATCCTTGCAGGGAGACTTAGCCTTGGCACAGAGCCCCACAGCCGCCGTTTTAGGCGAGATCGGCCTCCCGGCGCCCCTTTCCCAGCTTGCGTCCCGTCCGTGGGACGCCATCATCGTCGGCGCGGGCCATAATGGCCTCGCCTGCGCTGCTTACCTGGCCCGCGCGGGCAAGCGGGTCCTGGTGCTGGAAACCCGCCCGCGCGTCGGAGGCGCCTGTACTCTCGAAGAGCCCTTCCCCGGCGTCCGCATGTCGCCGTGCGCGTACCTCGCCGGACTTCTGCATCCGCTGGTGGTGGATGAGCTTGGCCTGGTTGACCGCGGGTTTCACTGGACGCCCGCTGTCAACGGCCTCTTCGTCCCTTTTCTCGACGGCACTAGTATTCAGCTCTGGGATGACGACGACGCCTGTGAAGACGAGATCCGGCGCTTTGCTCCCCGCGATGTGAATGGCTGGAAGGCGATGACCGGCGTGATCCGGCGCCTGCGCGAAGCGCTGCGCCCGGCCGGCGATCGCGACGTATGGATCGGCGATGCTCCCTCCCAGGAGGAACTCGACGCCCGCCTGGGTAGTGACGAGGAAGCACGGCAGGTGCTCTTCCATTGGTCGATGGCTGAGTTCGTGGAGCGCTATCTTGATGACGAGCGGCTGCAAACTGCCTACCTGGGGCAGGGAGTTATCGGCACCAACGCCAGCCCGTTCGATCCCGGCACGGCCTCCATCCGCTATCACCACTCCTCGGGACGGCTGGGCGGCATTCCGGGCATGTGGGGCTACGTCCAGGGCGGAATGGGCATGGTCTCCTTCTACTTCTGCGACGCGGCGCGAGAGGCCGGGGCTACCGTAGCCGCCGGAGTCTCTGTGGCGGAGATCCTGCCCGGGGAGGGGGTTCTGCTCGAGGGCGGCGAACGCATCTCCGCTCCGGTGGTGATCTCGAATGCCGACCCGGTGGTTACGCTTCGCCTGCTGGGCAAGTCGGCGAGTTCTGACTTCCGGTCGAAAGTTGAGCATCTGCCTATACAGGGCTGCACCGTCAAGCTGAACGTGTTGTTGCGCGAATTGCCCGACTTTACCTCTCGCCCCGGCCGGGCGCAGCCCCACCACTACGGCCAGATCAACGCGCCGCTGACCCACGCGGAATGGAAAGCCGGTTTCGCCGCGAGCCGAAGAGGCGAACTCCCCCAGCGCCTGTGGTGCGAAATCTATTTCCAAAGCGTGCATGACCCAAGCGTGGTTCCCGCAGGCCAGCACACCATGAGCGTCTTTGCGCAATATGTGCCCCACACCTTTGCCGCCGGCTCGTGGGATGACCATCGGGAGCGAGTGCGCAAACTTGCTTTTGATTCCATTGGCCGGTTCTGCTCCAACGTGCCCGCTGCCGTGATCGAAGCACAGGTGATGGGGCCGCCGGATATTGAGGAAAAGGTCGGCCTGACCGGCGGACATATCTTTCAGGGCGAGTGCCTACCGGGAAACATGTGGAGTCACCGCCTGGCCGCTCGGACCTCGATGCCCGGAGTCTACCTCTGCGGCGCCTGCACCCACCCCGGCGGGAGCGTCATCGCGATGAACGGCCGCAACGCCGCCATGGCTGTACTCAAGGACATGAAGTAGAGCAGCAGTCAAGGCGCGAGGTTCTTTCATGGCAGCAGAGAAGCTGAAACGGGAACTCGGCTTTCGCGATGTCGTTCTCTTCTATATCGTCAGCGGCCTCAGCCTGCGCTGGATCGCAACGGCGGCCGCTTCAGGGCAATCGGCCATCGTGGTATGGCTGCTGGCATGGTGTGGATTCTTCCTGCCCCTGGCGGGCTGCGTTCTCGAGCTCTCGTCACGTTATCCGCAGGAGGGCGGCCTCTACGTCTGGACCCGCGAAGCCTACGGGGAATTTGCCGGCTTTATGGCAGCGTGGACCTACTGGATGAGCAATCTTCCCTACTTCGCTGCCGTGCTCTACTTCGCCGCCAGCACCCTGCTCTTCGCCAGTCCTCGCGCCCAGCATCTGGCCGACACAAATATCTACTACATGGTCTTCACGGTCAGCATGCTGGCGCTGATTACCGTGCTCAACGTGATCGGCCTCGGAAGGGGCAAATGGCTGAATAATCTTGGCGCAGTGGGCATGGCAATTCCGGTACTGATCCTGGTTGCGCTTGGCTTCTTGTCGTTCTCCCGTTTTGGCTCCGCCACCCATTTCACCCTGTCTGGCGCAATTCCTCATGCCCACGTGAAAGACCTTGTCTTCTGGTCCACGATCTTTTTCGCCTTTGGCGGCTTTGAAACCGTGTCGTTCATGGGCGAAGAGATCAAAGACGCGCGCCGAGTGGTTCCGCGTTCCCTGCTGGTGGCGGGCGCCATCATCACCGTCGGCTACATCGCCGGGACCGTGGCCATGCTGATTGCGCTGCCCTCGAGCAGCATCAGCGGCCTGGGCGGCTTTATGACCGCCATTGATCTTCTTTGCCGCCGGCTGGGGGTGGCGGGGTTGATTGCGCCCATCGCCATCCTGGTGTCCATCAGCAACGTAGGCGCGGCCGGGGCCTATCTCACGGCGACCGCGCGGCTGCCCTTTGTCGTGGGCATCAACCACTATCTGCCGTCGATCTTTGGCCGTATCCACCCGCGATGGAAAACTCCCTATGTTTCCCTCATCTCCTACGGCTTGGCCGGCATTCTCTTTGGCCTGCTCAGCCAGGCAGGCACCAGCGTCAGGGGTACCTATGACCTGCTGGTCAGCATGAGCGTCATCACCTACTTCATTCCCTATCTCTTCCTCTTTGCCGCGATGATTCGCCTGCAGTCGCGTTCGTCGCCGCCTGGCGCCATCCGCCTGCCGGGCGGCAAACGCTTTGCCATTCCCCTCGCATGCATGGGTTTTTTCTCCACCACCGCCGCGATCATCCTCTCGCTGTTTCCCGCGGAGGACGAGCGAAACCCGGGCGCGGCCCTGGCCAAGATTGTCGTAATGACCCTGGTGCTGCTGCTCGGCGGCTTCGCTGTCTACCGCCGCGGCCGGCGCTCCATCATCCGGGCGGCCGCGGAGGCGCACAGCGCTCCCTCGTTGTGAGTCTCCCGTCTATCTGTCAGCGAGCTTGCCTCGTAAGACGGCAATCGAAGAGGCCGGAATCTCATATTCCGTCGTTTTGTCGCCTCGTACCACTGTTTCCGCGATAGGTCCGTCCGGATCCGCATGGCCAGGCGTGTAAACTCCCCCGCTTTCATCCAGGCTCAGGGGCATGTGGGCTTCCCGGCCATTTGTCCGGGCAGGATGCCATTTGTATTGATCCCGCCCAAAGATAGCGACATGAACGTCGCCGGAGAGATAGCTTGTCGTTTTTGTCTGGGAGTTCTGAAAATCTACTTGAACCGTGTGCGCGTTGTCTTGATCGCGGTTGACCATCATCACTGACCATTCTCCATCTGGACGCAGAACGGAATATGAGGTGACGAACGTATGCCCTTCCTCGTCTTTGTAGGCGCCTGTGGATGGGAACATGGTATGCGGTCCACCATCATGCTGCAGCCACTCAAAGTTGATCATCCGGCTGGCAAAATATTGCGAGAGGGGTTGCTTGATTTCAAAGTCCGGGTTCAGCGTAAACATGCCGAACGTTCCCGGAGAATCGTTGCAATTGTTCTCCATCTGTAACGGGAGATAGTGAAAATAGTAGACGCCACTGCCACCCGCATCCAGGAACGAACCAATGTAATCCGCTAACCATAAGCCGCCGAAGATGTCCATGAACGTTTCGGTGGTGTCGGAAGATAGATTTGACTCTGTAATCAACATAGGTACATTCGGTGGCAGACCGTCATCACGCCACGTTTTCATAATGCCGGCCACCAGCTGTGGCTCCTCATACAAACTTCCCCAGGAAATGTGGCAGGGATCATAAGGATAATGTTCAAAGGAAAAGAACGCGAGATCCTGCATGCGGCCGTGTTGCTTGAGATAGTCGAGGAAGCGGCCTAGCCATGAGGCTTCTCCATTCTCATCCGGCCAATACAAAATATCCTTATTCACGCCTTCAAAGGAAGGACCGCCTAGTTTCAGGTTGGGGTCCAGTTTGTGCAACGCTGTGGCAAATTCCAGATAGAGGGCGGCATCGTCTTCGGGCGCCAATCGCTGACCATCCGCCTCTTCTCCCATCTCAACATAGGAGATCGGATAATGGCGGGACTCGAGATATTTGATCTCAGCGACTGCGCTGTCAGGATTGTCGTAAATCAGCGCAATCGGTACGATCGCCGGTAGCCCCTGGGTGACACCGCTGGTATAGAAGAGATCGAAGCCCAGCTGCGATGCCTTGGACCTAGTTTGATCCATCGATGTGTGCCACGAGTCTACCGATGAAGCCCGCGCGCGGGTTCGCTCTGGATCATCGGCGTGACGCACAATATCGTGGAATTGTCCGTCGGAAGTAGCAGTCCCGAGATAAATCTCACTGATCGCGTACCCTACGCAATTTCTAGGATCGGAGGGTCCATCGGCGTTGCAAGTATTGGAGGAATGAGTCATCGAAATACGAACATATCGCACCGTCAAGGATTGATCCGTCAATCGAATCGTTGTGGTGCCTCCGTTACCCGCTTCCACGACACCATGAGGGAAAGTTTGCCAGACTCCAGCGGTGGGAAATTCAAACGGGTTGACTCCAGTCCAGAACTGCACGGAATACCGCGTCGCAAAGGGTGCAGCCCAGGCAATTTTGATACTGTCGATGGTTTGCGGTTCGGTCAAATCCAGTATGATCCATTGCGGATGCAATGAATCTGCTTCCCCTGTATACCGCGCGCTAAGATAGGGGTTGCTCTTCCAATAGGTTGAGACATCGCCATCTGTCACCCGCGACGCCCCGCGCGGCAACTTGTATCCGAACGAATGACGAATAAACCCGGTTGGTTCTGCCGACCCGACAAAATAGCCGCGATCGTTGGGCTGGCTCCACGTCCCTCGCGGATTCCAATGCCACGCTTCTACGCCAAGCTCTGTGTTTTGACGGTAGGTGACCGGCTGCCAGCCTGCTGAGAATACCTGGCCCAGCAGCGGCTGTTTCAACATCTTATCGAGCCCCTCACGAGAGATCCGATCGATTCCGGCACCGAGAGATTCCCTGGGAATAAAGTGGTTGGTGGCGTCCGCAGGAGAGGTATCTACGTGGATGATTTGCGCACTACAAACTCTTTGAGTAAGTATGCTGATAAGAAGCAACGGCAAGCAGAGAGTTCCAGATCGGACCAATAGATTTTCCTCCTGGTCAGGATAAATGTGTTTTGAACAACATGTGCTCACAAAGTCGCCTCGACAGCAGGATCAGTTAAATTTGCTGTGTTCCTTCAGAAACAGAGTGAACCTCGGCAAGCATTTTCGCGAAAAGCCACCATCACGTACTAGCTGGTATTGTGTGAAAGGAATACGCTATGGATCTCTCCCTCTCCAACGTTCTGGCACTTTACGACGAGGGCGTGCCTCTCGAAGAGGCTTACACCATACCGGCAGCCTGGTATGTTGACGAGCGCATCGCCCGCATCGA
>PLZN01000381.1:0-2524 GCA_003152195.1 Acidobacteriaceae bacterium
ACGTATTGCCATCCGTATACCCGGCCAGGTCCGCGGAACGTGATGCCTGTATACTCAGCCGCCGCCCGGCGCGAGAGAACCGCGACCCACATTTACCCTATGAGTATTTTGTCGAAGAGGAGTGTGCAATCGGGGGGATAGTGCAACCGGTTGCCACGATCTTCCTCACCAATCGAGAATGCCCGTTTCGCTGTTTGATGTGCGATCTGTGGCGCAACACGCTCACCGAAACGGTACCTACCGGAGCGATCCCTGCCCAGATCGATCACGCGCTTCTTAACCTTGCACCGGCGCGCCAGCTCAAGCTCTATAACAGCGGCAGCTTTTTCGATCCGCGGGCCATTCCTCCGGAAGACTACGCGGCCATCGCGCAGCGCGCCAACCGCTTCGAGAGGTTGATCGTAGAGAATCATCCCGCGCTCGTCGGCGATGCCTGCTTGCGCTTTCGCGATCTGCTCGAGGGCAAACTGGAGGTCGCTATGGGCCTCGAGACGGTGCACAGGCAAGTTCTCGCTGGACTCAACAAGCGCATGACGCTCGAACAATTCTCGACTGCGGCTGGCCTCCTGCGCCGCGGCGGGATCGATTTGCGGGTCTTTATCCTGGTGCAGCCGCCTCTCATGCCGGCAGTCGAGGCGCTCCCTTGGGCTGAGCGCTCGCTGGAATTTGCCATGGAACATGGTGCTACCGCCGCAACCCTCATCCCGACGCGTGCAGGAAACGGAGCCATGGAAACACTCATGGCGAACGGTCAATTTGCCCCCCCCGCTTTGCACACTCTGGAATCAGCAATGGAGTATGGCTTGCGTCTCAAAGCAGGGAGAGTCTTTGCGGACCTTTGGGGCCTGCGCGAGTCATGCGCGAACTGCCACACGCAGCGGGCGGCCCGCCTGCTCCGGATGAATCTGCAGCAAACCGTGCTCGACAGGATTCCATGCGCCCATTGCGGCGGTGTTAGTTGACCCGCGACGTCGATCTGGCGATCGTCGGCTCCGGATTTGGCGGCAGCCTGATGGCGATGATCGCTCATCAGCTCGGCCTTTCGGTCATCCTGCTCGAGCGGGGCAAGCATCCGCGCATGGCAATTGGTGAATCTACCACGCCGCTCAGCAATCTTCTGCTGGAAAGGCTTAGTGCAACCTATGATCTGCCGCGGCTTGCGCCTCTGGCGAAATGGGGAAGCTGGCAGCGCGCTTATCCGCAGATCGCGTGCGGACTCAAGCGCGGCTTCACTTTCTTCCACCATATTTTGGGACAAGCCGAGCCGCTTGCTCCGCATCACGCAGACCAACTGCTTGTGGCGGCGAGCCCGCATGGTGGTATCGCGGACACGCATTGGTACCGGGCTGAGGTCGATCACTTCCTGGCCGAAGAAGCTCAGCGCCTCGGAGTCGACTACCGCGACAACGCTCGGATCGAGGCCCTGGACCTAACAGAAAATGGCGCAACCATCGTTGGCAATGCAGGCGATGAGGCGTTCCACATCCATGCCAGGCTGCTGATCGATGCCACTGGCGCAGGCGGATTTCTGCACCGCGCTTTGCACTTGGAAGAGACCGGCTTTCCCTGCCTCCCGGCTACGGAGTCCCTCTACAGCCACTTTAGGGGCGTGAAGCGTACGGAAGCTGCCGGAGAGACTCCTCCTTATGCAGTGGATGACGCAGCCGTGCACCACGTATTTGAGGGTGGATGGGTGTGGGTGCTTCGCTTCAACAATGGGGTTACCAGCGCCGGAGTTGCAGCCACCCATGCTGTTGCTGATAAGTTGGCGCTCCACGAAGGCGCGCCGGCTTGGCAGCGGCTTCTGGACCTGCTGCCTGGGCTGCAAGCACAGTTCAAAGGGGCGACTGCCTGCCAGCCATTCAAACATTTACCAACAATGAGCTTTCGTATCAAGACCATCGCCGGCCAACGGTGGGCGATGCTTCCCTCAGCGGCGGGTTTTGTTGACCCGCTGCTCTCAACCGGCTTTCCACTCACCTTGATGGGCATAGAGAGGCTTGCGCGGATCATCCACAAGCATCGCAATTCGGCTGACCTCGCCTGGCAACTGCAAAGCTACGCCGAACAGACTGAAGCTGATTTGCTGGCTGCAAGCCGGCTGATCGGTGGGCTGTACGCCAACATGGACAACTTTTCCGCCTTTACCGCGGTGTCGCTCTTGTACTTTGCTGCCGTCAGTTTCTCTGAGACCGCGCACCGGCTGGGCAAGCCAGAATTGGCATCGTCCTTTCTCTTGCATCAGCATCCTGGGTTCGGGCCAGCCTCGCGGGTTCTGCTGGAGCGGGCGTGCAAACTGCATGGGGAATCAGATACGACGGCGTTCGCTGAAGAGGTTCTGAAGCTGATAGAGCCCTTTAATTTGGGCGGATTCGGCAATCCCACGCGCCACAATTGGTACCCGGTATGCGCCGAAGACCTGCTGCATGCAAGGTCCAAGCTGGGAGCCAGCCGCGAGGAGATTATCGCCATGCTGGATAAGTTGGGCTTTTGGGCTTAGCTTAGCAGCCCGTGGTTAAAGTCT
>PLZN01000381.1:2659-27903 GCA_003152195.1 Acidobacteriaceae bacterium
GATCGCATGGGCTGCAATGATCCCCTTCCCTTCCTGCACGGTGATCGACTGATTGGGCTCTATGTCCGAGACAGCATCCTTATGCCCGCTGGGCCACACGATGGTAAGCCGCATTCTTCTGGTTGGATCAGGCTTGCCCAGCCCGAAGGTTACAGGTAACTCGCTTTGCGACAAATAGCCAGAGCCCGTCTTAACCATCCGCAACAGCCGAAGGTGGGTATCGACCTGGAGCGTAAGCTTGGCCCCGATGCCGTCCCGGTTGGATCGAGTGCCGGCCAGTTTGACCCGCAGCAGGTCGTTCTGGTTGCCGTTCTCGTTACGGAGCAGGCGTGCCGGGCCATTGGCCTCGGTAATCACCAGGTCCAGATCGCCGTCATTGTCGAAGTCTCCATAGGCAGCGCCCCGGCCCACGATCGGACGCTGCAGTGCTGAGCCTAACCTCGCAGACATATTTTCAAACAGCCCCCTCCCTTTGTTACGAAAAACCAGAGCGGGCTCCGCATACTTCAGGTGCGGCTGGGTCACGCTGATGTCGTCAGCCACGTGTCCATTCACCGCCAGCACGTCGAGCAAGCCGTCCAAATCGTAGTCGAAGAAAAATGTGCTGAAGGTGAGCGACTGCAATGACCAGCGATCGAGACTGGTTGCCTCCGATGCGGAGGTATACAAACCTGAGCCGTCCGTGCGATACAACGCTATGCCTTCATTAGTGAAGTTGCCGATCACCACGCCGGGGTGGCCTGAGTTTTCATAGTCGCCGTTATCCACACCCATGCCCGCACGGGTTGAGCCCGCATCGCTGTAGGCCACACCCGCCTGCACGGCAACGTCTGAGAAGGTGCCGTCGNNGGTTATTGCGATAGAGCTTATTCGGCTGCGTGTCATTGGTGACCAGCAGGTCAAGCCAGCCATCATCGTCGTAATCGAGCAGAGCAATGCCGAGAGACTTGCTGGTTGGATCGTGCAATCCGGCGCGCTCGGTCACATCCTCGAAGGTTCCATCGCCGCGATTGTGATAAAGCCGTGCGCTCTCGCCTTTGTAGACCTGTGGGGTGCAATACGATTTATGCGTTCCGTCGAGTGCGCAAACCTGATCCTTGTCTACCGACCAATCCACATAGTGGGCCACAAACAGATCCAACTTGCCGTCGTTATCGTAGTCGAACCACACCGCGCCGCTGGAAAAGCCGGAGCCGCCCACTCCGGCCCGGGCCGTCACATCAGCGAACCGCCCGTTGCCCAAGTTGCGGAAGAGATGGTTGGAACCTACCGCCGTGATGTAAATATCGTCCCTGCCATCGTTGTCATAGTCTCCGACGGCGCACCCCATGCCATACATCTCAACCGCTAACCCAGCCTCCCGCGTACGGTCGGTGAAGGTTCCATCTCCATTGTTGTGGTAGAGGGCCGGGTAAGACTTCGCTGAGCCATGCCCGGGCCAGTCCATCGAGTTCACAAACAGGATGTCCTGCCATCCGTCGTTGTCGTAGTCCAGAACACACACCCCACTCCCCATCGTTTCGGGAAGATATTTCTTTCCAAATGCACCGCTATGGTGACGGAAGGAAATGCCGGAAGCAGTGGTCGCATCGACGAAACGAATCGGCCCCGAAGGCCGTTCCGGCAGCGGAGCAGGACGCGCGAGCTGAGAGGTTGCGGCGGCCACAGCAGTGTTCGATGGGGGTTGAATGGCCTTCCCGGATCGCTGATCGGGAACACCAGACGATTTCCCGGTACATCCAGCTATGAGCAAGGGTATGCACAGCAGGCAGGCAGCTATACGCCTGTGCAGCATGTTTCTGCGATTGCGTTTTGTCTGCAGGGTGTTCACTCGAGTTCAGGCATGCGCAACCAGGAGGCGTGCGCGGCGGGAATCCTTCCACATCTCCAGTAGCATGGCCGCTGGTCCCACAAGAAAGAGGGCATAGAACGGGGCATACACCACTTGGTGGAGGCGCAGCAGCATCTCGACCGCGGCTACGGCAAAGACCACCAGGCACTGGCCAGTCTTCGAGCGCACCGTCGTCTTCGGATCGGTGATCATGAAAAAGATAAACAGCTGATACATCGGCCCGGTGATGGGAGAGATTTCCGACTGCCACGGATCGCCAGTGATCCAGCTGCGAAGAAATGCAAACGCCAAGAACGAGACTACATAGGTCGCGCTGATATGGAAACGCCGCAGGCGCCAGATAATCACCGATCCCAATACCCAGATCACGATCATGGGCCAGACAAAGTTTCCCCACTGGATGCTCAAGCCCGCCACTGCGCCTGAGGCCAGAAAGAACAAGACTGAGATACCAAAGTTCGAGGGGTTCCAGATGTGCCGGCCGTGGACGCGGAGCACGTACTTGGAGGTAATCGAAATCAGCGCGCAGAGGGCATACGGCCAAAATGCCGGGGAACGAACCAGGATCCCCACACTGATACCAGTGATGTAGGCGCTGGCCAGGTTTGGCCAATGGCCAAAGAAGATGCGCGCCAGAATCAGTTCGGCGACAAGGCTTACGCCAATCGCCAGCAGGGTGCGCGTGTAGCTCTCGAGGATGCCGTACGACAGTTGGCCTACCAATAGAACGAGGGTGATCAGCAAGGGAGAAAGATACCGGTTTGCCGGGCTGAAGAATCGCTTCCACGCCTCAAACTTCACCGGTTGCGCCGTGTCAGGAATACGTACCTGGTGACTCATTCAGCCTCCCGGACATTGTAGAACTTCCCGGGGACCAGGTTCTCGACGACCTGCACTTTGCCCGAAGGCCACCGGATGAGCGCTTTCTCAATCTGCGCATTTTTCCCCAGCCCAAAATGCAATCGACGATCGTTCTGCGCGGCGAACCCGCTTCCGCCGGAAACCTGTTGTACCTGCTGGCGCCCGTTCCAATAAAGAGTGACCTGCGCGCCGATCGCACTCCGATTGCTCTTCGCCCCTTCCAGGGCAAACTCGACCCATTGATTCTCTGGGTTCACCGTGTTCCTGTAAATCAGCAAGGGGCCGCGCTGGTTGGCCACCAACACGTCGAGAACGCCTCGATTCCACAGATCCCCCAGCGCAACCGAGCGCCCGTCATAGGTGTCGGTCGCGCCAACAGCCTGGGCTACGTCTATAAATTTTGCCGCCCCATCATTGATCCAGACTTTCTTCTGTTGATACCCGGATAGGCTGCGTCCATCGAAGGCGGGCCAGTCCGCTGCGTCTGCGATAATCTTGCTGTTGCCGCCCGCCACCCGCGAGAAGTCATACCAATAACTCTTCGTCCGGCTCAGAGAGATATACCCGTTCGTGAGGTAGAGATCCAGGTTGCCATCGTTGTTCAGATCGCCAAATTGCGCGCCGAAACTCCACCCGCCCAGTTCGACACCCATATCCCGCGCCAGGTTTTCATACTTCAAACTCGCCTCTCCTTCCCTGGGGACCCAGAGATTATTGCCCTGGATCAGCACCCCGTCCTGCGAGATATTCGAGACATAGATGGCGTACTTGCCTTGGTTCAGAATGTCTCCGTAGGCGACGTTCATGCCGCTTTTAGGAGCGAAACCTACGCCGGTCGCCTCGCCCGCCTCATGAAAGTGTCCGCCCTCATTCAGGAAAAGCTCGGAGACTCCATAATCGTTGGCTATGAATAGATCAGGATGTCCGGTACCCCGCAAATCCGCTGTGGAAGCGGCGAGTGCCCAGCGGTTGCTCTTGATCCCGGCCTTTTCGCTGACCTCCTCGAACCTGCCGTGGCCAAGATTGTGAAACAAGAACTTTCGACCGCCATTTTTCGCGTACTCAAAACTTTCCGGCATCATGCGCGTGGTATTCAAATGCCATAAATCCAGCTTTTCGGAGTAGTACCCCCCAACAAACAGGTCGAGAAGGCCGTCGCCGTCGTAGTCAAACCAGACCGCGGTATTTGCGTTGATCCAGGGGGGCAAGCCGGAAGCCTCGGTGACCCGAGTAAAGCCGCGACCTTGATCGTTGTGAAAGAGTTCAGGCTTTCCCCACTTGATCAGAAATAAATCTTCGTAACCGTCATTGTCATAGTCGCCCCAGACCGCCCCCATGGAGACGCCGGTTCCTGCCTGGTTCACATCGGCAAGACCCATCTGCCCGGCAACGTCCTGGAACGTGCCATCGTGCATATTGCGGTACAGGTGGTTCTGACTACCCGTCGCGCTGTTGGTAAGGTACATATCGGGCCAGCCATCACGATCGAAATCGACGATGGACACTGACGCACCCATCGAGGAGACCTCGGGCATGATGCCCGCCAACTTGGCGTCCAATGTGGGCGCCTGGTGGATAAAGCGAACTCCTGCCTGTTGCGATACCTCCTGCAGATGGAAGCCGTATCGCGCCAGCGCCTGGCTTTCATCCAACTTCGCCTGGGCTTCTTCCCGCCGCGCAGAAATCTTGCTGATAACCAAAGGTGTTGCCAACAGCCCGACAAAAAAGAAGGCCAGGAGTATTCTGGCGCCGAGGTTTGCCTTCATTGCGTTGCACTGCTCCTGACTGCCTGGTCAAAGGGGCTGGAGGTTACGTAGCGCGTGTGGTAGTTTTGCCAATCCTCTGGATGATGACGGTACACCCACTCGGCTTCCAGCTTGCCGGGGGCTTCGTTGTACTCACTCCTCGCGTGGTAGGGCAAAGGTTGGACGTTGCGAGAGTAGGTTGAGTTATAGTCTCCGTCCTTAATCCAGCCGTCGCCGGCAATGACATAGTCCCGCACCCATCCTGCGGGCGGCGGAGCCTGCTGGGCAAAGTGCAAGGTGATCTCGTCGCCGGCGTTCATGATCACGTAGCGATCATCGATACCTGCCAGCAATCCGCGAACATCGCCATAGCGGGTGTAGTAGCCTTCGAGGTCGCGCCAGATCTGCTTGCTGGCCGCAATCCGGTTGTAATCGGGTAGCTCGGGAGAGGAAGCATTCGCCTGCTTGACCACCGAATATCCGCGATAATGAAGGTCTGCCAGCGACGGATCCAATCGCGTAACCTTCAGCCGGGTAGCGGGCAGGCCCTGCGCCCACTCTATCGAATCCCAATAGACTTCGAGGTTCGTGCGCAGGCGCAGCTTGCGCGGCGTTCCAGGCAGAAAGACATTTTCCAGGTTGATAAGGCAGGTTTTTTTACGGCCTGCCGGGAATCCCAGGTTTGCCCGCGCGGTACGCCATCCGCCATGCCCATCGCCCACTTCAAGGCTAAGGGCGCGCGCCTTCTCGTGGCTCCCCTGGCTGATCGCGACGTTTACCGAAGAATCCGTAGGGTGCACCCACCCCTTGGCGATGAGCCATAGCGGTCCACTCGTAGGCACATCGTCGCCCAGGTCAACTTCCACAAAGTGATCCCGCGTAAGCCCCTGATATTGTCCGCGACCAAAGGTATCCAGATACTTGCCATCGAGCTTGCTGACGATCTCGGTTACATCGGCGCCTCGATCATCCATCGCTTTCGCAATAGGGTGCGGCGGCGCGACGGCGGTAATTGCCAGCTTGACCGGTGGAACGACAAACCGCTCGTCGGTAAACACCTCGGTGCCGGCGGGATGGTCGACCACCATCAACTTCAAGTAATCGTAGTAAAAGGTTTCCCATAGTTCGCCGGTGAGTCTCAGATCGTAGTAGCCGTCATGAGGCACAAGTTGATCGCGGTCAATCTTGTACCATTCTTCGGTCGCGGCGATTCCGGGAGAACCAACCGAGTCGACTTGCAGACCAATCGCCGAACCCCAGGGCACGGCATCCTTCACGAAGCCTATCTGCTTGCCATTCCATGCAAAGAGAAAGGGACACGAACCCTTCAGGCGCTGCTCTGTCAGGACCTCCTGATCCGCCTTCAACGCAAACTCAGCACTCTCGGTCCCATTGGGCCATAAGATTCTGACAACATCGACACCACTCTGCTCGCCCAAGCCAAAATGCAATTGCGGCGCGGTAATCGCCTGCTTCTGAACCAGCAGGCCGGAGCGTACCTCCATCTCACCTCCAATTCCGAAGGAGTTGATGCGCTGGTCACCCGTAGCCTGCCGTGCTCGCGGCCGGATGATCTGCCACTGATACTTTTTGCTTCCTTGATTCATTGCCTGCTGCGCCTGCCCGGCCGCGGAAAGCCCCAGCAGATCGAGCCTTCCATCGAGATTGACGTCGGCAACGTCGAATACTCGCGGAGGGCCCACGGGTTGCGGCAGCAGAGTAAATCTCTGGGCCTTCTCTGGACCGTTTCCCAGCCACAGCAAGGCGCCCGGACTGTCCCCGGCATTGAGCGCCACGGGTACAACCAACAGATCCATTGCGCCGTTGTTATCGAAGTCGGCGGCATGCAGGCGGACTTCCGCCGCAAGCCGGGGCGCCTTGCCCAGCTCGGCAACGTTCCACGCCCCTGCTTCGCTCGTGCCGGTAATCGCGGCCAGCGCACCCGTCTCTTCGACGGCCACCAGGGCGAGCGTTCCTCCGCCGCTTACATCGGCAGCAGTCACTGCTTTCACAGGAGGCAAGTTGCGAGGAGGCACAAGCTCGCGAAAGATGCCTGCTCTCTGGTTATGAAAGATATGCAAAAGACCCGAGCCATCGATCAGGACGGCATCGGGATTACCATCGCCATCCAGATCGACCCAGGTAAAGCCGCGCAGGCCGGAAACCCCGGCAAACGGATGCATTGCAGTAAACGATCCATCGCCATTGTTTCTCAACACCACCGGCGGCCCCTGGTGCGCACCAAGCACGATATCCATATCACCATCGGCTTCGATATCGATCGCCCACGCGCCGGTGTAGGGGGCATGCAGCAATGCCGGCGGCAGTTTGGTCTGCCCGGTCACATCCGTAAAAGACGCCGGGCTCTCCTGGCGCTGAAAGCGAACGCCACCTTCGCCGGCCAGCACCAGATCCATTTTGAAGTCGTAATTGAAGTCGACCGGCAGGATAGACTCGGGCTGAAGCGGCACGTCCACGGAGCCGCCTGGGAAAGGAAAAGCCGCTCCACTCGCCAGCCTTACGGTATGGCTATTGGCTACGGCTACCACGGGAGCCCCAGCTCCGCTCAGCGAGATGGCCCCGATCCAACTCCATGAGTTTCCTTCGGCTTGTTGCGGAGAGCCGGGATTGCTAACCGCCGCGGGCTGGAAACTGATCGCCGCGTCAGCCGGTGCGGGGGAAAACGTTGGCGTGGGCAGCAGCAGGAAATGGGTAAAGGGCGCGGCCTGGTCGCCTGCAGCGGGCTGAATTAGGGCAAGGCTCTGACGGAATTCAGGGACGCGCATCAACGAGTTGCGTAGAAACGCGATGCGAACGGCGGCTGCCCTGGGATCCGGCCCGGCAGCCGCAGCCTGCAAAGCGATCC
Source organism: Acidobacteriaceae bacterium (assembly GCA_003152195.1). Classification (GTDB taxonomy): domain Bacteria; phylum Acidobacteriota; class Terriglobia; order Terriglobales; family Acidobacteriaceae; genus PALSA-350. Next base: position 9,984 of record PLZN01000381.1, read on the forward strand.
ACTGCTGTTGCACTTCCGGCGGCCAGGTTGCGGAAAGGGCGCCAATCCGAGTCACCACGGAGTGCAACGTCTCTGCTTCGCCACGCTTTGCCGCCACCCGCCCAAGCTCCAGCAAGGCCGCTGGATTGCCGGGCTGTTCGGCGAGGATCTTCTCCAGCAACTGCTGGAACTCAGCCTCACTGTTTGCGTCACCCTGCCGCTCAACTTCTTGCGCGAGCAGATACATGGCCCGCAAACCACGCGGGTTGATCTGCACCGCCCGGCGGAGCTCGACGATGGCCTGCGCCGGATTGCCCCGTTTGCTCTCCAGCACACCCAGCAAATAATAAATTTGATCATTCTGAGGAGCCAGCTTCTGCGCTCGCCCCAGCCGTTGTGACGCTACATCGTAGTTTCCCTGACGCAGCGCCAGCACGCCCCAGTTCGCCCAGCTTGCCGGCTCTCCTTGCGCAAGTTGCGTGGCCCGCTCGAGGGTGCTGTCGGCACGCACATCATCCCCCACCTGCAGCGCGGCGAGCCCCACATAGAAGGCCGTGACTTCGTCCATATAGGCCTTGGTCGCAGGCTTGGGCAGCCCGGAAGAATGGCATCCGCTCAGCAATGCGAAGGCAACTGCCATGATCGCGACCATCACCCCGCGCCAAGCGCCAGCGGGTCGCCGCTCCCGGGAAGATCCTAGCCAGGGCCGCTCCCCTTGCTGTTGACAATTTCCAACCCACATATGGCCCGATACCCGCAAGCAGTTCATCCACGCTAGCTTACTTTATCGGCTCACGAGCTTCCTACCGGGGGTCGCGCGCGGTTTGCAAAACGCCTAACCGGCGCCGTCGGCGACAGGTCGAGGTTATACGGGCGCGGAATCACCTGTCATCGGGTAGGGGGTTGACCCCAAAGTCAACCTTTGGGTTGATCTGGGTGAGCTTTGCGGCCTAAAGGGCGGAACCGCAGGTCCCTCCACTACGCTACGCTCCGGTCGGGATGACAAAGGGTAGGTTGGTTCCGGACGTGATGGTTTGTGATGCGGAAACAGGAACCGCAGGTCCCTCCACTGCGATACGCTCCGGTCGACCCAGCTATCGCTGTGCCGGTATTGCAATCTCTTTTAGGTAAGAGGGAGAAAGCGTGCGCTTGTTCTCAGCGATTGGCAGAAGAGTCGGATAAAACTGGACAAACGTGGTGTCCACGGCCGCATGTTCGGCGTGACAGCTATAGCAGTCGGCGGTGGTTGGGATCATCTTTGCGGTTTTGCCACCATCAAAGGGGAAGAACGCCCATTTACCCGGAAAACGCGCCTCATCCTTCACGTGCACCTCAAGCCCCATGACGTCGGTCCCCTGATAATTACCTTTTTGGTTGATCGAGCCTTTCCCCTTGGCGCCGCGAACCTCGAGCACGAGTATCGTCTTATCCGGCCACGTGCCGGTGTCCACAAAAGCTTTGTAGGCCTCAGGATTTACAAAGACATTGTCGAACATGTGGTTGTCCATCTGCATCGCGGGGTTATAACTCATGTCAAACCCGGTGGTGAGGTAAACCCACTCCCGATAGTGCTCGGGGAGTCTCATCTGGCCGTCATTGGTAAATTCCGGACTCGGCGCCGCGGGCTCGCGGAAGACGGGCGGCGGCGCTAAAGCGATCACACTGAGAACTACGGCTATTCTGCCAATCATAGGGATAGTATCGCGCTGCCATCTTGCAAAGGCCAGACCGCCGGCTGCATCTGACTGCCATTTCGCTGCATTCCTGGATACTCCGGCGAAGCCGTAGAATACGATTCTCCCCATGGACACGACCCTCAACAGCTCCAAGCGGCCACAATGGTTCTGGATTGCTGCAATCTGGACGGTTGCCGGGCTGTTCAATGCGACTCAGACCGTCCTCGTCATGCGCGCGGAAGGCATGCACCATGCCTGGGCCCAGCTGTTCGTGAGCTTGCTGCTTTCGTGGCTGCCATGGGCATTAGCAACGCCCGCTCGTTCTACGCCTGGGCCGCCGTTATGCTCCGTTCTCCACCTGGGGCACGCACCTTGCTGCCTGCGCAGCCATCGGCCTCGTTTCCGCCGCCTGGACCACTGTCGTCGAAAAGTTGCTGCACCCATGGGCGACTACCCCGGATCCAGATCCGTTTTTCTTATGTTTGGTTGCACAAGTTCTACAGCGGGCTTCTCGTGTCCCTGATCCTTTACGTCACCATCCTCCTGGTCGGCTACATCTGGACTCCCGAGAGCGATTGGCCCTTCAGCAAACTGAAACTGCGCGTCTCAACGAACAGCTCTCCAAGGCACGCCTCGATGCTCTCCGGCGACAAATCGAGCCGCATTTCCTGTTCAATTCACTCAATGCAATTGTTGGCCTGGTGCGCGAAAAGCGAAACGACGCGGCCGTAAGCATGATTGTCGGGCTAAGCGACTTTCCGAAAATGCGGTCAAACATGGCATCGCAAAACGAGTCCAGGGAGGTGCGATCAGGATTACTGCATTCCGCTCCAACGGCAAACTCACCCTCAGCGTCTACAACGACGGCCCCTGCCTGCGGGCCCGGAGAAGACTCATACCGGGATCGGGATCTCCAATGCCCGAATGCGACGGCTTCGATGTGCTGGAACTTCTGGGCAAGGACCTGCCTCCCGCCGTCCTTGTAACCGCCTATGACCATTATGCGCTGCGGGCTTTCGAGGCCGGAGCACTCGACTACCTCTTGAAGCCGTTCGACAACGCGCGATTCGACCTGGCTCTCGACCGCGCCAAGCAAAAGATCATGCTTGGCAGAGATCTTCCGAGAAAACTGGAGCGCCTGGCCATCAAGGGCACCGGGCACGTCTCGTTCATCAGAATCTCCGAGATCGATTGGATTGAGGCTGCCGACTACTACGCGTACCTGCACGTCGGACCGAGAACACACCTGTTGCGCCGCAGCATGTCTGAACTCGAGCAGGACTTGGATCCGGCCACATTTTGCCGCATCCACCGTTCGACCATCGTCAACTGCGATCGCGTCCGAGGTCTAAAGATCAGTGAAGACGGCGAGTACGAGGTGCTGCTCGAAAACGGAAACGGCCTCCGATTGAGCCGGCGCTATCGCAAGCAACTACAAGCTCGTCTGGGCGTTCGCAGTTCAAACTTCTCCTGATCTGTTGCCCTACACAGTCAATTGAGGAAACTACGGCTTCCCTTCTATGGCCGTCTGCGCTTCAAGATCGGCCTTGGTGCGAAGACCGCGAATCAACAGGGGCATCACAAACAGGATTGCCAGGACCGTGGTGAACATGCCGCCCACGACAACACGAGCCAGCGGCTGCTGCGCCTGGGCGCCGATGCCGTTGGCAAGGGCAGCCGGGCACAGGCCAAGGCCGGCGGCCATACAAGCCATCACCACCGGTCGCATTTCATCACTGCAACCTGTCTTCAGCCCTGCGTCGAAGCCTCTCTCCTGTTGCGCGCGGCGAATGCCAGACAGGAAGACGACTGCCCCCAAGGTGGCGACGCCGGTAAGGGAAGTAAATCCAACCGCGGCCGAAATGCTGAAGGGCGTGCGCGTGAGGAACAATGTTAGGACACCACCGATGGCCCCGAACGGCAGCGTGCCCAGCACGATGAGCGCATCCTTCCAGGTGCGAAATTGGATGTAGAGCAGGACGAGAATCGCAACCAAACTCACCGGGATGATGAAGGCGAGACGGCGCTGTTCCTTGCGCAGGCTATCAAACTCTCCCGCCCAAGTGTAGTTGTAGCCCGATGGCAACTTGATCTTGTCCGCCAATTGCCGCTGCAGGTCCTCAATGGTGGTGGCCAGGTCGCGACCGCGCACGCTGAACTTGATGGGGATGTAACGGCGGCCGTTCTCGCGATAGATCATGAACGCACCATCGCGAGTCTCCACGTCGGCAATTTGGCCAATAGGAATGCGGCTACCGTCAGGGGTCGGCAGCAGGATACCCTTGATGGCCTCGGGGCCATTGCGAAATCGTTCTGGAAAACGGACGGTCAGATCGAACCGCCGGTCGCCCTCAATGACCTGGGTGAGAGCCGCGCCGCCGACCGCGGCCTGGATGGTGGCATTGACATCAGCCGCTGCGAGACCGTAGCGAGCAGCCTTGGCGCGGTTGATCCGGATGAGCAGGCTGGGCTGGCCGCCGACGCGAAAGACACCGACGTCCGCGACACCATTTACGGATTGCATCACCTGTGAGATCTGGTTGGCTAGATGCGACAGCGTGTCAAAATCGTCACCAAACAGCTTGAGTGAGTTTTCCCCCTTGACGCCAGACATGGCTTCTTCGACGTTGTCCTGGATATTCTGTGAAAAATTCAGGTCCATGCCCGGGATGCGTGAGAGGCGGTGGTTCATCTCATCGATCAACGCGTTCTTAGTCAGGCCCGCCCGCCACTCGCCGGGCGGCTTGAGCGCGACGGAGACTTCAACGTCATTGAACGTCACAACATCGGTACCGTCATCGGGACGGCCCATTTGCGAGACGGTCTGCGTGACCTCGGGAGACTTCGCGATTTGCGCCCGCAACTCGTCGGCGATGCTTGCGGCGGCCTGGAAAGAGATATCCTGCGGCAGCGTTGCGCGGATCCAGAGGTTACCTTCTTCGAGGGGAGGCATGAATTCTCCCCCCACGAAGGTGAAGAGTACGCCGGCTGCAACGAGGCATGCCAGGGCTACAATCCACGTGAGTCCTCGATGCGCGAGGACATGAGGAATGCCGTTGTCATAGCGGCGGAGGAGGAAGCCTCCGAGAAGCGTCTCGTGCTTCTCCTGCTTCTGTTTAGCGGGAACGACCAGGTAGGCCAGCACGGGGGCGAAGATGAGGGCAAAGATAAGCGCGCCGGTGAGGGCAAACCCATAGGTTACCGACATCGGCGCGAAGATTTTGCCGGGAACCCCCTGCATGGTGAACAGAGGAATGAACGCCACGAGGATGATTAAGGTGGCAAAAAGCACCGGCTTCGCGGCGTTACTTGCGCCTTCGATGATGAGCTCGTTGGTTTTTTCGTCCTCTCCGCGGCGCGAAAGCTTGCGATAGATGCTCTCCAGAACGACGATAGAGGCATCCACAAGAATGCCGAAGTCTATGGCGCCGATCGAGATGAGATTGGCAGACTGTCTTGTGAGCACCATCATGGAAAAGGCGAACAGCACAGCAAACGGGATGGTGACCGCGGCGATAAAGCTGATTCGCAAGTCGCCCAGCATGGAGATCAACACCAGCGTCACCAGAAACAGGCCGGTGAAGACAACGTGGCGGACCGTACGGGTCGTGGTGTTGATGAGTTTGGTGCGGTCATAGACGGTGCTGATGTGCATGCCTGGAGGCAGCAGACCGCCGTGGTTCAATTCGTGTATTTTCTTTTTCAGGCCCTCGAGTGCAGGCAGTGATTTCTCTTCCTTTTGCAGCAAAACGATGCCCAGCACAACGTCAGGCTCTCCATTGCGGCCAACCTTTCCCAGCCGGGGCTGGAATCCCTCCTTTACCTCGCCTATATCGCGCACCAGCACCGGCGCGCCGTTCCGTTCGGCGACCACGACCGAGCCGATGTCATCGGTATTCTTCAATAGACCCAGTGCGCGCACGTTGATGCTTTGATCGCCAAGCGTGAGATAGTTGCCGCCGGCGTTGGCATTGCTGTTCTGAATGGCGTTGAGCACCTGCGGCAGCGTGACGTTCATGGCCAACAACCGGTTCGGATCGGCTTCGACCTGGTACTGACGGGTTGTGCCACCGAAGGTGGTGATATCGATGATGCCAGGAACCTGTTTCAACTCACGGCGGATGAGAAAGTCTTGCGTGGCCTTGAGCTCATTGAGCGAATAGCCGCCGCCGGTAAGCTGGTAGCGGTAGATTTCACCGATGGGCGACCATGGCGAGAGCTGGGGCTGCAGGCCATTGGGTAAGGACAGGGTCTGGAGGCGGTTCAGGACCTCCTGCTTGTCGCGGAAATAGTCGCTGTCGAAATTGAAGTACAGCTTCACGTCGCTGAGGCCGAAGATGCTGATGGAGCGCACCTGATCGAGGTGTGGAGTGCCGTTCAGCGTCGCTTCCACGGGAACGGTAACCTGCTGCTCCATCTCTTCGGCGGACCACGCGGGGTTCTGGGTGATGATCTCCACCAAGGGCGGTGAGGGGTCCGGATAGGCTTCGATGTCGAGTTTGATAAACGCGTAGACGCCGACCTCCAGGGAGACGACGAACACGATGAGCACAATGGCGCGGTACTCCAACAAGGTTCGGATCAATGCCTTCATGCTCAGTCTCCGGAGGGCGCACGCAGCAGCGCCGCTCCCGTGGTGACGATCTGATCACCGTCCTTCAGTCCAGCTGTCACCACCACGGTTTTGTCGTGGATGGCTCCGGTGGTCACCTGGTGCTGCTCATACTTCCCGGGAGCAGTCTGCATGAAAACGTAGCTCGAGGAACCTTCGTGAACGACTGCGGTGGTGGGTACGATGAATTGCTGCGCCGTTTTACGGGCAATGGAGAGAGTGGCGAACATTTCGGGCTTGAGGCGATGCCGGCGGTTGGGCACGATCACGCGCACCTTGACCGTCCGGCTGGTGGGGTCCATGGCGTCGGAGATGTTGGAAATAGTACCGTGCAGCGTCTCGCCCGGATAGGCCGGGATGGTCACATCGACGGACTCGGCGGAGCGGACTGTACCCAGGTCCCGCTCAAAGACGTCGCCGAGGATCCACACCGAATCGAGGTTTGCGATGGTGGCGATGGGACTCGCGTTGTCCAGCGAACGCTGCATTTCGCCGCTTGCCGTTCCGATGTCGAGCACCGCGCCGCTGATGGGCGCGCGCAGGGCCACGGTGTCCGATGACCCTTGGGGCGAGAAGCCCAGCATGTGAATTCGCTGGATGGTGCGCGTGAGCTCTGCGTGCGCCGCCTGATCCGCGGCTTCAATGTCATCGTAATCGCGTTGCGCCATCACTTCGTGCTGCAGCAAGAGCTTGGCGCGATCGAGCTGGCGGTCGGAACGGGCTACTTCGATTTTGGACTTATCGTAATCGGCTCGGGCCTCGGCAATCTCGCTGCTTTGGATAAGGCCGATGGTCTGATCCTTCGTCACCTCCTGCCCGGGCCGAACATACAACTCGACCAGGCGGCCAGTGACTTGGGAGTAGATATGGACCACTCGCGTGGGGTCGGGCTCAACCCGCGCCCCCAGCTCCAAGCGATCCGTAACCGCCTGAGAATGGATGGTCGTGACCTCGATCGGGGCTTTCTGCGATGTGTCTGCGCCGCTGATAGGCGCATTGTCCTGGCAGCCAAGGCAGGTTAGAAGCAGAAGAGTAGAGATCCAAGCTGCGATCCGGGGTGCATGGCTCCGGTGTCCGGTCCAGGATGCATGGCTCATGGAAGCATCTCCGATGCGGCGACGTAGCTAAGTTGGTGGAGAGCAAGCCAGACCTGCGCGTTGGCGTTCAACGTGTCGAGATTGGTCTGACGATAGTCGCGAAGAGCGTCGAGGTAGTCGAGCAGAGTACTGCCTCCATGGCGATAGCTGAACTCGAGGTTGTCGCGCACGCGAGAGGCTTCCCCGAGATAGTGACCGTTGTAGCGCCGTGCCTGTGCCAGCGCGGTCTGATATGCAGCCCATGCCTGGTCCACGTCGTTGATCACCTGGTTGCGTGCAGCTATCTCCGCGAAGCGGGTGGATTGGGCCTCATAGCGGGTCCGTTCCTTTTCACCCTGGTTACGATCGAAGATGCGGAGCGGGAGGCTCACCTGGAAGCCGGCCGAATTGTCATTGCCCGACCGGTCATATTCTCCGGCCAGAGTCGGGTCGGTGGACCCGTTTGCTTCCGCCAATTTCACGTTCGCCTCGGCCAGACGAAGGGACTGCTGCGCTGCGCGATAATCGGGACGCTCCGCGAGCGCTTGCTGTTCCACCTCCGCCACAGTCTGAGGGAGCTGAGGAGGATCGAGCGTGCCCGTGATGTCAAAACCGGCTGCCTGCTGATCGATCCCAAGCAGCATTTTCAATTGATCGCCTGACTGCACGAGATTGAGATTCGCGCTGTCGTAATCGGCCTCGAATTCAGCCAGTTGCAGGTCAATGCGATCGAAGTCGGTGGGGCTGACGTCACCGGCGTCAAGGCGTATCTTGCTCAGTTCGACCGTCTTCCGGTAGCCCTGCAGATTGTCGTCTGCCACCTTCAATGCCGCTTTGGCAGCCAGCATCTGGGTAAAGGCCTGTTTCACGGCAAGGATCGTCTGCCGCTCCGTGTCCTTGTACTGGCTTTGGGTAACGTCGGTCGTGGCATGGGCGAGGTCTAGACGCCACCGCCGCTTTTGCCCTCGTTCAAAGAGGCGGGAGAGGTTCGCCGAATAGGAGTAGGGATTGCCGGGGTTGTTGGCCGCCAGCGTCACATCGACTCCGCTGAGCGTCAGGGTTGGGTTCTGGCGCAGGCCGGCGGTGACTTCGCTGGCCTTGGTGGCGATGACGTGCTGTTGGCCGGAAAGAAGAGTCGGATTCTTCGCGCGGGATAGTGCAATCGCTTGTTGCAGGGTCAACGGCACACCGGCGGTCTGCGCCCTCAAGAAGGATCCGGTAGACAGCAAGACCATCAGAAAGGCCAACCGTCTCAAACGCATTGGTGTCATACGCCATTCCAGCGGCCGTAAAGGCGATACGAATGGGTAAGGGTGAAAGACTCGAAGTACGGGGAGATCAGGCGGAATATGCCCCTCACGGAGATGGCAGGTTTGAGAAGCGGTGGACAAAAACAAGTTTCTGAGGTGGGACCTCGAACAATGACAGGAGAAGCCCATGGCTTCCTGCTGTGAGGTCATGCGAGGCAAAGATCAGGCCCCACAAAAGCGAGCGATTGCAGCTGACGCGGAGAATCCGCGCCACGCAGCAAATCCGCGCGGGGCCGCAATCATTGAAGAAAGCAAAACCCGAATAAGATTGGTCAAATCGATGCCTGGAGCGTTTCTCCTAATAAGAGAACGCCTTAAAGGATTGTAACCGATGCGATTATGCGTCTTTTGTGTGAGTATCTACCTAGAACTGGGTGCTTGCTGCGTCTACGACTTGAGCTAGGAGATGAACCGGCCCTCATCCGAGATGAGGGCCGTAGAATAGAAACGGTAAACGACGGGTTTGGCTTCATGAACGAACGCGCACTACGCCAGTTAGCGCATGTTCCGCGATTGGCGATTCAAGCATCAAGCAGCGAGACCGCGCGCGATACCAACCGCACGATCATCCTTGAACTGATCCGTCTTGCCGGGGCGGTCTCGCGTGCCGATCTGGCGCGGCTTTCCGGTCTGCAGAAGAGTACCGTCTCCGCCATCGTAGAAGAACTGCTGGTAAGCCGTTGGATTTGTGAGGGCGAGACTGGATTTAGCCGGCACGGTCGAAGGCCGCTGATGTTGGGAGTCAACAATGAACTGGGAGTGGTCATTCTGGATCTACATCCCGGCAACGCAATCGTCGCCATCTCAGACTTCAGCGGCAGATTTCTGGCACAGGAAAATGTCCCTATATCTTCCCAGCCTCACCGTTCCATTACCCAACTTCTAGCCGCCATCAAACGCGTCACCAACGCGGAACCCAAAAAAGCGATTCAGGGCGTGGGCATCAGCGTTCCGGGCCGAGTGGATCCTTCGACCGGACGATTGGCTTTCGCGCCAAACCTCAAGTGGGGACCGTTCGATATTAGAAAGGCTATCGCCGATGGAACCGGTCTTCCGGTTGAGATCGAAAACGCCGCCAATGTGATCATTCTCGCGGAGCGTTGGTTTGGGAGCTTGTCCGGCGTTCAGGATGCGGTGGCCATTAACGTTTCCGAAGGAATCGGAACCGGCATTCTCGCAGGCGGACATCTTATCTCCGGTTGGAACGGTATGGCGGGTGAGTTTGGCCACATGCGTGTCGAAACTCCGGGACTTCTTTGCGGATGTGGCAACCGCGGCTGTTGGGAGACCGTCGCCTCCAACCATGCCGCACTGCGCTACTACCGCAAGTTGAAGGGAAAGGCCCCAAGTTCCTTCACCTATCGTCATCTCCTGATCGATGCGCAGGATCAGAAGGCCGAGGCTATGGCTGCGCTGCGCTATCAATTCGTACAGATTGCGCGCGGGCTGCAGACAATTTTAGCCGGGCTGTCGCCCGAGGTCGTGTTGTTTGCCGGGGATATCGTGGCCGTATGGCCTTACTTCTCGGGCGTTCTCACCGAAGAGGTACCGAAAATGCTCAACGCGAGGCTTCCTCGTATCATTACCACGGCCGATTACGGCTTGGCCCGTCTTCGAGGCGCGTTGGCCCTGGTGCTGCAACATCACTTCAGTCCTGCTTCTTCGCGCTCCGTTCCGCGTCGCATGCCGGTAGGCGATCCTTCTCGATAAAGCATTCTTAGTTCCGGTCTCTACAAAGTAACCATTCCCTTCGCGGCTTTTGTTGAAGAAAATCCGCACCGCTAGGTATTGTTGCGATGAGAGCGCCCGGTGCAGCCATTCTTTGCTAGAACGGCTGCACCGGCGATTGTTTCGCCTTTCACCTGGGGGAAAGACCGTCTAGAACTTCAAGGTCGCGGAGAGTTGGATCGAACGGCCGCCTCCTATCCCGTTGATGCCTGTACCGCTCCCGATCGTGCTTGTCACTTGTCCGAAGGTCGTGCTGGTGATGGAATTTTGGGGACTGTTGAACTGCGGACTGTTGCTCAACTGAAAGGCGTCCGCGCGCGCCTCCAGCGAGACGCTTTCCCATATGGCAAAGGTCTTGAAGAGCGAGACGTTGTCCTGAATGTATCCGGGGCCGTAATACGCGTTCCTGCCAACATTGCCCAGTACGCTTCCGTACGCTATCGGGCATGCTCCTGTCTTGGGGCAGCCGGCGGGCTGCCCGAAGCTTGAGGGGTCAAACCAGTTGTGTCCCGTCCCGATACCATGGAGCACGTGGTACGGGGCTACGAGATTGGCATTCTGGCCCTGTCCTGGCGTGTTGATAGTGCCACCGTTAGCGGTGACATTGAAGGGTAGGCCCGAATATAGGGAAATGATGGCCGATAGCTTCCAACCTCCCAGCACGGAGGAGGTGATGCCGGAATTCAACCATTGCTTGCCAGGACCGAACGGCAGGTCATAGATCAGGCTCTCCTCGAAGTTGAGCCGATGATCGAAATCATTGGGTGCATAGTTGTGACGCTGATCAATCCAGAAGTAAAGGCCACCATCGTCGTCCTGTTGGTAACCCAGACCTTTGCCCCAGGTAAATGAGGTATTCACGCCCAAACTGTTGGCGAAGCGGCGGTTCAACTGGACCTGCAGAGACTGATAATTCGATGAAAACCCCAGGAAATTCACGGTGGTCGCTGCGCTGCGCTTGTAGGCAATATATTCCGGCTCGCCCGCGGTGCCCAGACTGAGCGCCGGCGGCAAATTGATATTTTGCGATGTGCCTATGTGGACACCGTGATTGGCTACGTAGGATACCTGCAGTGTGAACTGTTGTGGCAAAGACTGTTGAACAGCAACATTCCACGATTCCACATAAGGATTGTGATAGTTCTTGGGGATAACTGTATACGCCTGGCTGGTGAGCGCGGCGGTACTGGCGGCGCTAATAATGCCGTTGCTGGGAATCACGATTTGGGCTGGTGCCGGGAAGCCAGCCTGGAAAGTTGCAGTGGATCCATCGGACAAGAGTGCGGGTTGGTACGAGTTGAGCTGTTGGTAGCTGTTATTGGCGCGCACCGGGTAGTTGTACGCGTAGGTATTATCTTCAAATGGCGTGTAGCTGATGCCAAAGCCTCCGCGAACGACAGTCTGCTCCGTTGCACGATAGGCAAATCCAAGCCGTGGTGCAAAATACGTGTACCTTGTTTGCAAGCCAAGATTGGACGGATTCGAACCAACGCCCGCAATGACAAGGGAGTTTGTCGTTGGATCGTAATTGGAAAAGCCTGCGGCGCTCTTGGGAGTTGCTGGGGGATAAAATTCCCAACGTATTCCCAGATCCGTGGTCAACTTAGGCGTGACCTGCCATTTATCGCCAGCGAAAGCGAAGAACCACCATTGCCGGTAGGCGGGGAAGTACGTATTGAGATCGCGGCCTGACGCCTGGGGGACATCCAAGAGAATGCTGGCGATCTCATTGGCGACATTGGTTTGAGCGCCGGGCTCGGAAGTATTGTTTTCAGCGAACGTAATTGCTCCGCGTGGACTGAAGGTCTGGTCCTGGAGCAGGTCGTCATGGATCCGCCGTACGTCGACACCGAACTTGATGGTGTGATTGCGGATAATCTTGGTCCAGTGATTTACGCCATCGATGTTGGTCTCAGCGCGGATCCAGGGGAGAGAAGCCGAGTATCCGATGATCGGACTGCTGAAGTCCGTAGGAGAAAGCAGAATCCCCACCTGGCCGCTGGTGAATTGACTGATATTGACACCCGGAATCCCTGTCTGTGTGGCATAGGCGGTTCCGTAGCCGGTGGGGAGGGCACTGTTGCCGTAATTTGCGACCCCGATGCGCGCCTCGGTAAGAAGTGTCCCGGAGAAGGCCCGATCATAGTTCAAACCGGTGCTATATATGCCTGAATTACCTGTGCCGGCAAATGCGCCTTGCGCAGGGCCCCCGCCGGCGGCTCCAAAGGCTGGTGCCTGGAAAACCGTGACCTTCTGGTCGTTGTAGCGGCCGCTTAGATGGTCCTTCGGGGTAATTTGATAATCAATCTTGACGTCGTATCTGGTCGTCGTCTTCTGGAACGGAAGATTGATGGAGAAGTTATTCGTCGGGGCGGTAAGGTTGGTAGCGAGGTTTGCGTTGGGCGCAGGCAACAGCTTCAGCAGCGCGAGGGATACGGGATTCACGCGGGAAAAAGGGATCTGATTGTTTGCGAAGGGGGTGCGTCCTGCTCCAGATGCGGTACCCGTTGCCGGATCATAGATTTGTCCCTTGCCGTTGCTTTGGAGCGGACCGCTCAAGTCGATAAAGCCGGCTGCGTTGGGCGTATACCACTGCGTCGGCGGAATGGTGAGGATGTTCGAGTTGGCTTCGTAATCGGGAGAGCGATAGTAGTCTCCATAGAAGAACAGCTTGTCTTTGATGATAGGGCCGCCGACCCCGCCGCCGAAGTAGTTATAAACCAGATGTCCCACGCCCTTGTTGAAATACGCGCGCGCCTGAAACTCGCTGTTCTGCAAAAATTCGCTTGCAGAACCGTGAAATTCGTTTGTGCCGGACTTGATGATCACATTAGTGACAGCGCCGACGGCACGGCCCAGTTCGGCCTCGTAGTTAGCGGTGGAGATGTCCACCGTTTGGATGGACTGCACCGGGGGGATCAGGATCTGCAGAAGCCCCGTCCGCTCATCATCATCGATGCCCTCAATCTGATAGCTATTACCCTCACGCGGTTGGCCGTTTACCTCCGTCTGGATTGAACTTGCCGAGTTAAAAAACTGGGAGTGCTGGAAGACTGGAGGCCCGACCCCTGGCACCAGCGTGAGCAGGGTCTGGAAGTTCTGATTGACACCAATCGGCACGTTTCCTAAAGTGTGGGCCTCAATATTTGTGCTCACGTCGGCTCGGTCCGTTTGCATGATGGCCGTAGCCCCGGTTACCACGACACTCTCGGTGACACTGCCGGGCTGTAAGGTGAGATCCACGCGTGTCGTCGTATTGACGACCACGTCAACGTTCGCGCGGGTCTCCTTTTTGAAGCCTTTGGATTCGACACTTACTGCATAGGTGCCCGGCGTTAGATCGGGAAATGTGAAGTTGCCACTCTCATTCGTAACCCCAGCGTGCGCAATGCTCGTGGCGTTTTCCATGATCTGGACCTGTGCGTTGGGCACGGTCGCACCGGTATTGTCGGTCACGGTGCCCAGTAGGGTGGCAGATACCGCTTGTCCCCAAGCGTAAGGCGAAAGCAGAAAAATCAATAAGACCACTACCGTGCTCAAGATCCATGGAGCGCGCTCGGGCAGCTCCAGACGCAAATGCCTTTCTGTGTACATCACAGCCTCCGGAAATGAAAACGCTTACGTCTTTTGAAATCGCTTGCCCCCAAATTTAAGGGTCAATAGAACCTAATGTACGGGTCCCAAACTAATTTATCGTTAATGTACGAGTCCCAAACTAATGCAGCAGCATGGTATCAGGTGAAATAGGCGTTGACTAGGCGCCGAAAGGAAATTTTTAAGATGCGCCAGGCTCGAAAGGCTTAGCATCCTGCCGGCATTTTGCTCATGGAGGCAAGGGCGGTGGGAAGCCTCCGTCCAGCCTGTTAGGTGAGGTCGTCATCAACTCGTCTGCTGGCAGAGACTCTGAGGGGCTCTCCGCTGGTGCGGACGGTGTACGGGATCTTCGAGCCGCGTTAGATCTAGCTCGGCACGGCAGATGAAGCGAAGGGCCGGGAAGCGCCGACACGTCACTTCGGCTTTGGCGCCCACTCCCTTGACGTGGCCGTGTGCACAGAACTTACCGGTTCTGACTTTGCGGTCCAGCGCTGCATATTCAAGGCATGGTCGGGGGCACTGTGCCAAGGGGCAATCCAGTTGAAGAGAACGAACGCCCTGATGCCGCGGCGCGCCGACACCGTCACGCAGGTATCCGGTTCACAGCAACGCTGGAAGGCGGCACAGGTGCCGTTCACAAACTTAATCTCTTCCTGGCCGCACCCGATCTCGTATTCGAAAAAATAGGAGCGCAGCACGGTGGAGAGGGAATAGCGGGCAAATCCGTCGTGGTTCATCTGGATAAGCAAATAGGTGTGCTTGCCCTTGCGCATGCCAACCAGGTAACTGATCCACTTTCCGTTCGCGCACAAGCCCATGGCGAAGTATCCCGGCTGGGCGCGCAGGAGTCCGTCCATTTTTCGCCACTCTGCCAACGAGATTGGGTAGGGCTGGAAAGAGGGTTCTCTCAAGTGCTGCAAGGCTTCGTCGCTCTCCGCAAAGGTGAGTTCGGGGTTGAACGACGCGTTGAGTTCCTTTTCCGCGCGGCGGCGATAGTAACGAAGATTTCTCCTGGTGTGCGAGCCAAAGCGGCTCAGGGTCGCATCGAACGTGCCGCTGAGCTTGAGCCGATGCTCACGACATATGCTGCTGACTTGCACGCGCACATGATTCAGCTCCTGCTGGCTGCTTGCAACGCTTTTGGCTGCGCCTTGGCAAACCGTCGCCCACGCCACACGCGCACTTGTATTAAGCAGGAGCTGATGGATAGCAATCTGTAAGAGCGCCGGGCGGACTTGCTCGTACGCGATAACGCTGCTCTCGCCACTCAGATGATCGAAGCCGCGCAGGTAGCCGGTTGGGATCCCGCAAAAAGTCTTCTCATAAAGATAGACAGCTCCTGCCAGGCATTCTGCAGAGCGGACGAGAAGAACAACCGGCTGATTGCGCGGGAAGAGGCTTACGCGGCCGAGAAAAAAATCCAGGCAGAGGAGAGGATTGTCGCCCTGACGGGTGCGCTGGCGCAATTCTTCAATTTCCGCCGCCACGCCCCGAACCGCTTTTGCGCCGCGCAAAACCTGGACAGAATAGTTCGCCAGAGAAGAGCACCCTGGGGTCTCCACCGGTGTCGAAGCGCATGCGACGGCTGCTTTCTCGACTGGCGAGGGCATGGTGCCCATTATAGAGACATGGGGCGCCCGATTTGCGAAGGCGCTCTTATTGTGTGAGATACCTTCACCGGGTGAAGCAGTCCCCAACCGCATGTGGCGTAACATTTGGGAAGATCGAAGGCAACCGGAGCGAAAGAGAGGTCGAAGGGTTGAACCTGCGGCGGATGCGGCACAGGCTGCGGAAGTCTCTTGCCCAACGCGGCGCAATCGGCACCGCCACCATGCTGCTACATAAAGGTTTGTGGCCATCCTCAAGAACCTGTGATCCGCCCAAGGAGTACCTCGCTGTTCATCCTTTTGACCAGCAATTTGGCGTGGAGACGAGCGGGCTGATATTTGCCGAAGACCTTCTCAGCGGTAAGCGCAGAGACTTGTACAACGCAGGATATTTTGGGGTGGCGCCTTCGGCATTTCGCCAGATCCTGGATCGGCTCAAGGATCAGCTTCAGCTGGAATTTGCAAAATACACTTTCGTCGATCTGGGATCCGGCAAAGGGCGCGCTCTGTTGATCGCCGCCGAGTACCCCTTTTGTGCTATTGTCGGCGTGGAACTATCTCCCAAGCTGCATGCGATTGCAGCAGCCAACATCACAGGCTACCAAGGGCCGGCGCAGCAATGCCGGAATGTGCGCTCGATTGAGGCCGATGCGACCGAGTTCTCGTTCCCTGCCGGCCCGTTAGTGGTTTACCTCTGGAATCCGTTTGAAGCTCCGGTATTCAGCTGTGTTCTCGCCAACCTTGAGACCGCTCTGGCGCGCGAGCCGCGGGAAGTCTACATCTTGTACATCCAGCCTGATCTCGACCCCCTGCTCGAAGCGAGTAGCTCATGGCGCAAGCTGTGGCACGACGAATTTCAAATGAGCGAAGAAGATTACGCCGCCCATGCGTTCCCGCCCAGGGCCGAGGTATGTTCTGCATACCGCAGCGTGTTTCCTGGCTCTGGTGCTCCACTTTGACGCGCCGCAGAGACTCCCAGGTGGTGCGGTCTCTGCCAAACCTGCCGCCGATGCGCATGTGGCTCGCGAAGTTGCCGTTAACTGGAACGCGCTGCTCGTGTTTCTGCTCGTTGCCGCAAAATGCTCAAGGGCAGTGAGGATTTATTCGGATCGACGCACGCGATGAGCCTGCGCGCTCGCACCTGATTGCCGTGAATCAATATTACTTGCAATTCACAAGTGATATTTGATAGCGTGTCCCACATGCTTGCAAAGCCTAAGTCGAAACGCCGATCCGGCTGCCCGGTGAGCGTCTCACTGGAGATTTTTGGAGACACCTGGTCGCTGCTGATCCTTCGCGACCTGATGGTTCGCGGCTATCGGAAATTTAAGGAGTTTCACAACGCCGGCGAAGGGATTGCCACGAACATTCTGTCCGACCGTCTGCAGAATCTCGAAGCGGCGGGGATCATCGCCTCCGAGCCGGAGGAGACGGACGGAAGAAGCGTGAACTACCGGCTGACGGAGAAAGGGATCGATCTGGCGCCGGCACTTCTGGAGTTGTTGATCTGGGGGGCACGACACGAGACGACCGAGGCGCCCTGTGCCGTGATCGAAAACATGGAAAAGAATCGCGAGGGAGTCCTCGCGGAAGTTCGGCGAAGGTGGAGGGAGCGGGACCCGACTCCACTACTACCCAAATCTGGAGGGTGGCGTTGGCAGTGAATTGGCTGCACATAGCCGGCTCCATCCACCCCAACGTGATGGTGAAAATGCTATCGAGGAGTGCACCATGCAACTTAATCCTTATCTTCATTTCAACGGCCAATGCGAGGAAGCGTTCAACTTCTATGCGCAGTGCCTTGGCGGCAAAATCGAATTCATGATGACCCACGCGGGCGCGCCAGTAGAGCAGCTCGTGCCTGCCGAATGGCGCAACAAAATCCTCCATGCCGCGCTGGCTGTCGGCGACCAAATATTGTTGGGCGCGGATGGACCGCCGGAGACGTACAAAGAACCGCAAGGCTTCTCGGTGTCACTCAACCTCAAAGACCCTGCGGAGGCAGAACGCATCTTTCACGCCTTGGCAGAAAGAGGGAAAGTGCGGATGGCCCTGGAGAAGACCTTCTGGGCTGCTCTCTTTGGCATGCTTGTCGATCGGTTCGGCATACCGTGGATGATCAACTGTGAGCCTGCGGCTTGAGAGGACTTACGCGAAGCTAACGGAGGGAGCGACTGATGAGCGAAGTCAGGGTACTGGTTGGAACACGCAAAGGCGCGTTTGTCCTGGCGTCCGATGGAAAGCGCCAACAATGGGATATCAGTGGTCCCCACTTTGGAGGCTGGGAGATCTACCACCTGAAGGGCTCGCCCGCCGACCCGAACCGGCTGTATGCGTC
>PLZN01000044.1 GCA_003152195.1 Acidobacteriaceae bacterium
GGTCCTGAACATTGCCAAGAATTTGCAGTCGTTCAAGTAGTTTGTTTTTTCCGCGACTACCTTAGCAGCCCGTGGTTAAAGTGCCTTTCTGGAAACATCAAGAAGTTAAGAAATTTAGATTCATAGTGTTAGAAAATCAGTTTCACGGATTTTAGACTTTAACCACGGGCTGATAGGGGAAAGCCGGAATGAGAGCGAAATCTTGGGGCCGGGCAGCAAGCTGGTGGCCGGGACACACACCTTCGCCCTAGCTGGTGAGTACCTCAAAACAGCCCACTATCCTTGGGTGAAGTAAATTGACATCGGGTCAACAACGCATGTAAATTGCGTCTCTAGCTAGTCTTTTGGTAACCAGCTAAGTAAATCTTCGATAAATCAGAACATTAAACAGCCAATGATTTCAATATTTATTTATTGTTGGTCTACCGGCATTACACAACCTAAGCAAAACCCATCGTCGGGCGAGAGAGATTCAGCCAAACGAGCGAATGAGTTTGGCGGAAGTGACGCCCAGGTCCAAGGTCCCCGATTCAATCTGCCACTGATTTGCCCTTTGTGCGGCCAAAAGATCCAGCCGAACGAGCTGATACGTAGCGACTCCAATAAGGTGAGTTGTTTGACATTTGGCCGTTATTCGATGAGTTGGACTGCAAGAAACATCTGAACCGTTAAATCTGAAGGTAAGGCAGAACCTCCCCCATGCTAACTTTCACATCGCAAATCACGCGACAAAGCTTGTCGACCGGTTATCGCTGCAACCAACGCACTGTAAGCTCACTGGTGTTATTCCTGGCGGCTTACGGCAGCGGCGTCCAGGCGCAAATCCCGGCCGAAGTCTCCTTCATCGATTCACCCAACGTCGGCGGCTACGCGCAGCGTAGTCCTCCAGTCAGCGGCGCTACCGGCCCCTCCGTTGATTGGTTGGTCAACGGTTTTGCCGACGACCTTGGCTCCGCCGACGCAGTCTTCGCCTCAGGCGCGATCCTCCCCTTTGGTTCCGTTGCGCATACAACGCCGGGCATCAGCTTCTCGCAGCACATACAGGGCTTCGTCTCCGCCTCGCAGGTGCAGATTGCAAGCGCCAACGTCGCCACCAGTTTCATCTCCAGCGTAGGAGCCCTTAATCCCAACGCAGCGCAGGAATCTCCTGTTACTCCGACCTCGCAGGTTGAAGCAGCGACCACTTCGCCAGCGTTGAGCGCGTTCTCCTGCAGCAGCGGATCCATAACGGGAGCGGGGAGCGACAGTTGCACGGTGTGGCTGAGCAAACCTGCAGCGAAGGGCGGTCAGCTTGTGAGCCTGGCGAGCAACAATACGGCGGTCACCGTGCCGCGCACGGTAACGGTTCCGGCGAATGCCAGCAGTGCACGGTTAACGGCGAGTGTGTCGTCGGTCACGTCCGAGCACAAGGTGACAATGACGGCGAGCGCGGGCGGAGTTTCCAAGAGCTTTACCCTGCAGTTGAATGCATCGGTACCAACGTTAACGATCGAGCCCACAAGTCTGACGTTCGGCAATGTGACGACGTACACGGCGTCGACGCTGCCCGTAACACTGGCCTCCACCGGGACAGCGCCCGTGCGCGTCAGCTCGGGAACACTGACAGGTACGGGTTTCACGATGTCGGGAGTCACGTTCCCGGTCACCTTGAATCCGGGCTTGGCGGTGAAGGTGGAAGTGCGGTTCGAACCGATTGTCACGCGAGCAGCGGTGGGGCAGCTGACGATCCAGAGCAACTCGTCGACCAATGCCAGGGCGTTGATCAGTCTAAGCGGCACGGGGGAGAACGTGCAGCATGAGGTCGCCCTAAGCTGGAGGGCGCCGCCCAGCAGTTCGACTTTTGCGGTAGTGGTTGGCTATAACATCTATCGGCTAACAGCTAACAGCAATACATATCAACGGCTGAACTCGTCGGTTGATACCCAGGACACGTACGTCGATAGCACAGTCCAGGCTGGTGTGGCATATGCCTACATCGTGGAAAGCGTCGCCTCCTCAGGAGTGGAAAGCGCTCCCTCCAACGAGGCCGTGGCGACAATTCCCTAGATTCACGGATGGTTTGGCCGCGGGCCATCTTCAGGTGTCTTATGCAGCCGCCGACAAAGATTTCGGTGCGAAGTGAGGGAGATTGCACACGGCCGCAGGCAATTGACTGAACCGGATAAAGTGCGGAGACGTGATCGTGCTGTAGCATTGTTTAGTATGCGTTACAGCTGGGCGTCTACGGTCGTACTCTTCGCGGTGGGCTTTTCCGTTGGGCAAGAACCTTCTGGGTCGCTTGCCCCCGAAGAAGCGTGGAGATATATCGGCAAGAGCGAGATCGTCTGTGGTCAGATCGTCGATACGTCGTATGCGAGTTTTGTGCGCAGCCCGCCTACGTATCTTTTCCTGGGACGACCTTCGCCAGACCAGGTATTTACGGTCGTAATACCAATAGAGAAGCGTGATCTTTTCGGCGAAAGTCCCGAGAAAACGCTGAAGGGGAAGAGGGCCTGTGTCAGCGGAAAGATCGAGAGCGACCGAGCAGATGGCAACGTAGACCGCAGACATAGGGCCGCAATAGTTATCGAAGACGAAGAGCAGCTCACAATCCCGTGATTTCATTTACCGCGAATGCGTGCTTTTGCGCGTGCTGATAAATCAGCCGTTGAGCTCGTTCGCTCATCCTACCGCAAGACGGCATACCAGATCGAACAGGGTGAGAGGCGCACTCTTTCGAATGCGCCGCCCGTTGGCTCGCTGATCAATCCTGGAAGGCAGGCTTGCGTCCGTGGGTGTCGATGTGGTTCGGTTGAACCGCGGATTGCTGGACGTGCCCTCCTAGCTAGCCGTCTGCTGTAAGAAAACATTTGGCTGGAGCGTGACGGTGGTATCGGTGTTTCGCTTGATGATGTCGCCCTAGCGTGGTACTCGATATTGCGGAGGCCAACTGTGGATTGAAGTTTTGATTCAGCCAGAAGAAGCGATCTCCGGTCCTTAGCGCTTCAAACTGGTTTGCGATGATTTTCTGGAAAGTGGGACCCACAACGGCTCCGGAGGCGTGCTTTTCTGCCAATCCACCCATGAACAAGTCAACATTCGCCACGTTACCGTAGATAGCCTCGAAGTTCTTCTGGAGGATGGGATCGCTGGTCAACTCAGCGAAGGAGCTGTAGGGGTTCAGTCCAATAGCGCGACGAGTCTCGTTAAGACTACCCAAGCCAACATCGCTCTCCCGTTGAATATCGATGGCGATGAGGTCCATCTCATCCACATCGCCGCCAACCAGACCGGCAAAGCGCAGATTGCGCAGCGCGCCAACAGTGTAAACGTCCGTCGCCTGCGAGAAGTCTGATCCCACAGAGCGTATCAACGGGTCAATACCGTTTGCCTCGTCTATCTCCGCGGTGTTGAAGAATGCCTGTGCCAGCGACTCAGTAAAGACGACATTTCCATTATTGTCGAGCCCCTCCTGTGTGTCAGATACTTCAGAATGGCCCATCCGGAAGGCCGCTGTCGAAAACTCCTGCGTCACCTGAGCGTTTACCGCCGGGTTATATCCGTTGTAGGAGGGTAAAGCCCGGCCTACGAGAAGGAGGAAGATACTCCTGATAAACAATGTTCTGGTACTCCGCCGTGGTAATAGCTTTGGCCATGTCGTACAGCTGTGGGCCGGTCCAGGCTGGGTGCTGCGATTTGAGCGCGGAAACCCAGAAGTTGTGTTCACGCATGAAGAGGATCGTCAGCGCGGTCAGCTCCGGATTCTCCATTACGCGAGGACCTCCCGTGACGAACGAACCGTCGACGACAGGGAGGGCCTTTCCGTTGTCAGGGCTCAGCAGCGTCCCGTCAGCGTTGGTCAGGCTAGCGGCAATCGCCGGCGTGGAACCGTATAGCTGTGAGAGATCCAGGTAGCCTGCCACAGTATTGATGATCGTGTTGGTGACTGGACTTCGGGTATCTCGAGTCATGGCGATGCTTGTTCCGGCGGCGAATACAGGGTCTCCCGGCGGCACGACGATGTTGATCGCGGCCGAGTTTGGCGGGGTTTCCTCGAGATCGATATCGTGATCGACAAACTGTCCGAATACATAGAGCCAAGCTGAAGCAGTGGGATCGTCGGTCTCAGCATTCTGTCCATTGGCGCCAGTCCCACCCGCGATGACATTACTGATCGTGCGGGGATTGGGTGCGGCAGCGAGGCCGTCATTGGTTCCCGGAGCAAAGTTCAACGGCGCGAGTGCGCTCTCTGGCGTACTAGGAATAACATTAAGACTAGGGTTAACGATGTTGTTCCCGACGCCTCCGATTGGCCGAAAGCCTTTCAAAAGCTCAGCTGGAGGTGGCGGTTGAGCAGGTCTATCTTGAGCGAACGACTCAGACACTGATACGAAGAAAAGAAGACATGCGATGTAGCCTGGGTTAGCGCGCTTCATTGGCATAGCAGTTTCAACCCTTCTCGAATAGTTGGTTAGCGATCATTCTTAGTTCCCGCCACGAAGCTCAGCGCACCAATGAAGGAAGCTCTGAAGCGCACGGGACATCCTTAGCGGCATTAAGCCGCAATTCATCAGGAGCGGCTAGCGGAACACCGCTAGCCTCCCGAAGATGTTCGTTCCCATGGCATTTAATAGACTGCAGAGCATGCATGTGCCATGAGAGACCCCGTAACGCGATCCGGCATAAGGCACATGACATTAAAGCTGCCTGATCTGTCCCCACAACAGATCGGCAGGTTGACCGTTTCAATAACTAAGCAGGGCAGTCGTCTCGGCAGACTGCGGGACATTTGCGCTTGTCATGAACGTGGTGCAATCCTGGAAGCAATCGCAGAGCCACATTTGACTAATTATGTAAGGCATTGCAAGCATAACTACTTGTTGGTACTCAGGCGGGATATGAGTGGGAAAGTATCCACAACGAGTGTCAAAAGTGCCAGAGGCAACGTACAAAAGTGCAAGTGGGAGGCCCACTCGGTACTAGTTGCATTGATAGGTTACGGAACGACGTTGCGTAACTTCTCCCACGGGATTTGACGTGCATTTCCGGCTAATCGATTACAAAATTATTCGCTCGCGTCCGGCAATAAAAACAG
>PLZN01000082.1 GCA_003152195.1 Acidobacteriaceae bacterium
CAGTGGAGGGATCTGCGGTTTCTTTGCTTCACCTACGTGGACCCGGATTCGAGGTGGCCGAAGGCCCGCATCCCGTTTTGCCCCCTGCTACTACAATGAGTTATGCCTGAGCCGAGAACCGTCCATACCGTGTGCTCGCATGACTGTCCGGATTCCTGTGCCGTTCTCGTGACGGTTGACGAGTTGGGGAAGGCCACACGAGTGCAGGGCGACCCGGCACACCCGGTCACCCGCGGCTTTCTCTGCGGCAAGGTCGCCAAGTATTTGGATCGCGTCTATTCTCCCTCGCGGCTGCTCTACCCCATGCGCCGCAGAGAGGGGGCGCCGAAAGGGAGAATGCCTTACGGCCGCGAGGCTGACGTCTTCGAGCGCATCGGCTGGGACCAGGCCCTCGACCTCATAGCGGAACGGCTGCGGCTCATTAGCGAGGAGTATGGGCCTGAGTCCATCCTGCCTTATTCCTACGCAGGCACGATCGGTCTGCTCGGCTACGGGTCCATGGATCGCCGCTTCTTTCACCGGCTCGGCGCCTCGCGGCTCGATCGCACGATCTGCTCGACCACAGGCGGCGATGCCCTGGTATCGGTCTACGGGAAAAAGCTGGGCACGGACACGGAACACTTCCGCCATGCCCGGTACATCATCGCCTGGGGTGCGAATATCCACGGCAACAACGTCCACCTCTGGCCCTTTGTCGAAGAAGCGCGCCGCCACGGCGCCAAGCTTGTCGTTATCGACCCCTACCGGACCCGCACCGCCCGGACCGCCGACTGGCACATCCCGATTCAGCCCGGCACCGATGCGGCCCTGGCGCTTGGCCTTATGCGCATCCTCATCGAGGAGGGGCTTTACGACCGGGAGTACGTCGCCGAACACACCCACGGATTTGAGGCGCTGCGGGATCATGTTCAGCCTTACACGCCTGAGCATGTCGCCGGATTGACCGGCATTGCAGCCGCAGACATCGAGCGTCTTGCGCGCGAGTACGCGGCCAGCGTACCGGCCGTAATCCGCATGAACTATGGCATACAGCGCTCGCAGAACGGCGGGACGGCCGCGCGTGCCGTGTGCATGCTGCCCGCGCTCATCGGCGCCTGGAAACACCTCGGTGGTGGCCTGCAGCTCTCCACCAGTGGAGCCTTCGCGTTCAACAACGCGGCCCTGGAAAGACCCGACCTGATGCTGGCAAGCCCGCTCCAACGCCCCGCCCGCATCGTCAACATGTCGCGCCTCGGCCATGCACTCACAGAGCTCGGGGCATCGCAAACAGAGGGGCAAGCAGACGGCCCCCCAGTCAAAGCGCTCCTCGTCTACAACTCGAATCCCGCGGCCATTGCTCCCAACCAGAACGCGGTGGTGCGCGGACTGATGCGCAGTGACCTTTTCACCGTGGTTCACGAGCAGTTCTTCACTGACACCACCGACTACGCCGATATCGTGTTGCCGGCGACCACCTTCCTGGAGCACAAGGATATCCAGGGAGCTTACGGTCACTACTATCTGCAGATGTCAGAGCAAGCCATTGCGCCGCTGGGCGAGGCCCGCTCGAACGTCTGGCTCTTCGGCCAATTGGGGCAGCGCATGGGCTTCACGGAGTCCTGCTTCCGCGATACCGTCGACGATCTTATCGATCAGGCGCTGGCTCCTCAACCGCGCGCAAACGGCGCCCCGGCGGCGGATCCTACACGGGACGGCATTACCCGCGAGAAACTGCAGGCAGAAAAAAGCATACGCCTGCAATTTGCTGCGGAACGCACGGGCGGATTCTTCTTGCCCTTTGCCAATGGTGGCTTTGCCACCCCCAGCGGCAAGGCTGAGTTTTATTCGAGCGCACTGGCGGCACAGGGGCTCGAACCGCTGCCGGCATTTCATCCGCCGGACGAATCGCGCCAAGGCGCCGATTCTCATGCATTCCCGCTCGAGTTCCTGCCCCGCAAGGCCGACAACTACATGAACTCCACCTTCGCCAACCTTCCCGGACACCAGAAGATGGAGTCGCCCGGTCTTGTTGCCATGCACGCCAGCGATGCAAGCGCACGGCAAATCCGCGACGCAGACTGGGTGGAGGTTTACAATGCGCGCGGGAAAATACTCCTGCGCGCGCATATCGACGGCAGCGTGACGCCCGGCGTGGTCGCCGCCAGTCTCAACTGGAACAAGCTGTCCAGGGGCGGCAGCAACGTAAACGCTCTCACCTCCGAGCGGCTGACCGACCTGGGCCGCGGGCCTACATTCTATTCAACCCTGGTGGAAGTGCGAAAGCTGACCCCGGACGAAGCGCAAAACCTCTTCCCTCCGATAGACTAAGAGAACCTGCTCCAGCGTGAGATTGATATGCCGTTTCCAGCAGGTTTCCAGTGCGCAGGCTGTGGAGAGTGGAATGAGATCGTTGTGGACGAGTCTGCGGGTGGGCGGCAAAGCTACGTGGAGGACTGCCAGGTCTGCTGCAAGCCAAACTTTCTCTCCGTCTGCTGGGATTCCTCGCTGGGTGAATTCTTCGCTTCCAGTGAGCTGGAAAGCTAAGCCGGGATGGTAAACGGCGCGAGAAACAAAGCCTGGGAGTTGGGGAGTACCCCTTCCGTCACATATAATCGCCTTTTCCTCAAGCAGGATCTGATTTTCAGCAGTGAGGGTGTGCCTATTCTTCGCGTCATGTCAGGGAGCCTTCGCTCCCGGGTTCTACCGGACAAGCCTGTGCTGCCGCTTTTTTTTCGGATGTGCAGGATCGTGGCCTTGCTTCTATGCGGTTCCAGTCTGATTGCCTGGGCTCAGCAGGATGTGGTCCAGCAAATTCGCGTTATCGGCAACCGCCGCATTCCCAGAGAGACGGTGCTGGCCCGGCTGTTCACCCATCCGGGAGATACCTACGACCCGGCGACCATCGAGCGCGACTTCAACTCGCTCTGGAACACAGGATACTTTGAGGATCTCAAGATCGCCCGCGAGGACACCCCCAAGGGCGTCATTCTGGATATTATCGTTCGCGAGAAGCCAACTATTCGCGAGATCAACTACAAGGGGCTGAACTCAGTCTCCACCTCGGACGTCCTGGACCGGTTCAAGAAAGAGCACGTAAGCCTATCGGTGGAGAGCCCGTATGATCCCACGCGGCTGGCGCATGCTATTGATGTCATCCGGGCCTTGCTGGCCGAGCACGGACATCAGTTCGCGACCGTGAAGCCAGACATTAAGACCATCCCGCCCTCCTCGGTCTCCGTCAACTTCATCATCAAGGAAGGCCCCACCGTCAAGGTGGGCAATATCACCTTCACCGGCAATCGTGCGGTCAGTTCGCGCGACCTGCGCGCGGCCATGAGAAATTTGCGGCCGATCGGGATTCCGCATTCGATTTTCCTGGAGAACCTCTTCGCCCGGACCTACGATGCGAGCAAACTCGAAGAAGATACCGAGCGGGTTCGCCGCGCGCTGCAGGACAGAGGCTATTTCCGAGCCGGGGTGGAAACTCCCAGCACCCACATCCGGAATGAGGGCGGCCTCTCGTTCTTTACCTTTCGCCCTCGCCAGGGTAAGCGCATCGACATCCGCATACCGGTCGAAGAGGGGGAGCGCTACCGCCTTGGGGGGGTCACCTTCACCGGCAACCAGCATGTGCAGAACGTCAAGGCGCTGCGCGCTCAGTTCCCGACCAAGGACGGTGAGCTGTTCAATGCCACCGCTGTGGGCAAGGGACTGGAGAATCTGCGCAAGGCTTATGGCTCGCTTGGCTACATCAACTTCACCGCCGTGCCGACTCCGCGCATCGACGACGCCAAACACCTGGTCTACCTCGACATCGACATCGACGAGGGCAAGCCTTTTTACGTCTCGCGCATCGAGTTCTCNNCACCTGAACCAGCTGGACTACTTCGACCCGCTCAAAGTCGATCAAGACTCCGAACTACACACCGACAACGATAACGGCACCGTCTCGCTGCTGCTCAAAGTACACGAGAAGGGCAAAAACTCGATTGGTTTGAACGGCGGCGTCAGCGGTCTTTCCGGCACTTTTCTCGGTCTTAACTACCAGACGAACAATTTTCTGGGCCTGGGCGAAACATTGAGTGTCCAGGGCAATATCGGCAACCTTGCACGCAGTCTGGTCTTCGCTTTCACTGAGCCCTACTTGCGCAATAAGCCGGTGAGTCTAGGCTTCCAGGTTTTCTCCAAGAAGTCGGATTACAATTCAGCGCGCAACTACGCCGCCGTAACGGGCCAATCCTCTAACCTCACGGCCGCCCAGCAATCGCTGACCCAGAATTACAACCAGTCCTCGACGGGGTTGAATTTCTCGATCAGCTATCCGATACGGCGTAGCTTCAAGCGCGTCGGCTTGACTTACAGTTGGGATAAGTCGACCATCACGACCTTCAGCCAGGCTTCCGCCAACCTCTTCGAGACTCTCGCCTTCCGCAGCGGTCAGATCCAGGGCGCAAATGCCCTGGAAGGCATTTACACCAGCTCCGTTTCGTTGAGCTATGTGTATAACAAGGTCGGTCCATCCCCCTTCAAGCAACGCTACGGAACGGATATTTCTGCTGCCTTCCAGCTCGCGGGCCTGTTCGGCAACGTCCGTTATTTCAGCCCCGTCGTGCAGTATAAGCACTTCGTCGCCGTGAAGGGTCTGCGGCCCAACCCGGAAGGGCGCAACGTCATTGGCCTTCGCCTGCAGGCCTCGTACATCCAGGGTTTCAGCGGAGACGTTGCTCCTCCCTTCTCCCGTTTCTATGCCGGCGGCGATAACGAGTTGCGCGGCTTTGACGTGCGTGCAGCCACGCCCTACGCCTTCATTCCCGTGCGTCAGAACATCCCGCTTACCAACCCAGACGGTACGCCCGTTCCCATCGATCCCAACAATTACACCTTGGGCAACATCACGATTCCGATCCCCATCTACCGCCCCGTATCCATCGGGGGCGACATCAAGTTCACGTCCAACCTCGAATACCGCATTCCCATAGGCGGCCCGGTCACCTTCGCAATTTTCGACGACTTCGACATGACTTCTGTGCTTCGCCAATCCCAGTTAAGGCAAAGCGTCGAGGGCGCCGACGAGCTCAATTCGCCGCTCTACGGCTGCACGTCGTACTTCAACGGCGCCTGCCAGGGCGGCCAGGCAATCCAGTTCATCAACCTGATCCGGCCGATCGCCGGCAGCAACGTGGTGCCCCGTATGTCCCTTGGCGGGGAAGTCTCCGCGATTCTGCCAATCGTGAATGCACCCTTCCGTCTTTATTACGCGTTCAATCCCCTCCGTCTTCTTGAGAATATTCAGGGAGAAAGCCTGATCACGCGCAGTATGTTCCCCGCAGGCGGGGCGGGCGACTTTACTTACAACGAAGCGATTACGGCTTATGACTCGCTGTTGCATTTCCGCGAGCCGAGGAAGACCTTTCGCCTAAGCGTTAGCACTACTTTTTAAAGCAGTGACTCAGAAATTCGTAGCAGGCTCAAGCTCCCTCGAAGCAGCACAAATCGCTGAAACCGTCTCGTCTCTAAGATTTGTTCGCAATTCTCAGCGGAACCAAGGCCATCCTCAGGCGTCTCCATCCCGCTCGAGTGCCTGAGCTTCACGGCCCCTGCGTTGACGCCCCTTCGACCCACACCTATAATCACTGCTGGTCCGGTGATTCTCTCCGTCCGGGTCTCTACGCCGCATTTGCTGCCAGATTCGCTGGTCAGCTAACTGCGTTGGACATACGCATGAGACCAGGAATCGAAGACATGCTTCCGCGGTAAGACGCGGGCGATCTGGATTCAAAGATCCGAAGGAGTTCTGTATTCCGATGAAGCATTCGTTCACAGTAGTTTGCCTGCTCGCGTCCGGCATTGGCGTGGGTTCCATCTCGTCGCCCAGCGGAGCGTTAGCCCAGGCCCCATCCGCGCCGACCCCGGCCGATTCGACATCCGCTCTTGGCACCGCTCCGGTCCCTGCTACGGCCAAGGTTGCGATCATCGCCTTCCAGCAGGCTGTCGCATCGACCAATGAAGGTCAACGCAACTTCGCTCAACTGCGCACGAAGTTCGAGCCCAAGCAGACCCAACTAAAGACCCAGAGCGATGAGATCGATTCGCTCAAGAAACAGTTGCAGGATGCCGGCGCCAACCTGAGTGAGCAGGAGCGCGACAGCCGCCTGAAGACCATCGACGAAAAGACAAAGTCGCTGCAACGCACCGCGGAAGACGCTCAAAATGAAGCCAGCAGCGCGATGAGCGATATGTATCAAGCATTGGCGCAGAAGGTTTACGTAATCCTGGACACTTACGCTAAGCAAAACCAATTCACGCTTGTGCTCGATGCCAGCAATCAGCAGAACTCGCCCGTGCTTTGGGCCAGTCCCTCCACTGACATCACGAAGGCGGTGGTAGACGCTTACAACGCCAAGTCGGGCGTTCCGCCGCAACCGGCAGCGGCGGGTGCTGCTCCTTCCGCCCCGCGTCCGAGCACCAGTCCCGGCCGTACTGGTACTGGCACCACGCATCCCAGCACTACCAAGCCGCCGCAGTAGCGCATTTTTCGGCCCCGGCAAACTTCGTTTGCCGGGGCCGAAAAGGGCCGGTGCGGCGGAAACGCAGATGGATAAAGCCGGGTAGTAGGTATTGCTCAAACAACCACTCGACGTCGCTAGACTCCGGTAGCCGTTCAATCGAAACCAAAGTAACCGGAGAGCTAGGTTCTGCATCTACATAAAACGCGAAAATTCTCTATACCAACAGCGAAAATTCTTTCGCATACGTCTCCTTAGGCCTGTGGAAAAAAATGTGGAAAGCTGGGCGGGCTTCTTTGCGAGTGCCACAACCAGGTGCTGCTATGGCCTGGTGCGCGATTGAATATCGGCCTATAACCCTATAGTTTTCAATTGTTTGTGGTTTATCTAAAACGCCGCCCTGAGGCCCGGGCTTACGGTTCCCGCAGCACCGTCAATTGCGGGGTTTCCACAAAACGCATAAAAGGATGACTAACGTAACCGAAATCCGCAGCTATTTACTCGAACCCTCGCCCACCTTAAGGACAGCCAGAAATGCCTCCTGCGGAATGTCGACTTTGCCGATGCGTTTCATGCGCTTTTTGCCTTCCTTCTGCTTCTCCAGGAGTTTGCGTTTTCGGCTGATGTCCCCCCCGTAGCACTTGGCGAGCACATTCTTGCGCAACGCGGCAACCGTTTCCCGGGAGACGATCTTGGATCCGATCGCCGCCTGGATCGCGACCTCAAACATCTGGCGAGGAATGAGCTCGCGCATTTTGGAGACCAGCGCTCGTCCCCGGTCGTAGGCAAAGTCTCGATGCACAATGATCGAGAGCGCATCGACCGGTTCACCCGAGACCAGAATATCCAGCTTGACCATGGGAGATTCCCACATACCCGCCAATTGGTAATCGAGGGAGGCATAGCCGCGCGAGACCGATTTCAGGCGGTCGTANNCGAGCACGATTTCGTTGAGCGGCAGCTCATAGGTCAGCATGACGCGCGTTGGAGTCATGTATTCGAAGTTTTGCTGACGCCCGCGCTTCTCCTCAACCAGCTTGAGAATGCCGCCGACGTATTCTTCACTGGTCAAGATAGTCGCGGTGATGACGGGCTCTTCGATCTTGGCGATATCGCTCGGATCGGGCCAGCGGGAGGGATTCTCCACTTCGATGACCGTCCCGTCGGTGAGGGTGATTTTGTAACGCACACCGGGAGCGGTGGTAATGAGTTCCAGATTGAATTCGCGTTCCAGGCGCTCCTGAATAATCTCCATGTGGAGGAGGCCCAAAAATCCGCAACGGAACCCAAATCCCAGCGCGATCGAGCTTTCGGGTTCGAAGAAGAAGGACGAGTCGTTCAGGCGCAGTTTCTCGAGCGCGTCGCGTAATAGCGTATGCTCGTGCGAATCCACGGTATAGAGCCCGGCAAAAACCATCGATTGAATGTCTTTGAAGCCAGGCAGGGCCGCCGCCGCCGGGCGTGTATCCTCGGTGACCGTGTCGCCGATCTTGGTGTCGGCGACATTCTTGATGGTTGCGGAAAAAAAACCAACCTCACCGGCCGACAACTGTGGAATCTCCAGCGGCTTTGGCGTCAGTACCCCGACGGACTCCACCTCAAATACCCGGCCATTGGACATGAGCCGGATCCTTGCGCCCTTGCGCAGGATGCCGTTGATCACCCGGGCCAACACGATCACACCCCGATAGGGATCAAACCAACAATCAAAGATCAGAGCCTGCAGGGGCGCTTCCGCGTCGCCGGTTGGCGGCGGCAAACGGAGCACGATGGCTTCCAGCACCTCGGGAACGCCAAGGCCTGTCTTGGCGCTCACCGCGACGGCATCGGTGGCATCCAGTCCTACGGTGGACTCGATCATTTCTTGCGTGCGCAGGACGTCGGCGCTGGGCAAATCGATCTTGTTGATCACCGGAATCATGTCCAGGCCGTTATTGATGGCCAGGTAGGCATTGGCCAAGGTCTGAGCTTCTACGCCCTGCGATGCGTCCACGACCAGCAGAGCGCCTTCGCAGCAGGCGAGGGAACGAGAGACCTCGTAGGAAAAATCAACATGCCCGGGAGTATCCAGGAGATTCAACTGGTACATCTCGCCATTCCTGGCGAGGTAGTTCATGCGCACCGCATGGGCCTTGATGGTGATGCCGCGCTCACGTTCCAGATCCATGGCATCCAGTACTTGGGCCTGCATCTCGCGTGCCGTCAAGGAGCCGGTCAGCTCAAGCAACCGGTCCGACAGGGTGGATTTGCCGTGGTCAATGTGGGCGATGATTGCGAAATTGCGGATGTGCGTGGTTTCCATGAAAGCTTGCGGGGAAGAACGGTTATGTCCGCTCCGGCCCCCCGGATTTCCTACAGCGCGACACCATCAATGGCCGTGTGTGCGGTCCCGGCCAGCCGGGACCGCATGAAGTTCGCTGATTTCACCAAGCCCTCTAGGAAATCCGGGGCCTGCGAGCCTGGCCGTCCAGCGGTTTCACAGTAGGTGTCGACCACATCCTGATTTCCTGTGGAGCTTGGCAAAGCCACCGGACTGCATGCGGTCCCGGCTGGCCGGGACCGCACATCATTGTCTCGGCTAGTGCCCCGCTGCAGGAAATCCGGGTTAAAGAAAGACGTTTTCGTGGTTTTCTTTCAAGGAAAACCACACCTCGCGATCTTTATGGGCCCCAGTAACTGTGAAAACCGCATTTGGACCAACGGTTCAGGGGCGAGAGGAAAGTCGCTTAACCCGATCTTATCATTCACACGGACGGGGTCCGGGCAATACAATGATGGGAAACAACAAGCTGTGAAGAAGCCAGCTTAGTCGTTGTTCAGCGAAGGCGGAGGATTTTTCAACGGTACTGGCGTTTTCGCATGGGCTTATCCAGAGGGTTGATTATCGCTCCTAAAGTGGTCATGGTGGTGCTGGCCGCGGTCACGCTGGTGATTACCGGCTGCGTGCCGGAAAACTCGCCGAGCCCGGGGAAGTCGCAGCAGGCCACGGCTCCTGCGCTCAAGCCTACCGAGCCCTCCACGGCGTCCGCCAAAGCACTCTCCGCACCGCTTGCCGCCCAGCCCGCTCGCCCGCAGGTACAAGCCGTTATAGACGCAGCCGAAGCGGCGTACCAGAGTGGTGTGGCAGACTACCACGCGGGCAAGCTGCAAACCGCCAAGGCAGATTTTGATCGTGCTGTAGACCTGATGTTGACGAGCAACTTGGACCTCCGGAACGAGCCCCAGCTCCACGATGAGTTCGACCGCATCCTCGATGCTGTCAATACGCTGGAGATGGAGGCGCTCAAACAGGGGAATGGATTCGCACCCAAGCTCGAACCGGCTCCGGTGGATATCGCCAACGATGTCACTTTCCCGGTGGACCCGACAGTAAAGGCGCAGGCCATCGCCGAGCTCAAGACCACGCAATCCGACCTGCCCCTGGTCATCAACGATCCGGTCGCCGGGTACATCAGCTATTTTTCGTCGCGCGGGCGAGGAACGCTCACGCGTTCGCTCGAGCGGGCCGGCCGTTATCGTGCGATGATCTCGACTGTACTGGCCGAGGAGGGCGTTCCACAGGATCTGATCTACCAGGCTGTGGCCGAATCCGGCTTCCAACCACAGGCGGTAAACGGACGCTCGGGCGCCGGCGGCATGTGGCAGTTCATGCCCTCGGGCAACTATGGCCTCAGCCGCAATGGCTGGTACGATGAGCGTTTTGATCCAGAAAAATCTACCCACGCCTATGCTCGCTACATGAAGCTGCTGTATTCCCAATTGGGTGATTGGTACTTAGCCATGGCAGCGTACGACTGGGGACCCGGCAACGTGCAGCATGCCGTCCAGCGAACCGGCTATGCCGACTTCTGGGAGCTGTATCGCCGTAATGCGTTACCTCAGGAGACGAAGAATTATGTCCCCATCATCATCGCCGCCGCGATCATGGCGAAGAACCCGGAGCAATATGGACTGCAGTCGCTCGCAGCCGAGCCACCGGTTCTCATCGACTCGGTTACCACGGACTACAGTGTTGACTTGCGCCTGGTCTCCGACCTCGTCGAAGCGCCGGTTCAGGAGATCTCCGCTCTCAATCCCAGCCTGCTGCGGATGAGCACACCCAGCGACGCTCCCTTCGAGCTGCATCTCCCCGCCGGAAGCAAAGATCTCTACCAAAAGCGCATTTCCGAAATCCCCGCGGACAAGCGGAGTCAATGGCGGTTTCACAAGGTAGTTCCCGGCGAATCGCTGCAAACCGTCGCTCGCGATTACCACGTGAGCCCCTCGGAGATCGTCTTTGTCAACCAGTTGGAACCTGGCGATGATCTCTCCGCAACCGATTCGCTTATTATCCCGGTGCCGCCCGCGCCTTCCAGCAAATCTCGCCTTACGCTTTACCGGGTCGAACACGGCGACACGCTGGTGACCGTAGCCGATCGTTTCAACGTCACCGTGCAGCAACTCCGCCGCTGGAACCACCTGGTCGCGAACCGGTTGGAGCCGGGGCGCCATCTCTACGTGGCCGAACCAGCCCGTGTCAGCCGCTCCAACAGCTCCAGGCGCCAGGGAACCACGGGTTCCGCTACCACGCGCAGCAACAAAGTCGCTCATTCCACGCCATCGCGCAAACCCGCGGCGCACGCTTCGGCAGGCACCCATGCAACAGCGAAGAACGGGTCGTCCACTTCTTCCCATCACACCGCGGAGAGCGCCTCTCTAAACAGATGAAGACTACGGGGAAAAGCAACCATGTGGGAAGGAAACTCAATTCGCACTTGCGTTCATTGGCATCCCGTTGCATCCTGTTGCTATAATCCGCGCCGAAGGCAACTATGGTGGCGAGCGGTTCGCTGCGATCCGAAATGCGTAGTAATCGAAGCCTTGGAGGCATAAGAATGCAAGACGAACGCAAACTGTACGCACTAGCTGACAATGAGTTTGAAGCCGAGGCGGACGAGTACCCGGATGAGGTTGAAGACGGATTCGACGACGATGAAGAGGAAGAAGAAGTGAGTGTCATCATCTCCTCTGACGACGACATAGACTACGCCAAAGAAGCCAATTTGCTTTCCCAGCCTGTGAGCGTCCCGGCCGCGCAGCCAGCCAAGAAAACCCCAGCCAAGAAAGCCGCGGTCAAAAAGGCCGTAGCCCCGGCCGCGAAGGCCGCCGCCCCGGTCAAAGAGGCCCTGGCCCCGCAAGCTCCAGCCAAGAAGGCCGCCGCCCCAGCTCCAGCGAAGAAAGCCGCCGCCCCGGCTCCAGNNCCGCCCCGGCTCCAGCCAAGAAAGCTCCACCCAAAAAGGCTCCAGCGAAGAAGGCGGCAGCCAAGAAGGCTCCAACAAAAGCTCCGGCCAAGAAGGCCGCCACGAAATCTGCCGCGAAGAAGAGCAGCAAAGGCGCGAAAAGCGGCAGAAAGGCTGCGAAAGCAGCCGGCAACAAGAAGAGCGCCAGCAGCAAAAAATCTACCACTAAACGAGGTAATCCTTTGGCAGTAAAGAAAGCAGCAAAGAAGTCGGCAGCCAAGAAGGCAGCTAAGAAGTCGCCAGCAAAGAAGGCGGCTAAGAAGGCCACAAAAAAGGCAGCAAAGAAGAAGTAGTTCCAACCACACCAAGGCAAGCAAAAGAGCCCGGCTGAAAGCCGGGCGTTTTTGCGTCTGAAGACTTATCTGGGGTTAGTTCGCCCGAGTTTCTCCCAACGACTCAAAGCAATTGAGAGCGGAGCTCGGGCTTTGCTGCTCCGCCCGCTTCGCGGCGCATCACACGGTTTTGACTACTTTTTCTCGAAGCCGTTCAGCGCGGCCAGGACCTGCTCACTGTGCTGGGAGGGGTTTACGCCCGTCCACACCTGGACGATCTTGCCCTGTGGATCGATGAGAAAGGTGTTGCGCTTGGCCATCTTTATACCCATGTGATCGCCCATGGATCCGTACTGCGCGACAACCTTCTTATCCTGATCGCTCAGAAGTTTGAAGCTCAACCCTTCCTTGGCGCAAAACTCTTTGTGGCTATCTGTGGAATCGACGCTTACCCCCACTACAACCGCATCCAGTTGCTGATACTTGGCGATGTCCTGCTGAAAGTTGTGCGCTTCAATGGTGCAGCCGGTGGTCATATCCTTCGGATAGAAATAAAGCACCACCCACTTGCCGCGGAAACTGTCGAGACTGATGTTCGAGCCATCCTGCGACGGCAGCGTAAAGCCGGGCGCAACTTGGCCCGCTTGTGGCAACGGCGTATCGTCAGCCATTCCACGGATGGTCAGGGCAGCTCCGGCGAGCAGAACCACCAGGGTTGCAAGTACTGCCACTTTCGTTGTTTTCACTGGAACCTCCGCAACCCTCGAGAGAGAAACCTCCAGGTTGCTGCAAGAGTTGTCGTTTAACCGGCTTGCACCAACGCGCGATTGCTCCCAGGTGCGTCGATTGTGCCGGAGATCAAGCCCGCCTACGATTAGACTTTTTTTGTGGGCCTCTGTCCAGTAGGGCCGCCACCACACGCTTAAACCGCAACGATGGCAATGCCGGCGGCGGCGGCCAACGTATAGACCATGTCCTGGTCGAAAATCAACGTACGGCCGGCATCGAGCGAGAGACAGGTCGCCCCGGCGAGCCGCATGGTCTCGATGGTCTTGGGCCCAATCACCGGCACATCGAAACGCATGTCCTGACTTGGCTTGGCCACTTTCACCACGCTTAGCCGCCGCTCCAGCGTGGAAGCTTCCCCCTCTGCCGCCAGAGTCTGCAGAATGGCCCCGGCGCGCTCGATGGTGGCGTCCGTCCCCTCCATGGCCTCGACAGCGACGCAGGCCTGCCCCGCCACCACCACGGTCTGGCCAATGTCATAGCTGGCCAGGGCGCCGGCTACGGCGCGTCCGTAGGCTAGATCCTGCTGCTCCTCGGCATTGGGCGCGCGCGCGGTCAACACTCCGGGCCTTGCCAGCAGCGGCTCCAGATACGCAGTGGACGAGATCAGCTCGATCCCTTCATCGCTCAGGACCTTAGCCACCGCCCCCAGCAGCATGTCCGTATTCCGCGTGCGCAGGTTCAAGAGAACCTTAGCTAGCCGCCAGTCGGGGCGAATGCTGGAGAAAATTTGCTTGTGCTTGACCTGGCCGGCCATCACGGCCTGGGTTACGCCTGCCTGGCGGAAGGTCTCGATCAATCGCGACAGCTCGCCCAGGGAGAGCCAATGCACCTGGACGCCCGGGTCGGCCGCGGCCCGCGCATCCATCTCCGGTTCGGTTTCTTCTTTGAGGGCGGCGACCACAACCTCAGCGCCGTGAGCGCGCGCAGCGTCGAGCAGCAGAAATGGAAACCGCCCATTGCCGGCGATCAGACCCAGCTTGGTGATCCGCTCTGATGTCACCGGACGCTCCTACTTGATCACGCCCCGCTGGGAACGCTCGATAAACCCAACCAGGTAAGCCACGCAGGCTTCCTGCTGGCCCTCTTCCCGCAAGCGCGCTTCTTTCCGTAACTGCTCAAGGGCCTGAGAGGTGTTCAGCCTGGCTGCCAGCAACACCCGGTACGCATGCTGCAGGGCGCGTAGTTGCTCCCCGCTAAAGCCGGAGCGCTCCAACCCGATTCGATTGAGGCTGTAGGCATGGGTATCGCGTTTGGCCGAGGTCAGCGAGTAGGGCAGAACATCCTGGGTGATGGTGGTGCCACCGCCCACGTAAGCATGCTGTCCGATGCGACAGTACTGGTGCACCGGGCAAAGTGCACCCACGCTGGCATGGTCTTCCACCGTGACGTGGCCGGCCAGCGTTGCCCCATTGGCCAGAATGCAGTGGCTACCGATCGTGCTGTCGTGGCCGATATGGGTATAGGCCATGATCAGGCAGTGGCTAGCCACCCGGGTAGTGCCGCCACCTCCGTTTGTGCCCCGCGAGATGGTCACATACTCGCGGATCGTGTTGTCATCGCCGATTTCCAGGCTGGTCGCTTCGCCCCGATACTTGAGATCCTGGGGCGCAACTCCCAGGCAAGCGAAGGAGTACACCCGGTTTCTAGCGCCCAGACGGGTACGACCGTCGAGAACCACATGGGAAACCAGTTCACAGGCCTCGCCCAGCTTGACTTCAGGGCCTATGGTGCAATAGGGACCAACGTTACAGGACTCAGGAA
The DNA here is from genome assembly GCA_003152195.1 of Acidobacteriaceae bacterium. Taxonomy (GTDB): domain Bacteria; phylum Acidobacteriota; class Terriglobia; order Terriglobales; family Acidobacteriaceae; genus PALSA-350. The sequence goes on from PLZN01000082.1 coordinate 14,587, forward strand.
TACAAGCCGTAGCAGCCACGATGGCTGTTGGGTGAATGCTCACTCGTGATTCACCGTCTCCAGGACTGGAGTGGCATCGGGAGCGACGTCCGCGGCGGCGGGGGCTTCACTGACAATCTTGGCGGGCCGCGGCACCACCTGGCACATGATGGTGGCTTCACAAACCAGTTTGCGTTCTACGTAAACCTTGCCCTCCAGCCGCGCCGCGCGGGGCTTCCAGTTCAGCACATCCACTTCGATCCGGAGCTGATCGCCGGGCACAACCGGACGCCGGAAGCGGGCCCGGTCGATGCCGGAGAAGACCATCAGCTTGGTCTCATGTTCCGGAATCTCGGGCAGCAGCAGGGCGCCGCCCGCCTGGGCGATCGCTTCCACCATCAACACACCCGGCATGATGGCATAGTCAGGAAAATGACCCTGGAAGAATGGCTCATTGATGGTGACATTCTTGATCGCCACAATCCGCCGCCTGGGGCTGATCTCGAGCACGCGGTCAATCAGGAGAAAGGGATAACGGTGGGGCAGAATCGCCATGATCTGCCGTATGTCCAGCCCTCGCGCCGGTTCCTGCCTGGGATTCTCGTCTTCCATGGTCGCAGCGCAGATTATAGTGCATTTCTCCGGTTGCTACCCCCTTACCGAGGGGGTAAGCGCAAGCTCTACTTTTTGATTTTAGCCGCAGCCTGGTCAGGATTGAACATGTCTGGCGTCAACGCAACGTTGTATCCCGCGTGGTAAAGGAACCGCTGATTGGTCATATCGCCATTGTGGTACCGGGTGATCGTGAAGGCTGTGGGAAATCCTTCCACCAGGTGGTAGTCGTCATATTCCTCTGCATCCGTATTTTTGTCCTTGTAGAGCGGATCACGCCATTGCCAGCTCCGCCGTAAGGGCAAATGCGTTTCGGCATCGGTCTGGATCGTGATGCTGTCGTTTTCTGCGTTGATGAGAGTCGTCTGATCGGCCAGATGGCGCTCCACCAGGTTTTGTCCCCCATAGATGAGGACCGTTTTGGGATCGTTCAGCCAAGTCCGCATGGCTATCTGGATCGAGTGGTCCCGGCGTCGGACGACATCCTGGGCCTGGTCTTTGGGCAGCTCCCGTTTGCCGCGATAAGTAATTTCCCAGGCCTGATCTCCGGAGAGAATCTCCACCACGTCCCGCTTTTTGCCCAACTCGGAGCGGGTCTGGTCGGGAAATTTCTGGATTTCATAGAACTCCACAGTCATGCCGGTGGGCTTGCCCTGGTAGAAACCCGAGCTCCGGCCCTGCTGCATAATGCTGGTGAGCGTAAGCCACCTCTGGCCGCCCAGGGCGGTTATCATCGCATCCATTGTCGCCCGTGCCTTCTTTTGGTTCGCCGCCGCGTCTTCGTTCTGCGCCCCGACCGGCTGCAGCGACGCCATGATGACCAACAGGCAGGCAAGTCGCAGCGCCAGCCGGTGCGTTCTGTTGCCATGTCCACGAAGCCCTGATTCCATACGCACGTCCCTGCTGGCACACCTAACAGCCCGTGGTTAAAGTCTAAAATCCGTGAAACTGATTTTCTAACACTATGAATCTAAATTTCTTAACTTCTCGATGTTTCCAGAAAGGCACTTTAACCACGGGCTGCTAACCTAGCTTGCGTTATTGTACAAACCCGATGGCACCCAGCTTTCACACTGCGAAATGTCCATACTGAGATTGGGGCCACGTGGATCTCCACTTGAAGCCGGCAGCTGCCGCCCTCTAACGGGACGCTGCACGCGCTGCCAGCAACTTCTTTCGATCCGCCAACAACCTTCGCTGTGCCGCCGCAGGCATTGCCAGAACCTCCTTGGTCCTGTTGGGTAATTTTTCATAGATCAGGCCGCGCCCCTGTTTGAGCAGCTCTTCCAGCTCACTGCGCCGGAAGACTCCCCAATCCCGGATTGCCACCCAATGCGCGCGCGCCAAATAGGGGGCGGGAAAAACACCTTCTGTTTCCAGCAGCTCGGCATATCGTTCCGGCCCGGCAGCAAAGGAGAGCACCGCCTTTTGGTCGTCGTCGAGGTTCAGCAAAGCAAACATTTTGCCGCCGATCGCTTTGTCGCCCACCCAAAAGACCAGGTTGGCGCCCCACTGCATGGTTTCCACCACATGGGGCAACTGCAGCAGGTATTCCCGTAGGCGTTCTGCATCCATGTTCTGAACCTCATGATTCGGCAAGGATCGGCTATGGACCGTTCAAGGCACGCAGCACCTCGCAGAGGCGTTCGACCTCCGCTTCCGTGTTGTAGTAATGCACCGAGGCCCTCACCAGCTCATCGAGCCCCCGCTGCTCCATATCGATGCGGGTCGAAGACCGCACAATCGTTCGCACCGCGATGCCGTTTGCCTGCAGCCACTGCATCACGTCGCCGGCAGGATGAAGCTCGTGGGTAAAGGTCACAATGCCGCAGCGGACGCGCCCCAGGTCCCACACCGTCACACCCTCCACTTCGGCCAGCCGCTCCCGCAGCAGGGCGGCCAGATACCGCACCCGGCGCTCGATCCTCTCCAGGCCCAGGGCCAGAGCGTATTCGATGGCGACGCCCAGCCCGAGCCGCAGTGCCGCGGCTGATTCCCAGGTTTCAAATTTCTTCGCATCGCCGCGAATCTCGAATTTGCCTTTCTCTACCCAGGTCGCTGCGCGCAGGTCCAGCAGGGGTGGCTCCATCTGCGCCAGCATCGCGCTGCGCACATAGAGGAAGCCAGTGCCGCGAGGGCCTCGGAGGTATTTGCGTCCGGTCGCGCACAACATGTCGCAGCCCAGGACATTCACGTCCATGTGCATCTGCCCCACCGATTGGCAGGCATCCAGCAGGAAGGGAATACCTGCCCGCCGGGCCAGCTCGCCCACCCGCGCCGCCGGCTGTACCAGGCCGCCATTGGTGGGCACGTGCGTGAGCGCAATCAACTTGACCCGATCGTCGAGCAGCCCCTGCAAAGCCTCCAGATCCACCTCTCCTGCCTGGTCGCTTTCCACGACGCAGATCTCGGCTCCGGTGCGCCGTGCGACCTGCAGAAAAGCGATGTAGTTGCTTGCGTATTCATTGGCTGCGGTCACGATCCGATCGCCGGGGGCGAATCGCAGGGAGTAAAACGCCATCTCCCAGGCCCGGGTCGCGTTCTCCTGCAGCGCTACTTCTTCCGGAGCACAGCCCAACAGGCGCGCCACGCTGTCGTACAACCTCCCTAGCTCGGATGCAACAAGGTCTGCCGCTTCGTAGCCGCCTACCCGCTCTTCCAGCCGCAGGTGCTCAATCACACGCGCGACCACGGCTCGCGGCTGCAAACTCGCGCCCGCATTATTGAAGAAGATCGACTGCTCGCAGCCTGCGGTCTCCGCCCGCAGCCGAACGATGTCCCAATCCTGTTGCATCGCTTCCCCGCTTTTCCGGAACACCCTCTCCGCTAAGATAAGTTAGCAGTGACGCAAGCTGTCGGAGCCATTCGTCCGTATTGCCGCCGGCCGGCTTTGATCGCGTGGAGGTTCGCCAGAATGGTTGTTTCCCTCATTCGCCGCGCCAAGAATACTGTTCGGCTCTTGCTCGTGGTGCGTTTGCGAAGTTTTAAAGCAGTGCTGCCTTTCGTTGATGGCAGGAAAGGATTGGAGATCGGCGGCCCAAGCGCGGTATTCGAAGATGCGGTCAGACCGCTGCCTATCTATTCTCGCGTGGGGTCCCTGGATAACTGCGATTTTTCGCGTAATACCACCTGGGCCTCGCACGAGGAGGCTTACAGCTTTAGTCCAGGCAAAGCCCCCGGGAAAAACATCTTTCGCGACGCTTCCAACCTGTCCTCGGTGGCCAGCCAGTCTTACGACTTCATCTTGTCTTCGCACAATCTGGAACACTTTGCCAACCCTGTCAAAGCGCTGCAGGAGTGGAAGCGAGTCACTCGGCCTGGCGGTGGCCTGATCTTAGTTCTGCCGGATTATTCTAAAACCTTCGATCACCGAAGAACGCCTACCACGGTCGACCACATGTTTGAGGATTTCGAACGGGACACTCAGGAAGACGATCTTACGCATCTGCCGGAGATCCTGGACAAGCACGACATCAGTATGGATCCAGGGTTGGGCTCCACGGAGGAGTTTCACCGCCGCTCGCTCGACAACTTCCACAACCGGTGCCTGCACCATCACGTCTTTGACGAGACCAACAGCCGCGAACTGCTCACCCGGTGCGGGATGGAAGTGCTTGCCGTGGAAGCGGCCCTCCCCTGCCATATCTTCCTGCTCGCGCGCATTCCGTAAGTTTTGATGGGTGGCTCGGCTCCGCGCCAAGCGCGCGCAATTCGAGCCCTTATACTACTAAGAAGTCATGGCCAATCCCCCGACGGTCCCAATGCCCTTTCAGCAGATTTCGCCGACGCAGGTCCCGCCGATCGACTTCCCGCCGGTTGATGAACAGCTGGATTACCTGCAAAAGGGTGCGGCAGAGATCATCCGCCTCTCCGACCTGCGAGAGCGTCTGGACGCTTCCCGGAAAACCGGCCAGCCTCTTCGTGTCAAGGCGGGTTTTGACCCCACCGCGCCCGATTTGCATCTGGGCCACACCGTGTTGATGCGAAAGCTCAAGCACTTCCAGGACCTTGGCCACCAAGTCATCTTTCTTATCGGAGACTACACCTCGCTCATCGGTGATCCGACGGGCCGTTCGGTCACCCGTAAGCCGCTCACCAGCGAAGAAATCACGCAGAACGCAAGAACCTACACCGATCAGGTCTTCAAAATACTCGACCGCGATAAGACCGAAGTTCGCTTCAACTCGGAGTGGCTTTCCACTCTTGGCTTCGAGGGCATCATCCGGTTGGCAGCCCGATTCACCGTTTCCCAGATGCTGGAGCGTGACGAATTCCATCGCCGGTTCAACAACGAACAGCCGATCTCTCTGCATGAGATGCTCTACCCGCTGGCGCAAGGCTACGACTCTGTGGCTCTGCGCGCAGACGTGGAACTCGGCGGCACCGACCAAAGGTTCAACCTGCTCATCGGGCGGGAATTGCAGCGGCACTATGAACAACCATCGCAGATTGTCCTGATGACCCCGATCATCGAGGGCCTTGATGGCGTGCAGAAGATGTCCAAATCGCTGGGCAACGCGATTGGCATTCACGAGCCGGCCCAGGAGATGTATGGCAAGCTGATGTCGATTTCCGACGAGCTCATGTGGCGTTACTGGATCTTCCTGACCGACCTGCGACAGAGCCAGATTGAGCAGATGCAAGCCGATGTCGCCAGCGGCGCCCTGCACCCCATGGAAGCCAAGAAGAGGCTGGCGCGCACCATCGTCGCCGGCTTTCACTCCGAAGCTGCCGCGCGCAAAGCTGATGAGGACTGGGCCATGCAGTTCCAAAAGCGGAATGTCGAGGCGGTTGCGGAAGAAGTTGTCATCGATTGGAGGCGAGTTGTGCGCGCTGATGCCGTCTCGGTAGAGAAGGCGATGCACGACCCCAACATGCCGGTGGAGGTGGATGTCGCCAAGTTGCTCGTGGCCCTGGACCTGAAGAGTTCACGCACGGAAGCCGAGAGACAAGTGAACGCTGGAGTAAACATCGACGGCGTGACCTCTTCGAATAAGATTCTGCACGTGGAGAAGCGGCCGGCACGAGTCGCCGTCCGCGTCGGCAAGCAAGCCAGAATCGCCCTGATCTGAAATTGCCTGTGGCCACCGTAGAGCGTGGTTAAGGAAGTACGTACCCCAGAAGCTGCTGCGTCAATTGCCCTTCGCACTGGGGATCGGTACTGACGAAATGATCGTGGCCTGTGCTGCAACGGTACACAGCAACCAGGTTCTGCCCCCCGACCGGCGCAGAATATGCGTACCCATTGATGCCCAAAATGCGGGCGCCTTCGCAGCCATTATCCAGAGAGACGAAATAGTCTGTAGACCCGTTCTTGCAGCCGTAGAAAGGAACGGTCGCGCCCTGCTGCGGGCTTTGGTAAAGATGGCCCAAAGTCATTTGCAGAGAAAAGCCGCCATGGGGATCGATCCATCCGGTCGTGACCTCATGTGAGGTTTGATTGAAGTAGCGTTGGAACGCGAGCAACGGTTTGCCAGGTGTCCAGGTAAACGAAGCTATCTTCCAGTATCCAATGCTTCCCGAATTCCCCGCAACGGCCGGAGATGCATTCCATGGCGGGGCTGGATCCGATATGGACATTAACACTTGAATGCCTTGAGGGGAGACGAGATTGCCATACATGTCGCGCACGAACCCGGGGATGAAATTGGATTCGTATCCGGTCAGATTGGTGTCGACCGGTGTCAGCAACTCCCAAGGGGTGGCTCCGCTCAATACCGAGGCATCAGGGATGCGGTACAGCTTGAAACCGTATTGACCCCGTTCCGTCACGCCCCCCGTGGTCGATGGGTCGCGGCCCGGATCATTGAACATGGCGTACCAGTAACCGCTCTGCGGCTCATACGCCATGTCTCCCCAGGTCTGGCTATCTGGATCAAGCCCATGGATCGTCAGCGTGCCCACGATGCTAAAGTGCACTCCATCGCTGGAGATTGCTTCCACATGATGTTCGCCGAAGGAGGTGTCCTCATAGAACATCCGGATGGCTCCATGCTGATCGGTGTTGTAGACCGCCGGTTGACCCACGCCATAACCCTCTGATGTCTCCGGCGAGATGATGGGATGAGGGTATTTCTTCCAGGAAAGACCATCCTTGGAAAAAGCAACGCCGATGAAATTATTGGCCGTGGCGCCAAGTGCCACGTAGTACATGGCGTGCGTATAGCTTTCGCCATTCCCCAGCGGGTTGGCGAAGTAACCCATAATGACCTTGGGGTTGCAGACGAAATTAGAATCCCACCCACCCTGAGTTTCCGCCAGAACCGGTATCGGCCCATAGTGAGCATTATTGGAGAGGTTAATCGACTCGTACTGGATGGTATCGGAGAACTGCGTCGTGTCCGTGGGATTGATGCCACCGCCACACCACCATATTTGTTCCAGATTGCCGATTTGTATGGCTGTAGGAGAATAATCGTAAAGGCCGACCCTTCCCACGAGCGCGCCGGCAGGCAGAGGCGCATAGCTGACACCGCAACCACCTATAAGGAGTCCTAACACGATCGGCAGTATTCTGCCCGTGAGCGTGCGCACCTGAGCCATAGCCTGATGAACGAAGCTGCGTCCAATCCGCAGCCGATGCAGTTCCTCGACAACGTCTATCAAAATGGTGGCGAAGAGTGGATTCGCGCGCCAGTGTAGCATTTCACTCGCTGCCCCCCAGGGAATCTCCGTGCGGCGTCATCGTGGGCGCTCAAGTGCCAGGTCTTTTAACATGCTGAGTAAACCCGAAGCGTGAAGCTCGTACTGGGAGAAATGCGTCAGAATCGGGACCACGCGCATCAGCCGGCGAGCCGGAAGACCAGACCGGAAGGAAAGAAATTGCAGATGTTGCTGGTAAGCCAGTAGGACTGGCCGGCCCTCGTCCAGCGGCATCGCCGACAAGACGTCGCACATTTGCTGGAGCTCTTTGACCGACTCGGCCACGCGCCCCCAATGCCTCTCTGCACGGGTCTTTCCCTGCGCTCTTTGCTCCAGTTTATTTTGAAATCCGACCTGCTGCGAACCATGGATGCGATAGCGGATCAACGGCTGGTCGATCGGCCGCAGATCGGAAAATGCGGCTACGATCATAGCGATCCATTCGTCGTGAACCCAGCCCGCCTCTATCGGCAAACAACGATCGCGCAAGCTTGCGCGGAACATCACGGTTGCTCCGGTCACAAACCTGTGCTTGGCCAAAACGGCATAGCGGCCGGCGAGCAAGTCACTCTTGCGCCGGCCAACAAAGCCGAGCCGCTGCCAGAGAGTCTGGCCGAGCAGCTGATCGTGCTCATCGATGAGGTCGGCATCCGAGAAGACCAGTCCGGCCTGCGGATAGGTGTCGAACTCCTGTTCGGAGCGCGCAAGACGCATGGGATACCAGATATCGTCCTGGTCACTGAGCGCGATCAAGTCGCCGGAACAAAGCCGGATCGCCTGCTCGAAATTTTTCGTGGATCCAAGGGTGTGGGTATTTTGCGTGATCCTGACGGGAAACGAGACAGATGCGGCGAACTCGCGAACAATCTCGATGGTTCGATCGGTGGACCCGTCGTCCGAGAGCACCAGCTCGTCCGGCAGCCTGGTCTGTTGCTGAATGCTGCTGAGCTGTTGGGGAAGGAAATGCTCACCGTTGTACGTGCATAATGCAACAGAAATCCGGTTTTGCCTGGCGAGTGACATCCGCTAACCAGCTTCCCTCATGGTGGCATGATTCTATCGCAGGCCTCTGCTGCTCTCCTGTGGATGTGCTTCTGCTATAAAGATCGCGAGGCGCACTACCCACAAGGTGAGAGGATGAGCGGTCTACCCGAAGTTGAAGTTCTGCTCGCGACCTATAACGGCGCACGGTTTCTTCGCGAACAGCTGGACTCTATCTTCGCGCAGGACTATCCAAATATCCGCGTGCTGGCGAGAGACGACGGGTCGAGCGACGGAACGGTCGAAATTTTAAATCAATATGCGCAACGGTTTCCCAGGCGACTTCGGGTAATGCATGCGAGCGGCGCAAGCGGCAGCCCCAAGAACAACTTTCTGCTGCTCATGAAAGCTTCCAGCGCTGATTACGTTTGTTTTTCCGATCAGGACGATGTGTGGCTGCCGGATAAGGTGAGTAGAACCAAACAGGCAATGGATCAACTCGAATCGCAGTGGGGAACAGAGCTCCCGCTGCTTGTTTTTACCGATCTGCATCTGGTGGACGACAAGCTCACCATTCTGCACAAGTCTTTTTGGACCTACATGAACATTCATCCCCGCCGCATCGAACGGCTCTGCGGGGTCCTCATACAAAGTGTGGTGACCGGCTGTACGGTGATGTGTAATCGCCGGTTGCTCGAGCTCGCAGTGCGCATGCGCGAAGAGGCGTACATTCACGATTGGTGGATGTCGTGGCTGGTATCTTCCATGGGGAAGTCGGGCATCGTGGAGACTCCGACGGTTCTTTATCGTCAACACGACCGCAATGTTATTGGTATCGGCGGCAACGTGTTTGGTGTTGCTGTGCAGGCGCCGCGCAGATCCTGGTGGGAGCGAATCCGACAGCCCCGTATCGCACCCGGGTACCTCATGCAATGGGAACTTAGTCAGCGGCAGGCCCGGGCTTTTCTTGAAGAGCACGGCGCTGAGCTGTCGGATAAGAACCGTGCGCTGCTCAAGGCTTTTCTGCAATGTCAAACCAGCAGGAGCCGCTTCACCCGCATCGCTACTTTCATCCGTCACGGCTTTTATTACATAGGGGTCAAGCCCAACCTGGCCATGATGATCCATTTGTGGAGGATGAAGGACGACTCCGCGGCGCAGACCTAGCGCCGGGTATACTGGCAGCAACGATGAGTTATCGAATTCGCGAGTGTCCGCTCTGCGGTGGGCAGGAGCTCAAACCGCTGTTACGGGCAAGGGATTTCCATTACGGAAATCCAGGTGAATACACGCAGGCCCAATGCACGCAGTGCAGCCTCGCGTTTCTGGAACCAATGTATGACCACGAGGAACTCGCGAGCTTCTATCCGAAAAGTTATTATGCCTTTGCCGACCTGTTCCCCGTTGCCAATCCGGTTTATTCGTTCAAACAGAAAGTCTGGAGATTCGCGGGACGGCGCGAGCATCCCACCAAGGACCCAAAATTCGAACGGCCAGGCAGGATGCTGGATATCGGCTGCGGTTCTGGCTGGTTCATCTCCCAGATGAGGGATCGAGGCTGGGAGGTAACGGGAGTGGAACCGAACGTTGCCGCCGCTAATTTTGGAAAGAGCGAAAAGGGATTGAATATCTTTGCCGGATCGCTGCTGGATGCAAATTTCCCCGCCGGCTCCTTTGACTATGTGCGCATGAATCACTCCCTGGAGCACATCGAGCATCCCAACCAAGTTCTCGACGAAGTCCATCGGATCCTGGCCGACAAGGGGAAATTGATGATTGGTGTTCCCAACAGGGACAGTTTCAACGCTCGAGTGTTCGGTCCCTTTTGGCACCACCTCGCGTTGCCCGTACATACCTTCAGTTATTCCGTTCGGACCCTTTCGCGAATGCTGAGAAAGCATCACTTCCAGGTGGAGAGAGTGGTCTTTAATACGAATGCGACGGCGCTTCAGGAAAGTGTGCAAATGTTCCTCAACCGCAAGAATGCTTCGCTCAGTTCCCAGGGGCGGTTTACCAGCAGCCTCACAGCAACTTTTCTATGCAATTGCGCCGCAAAGCTACAGAACCTTTTTCACATTGCCGATGTAATTGAGGTTACCTCGACCAAGAACTGTCCAAATTAGCGAAGAGGTGAAATCTGTCCCTGTGATTTTATTGGCTTTCGACCTGCATGCTTTCGAACCCTATAGGCATTACCGTTGAGATTCGTGGTATCCCACCCTTAGCAAAAAGGGCGAAGGATGCACCCGGCCACGTTACATCGCACCAGCATTCATAGGCTCTTAATGTCGAATAAGCGGAAAGTATTGCAAGGGTCGGCAGCCAACGTAGTGCGCATGCTGCTCTCAATGTTGGTATCGCTGGTGCTGCCTCCTTTTCTGGTGCATCGCTTAACCGCGGCTGAATACAGCGCCTGGGTCTTGATCCTGCAAATGAGTAGTTATGTTTACCTTTTGGATCTCGGGCTACAGACTGCGATCGGCAAGTTCGTTGCCGAGCACGACACGGCAGGCGACCGCGATGCCAGCCATCATCTCGTCAGCACCTCGTTCACCCTTCTCGGCGGAGCCGCGCTGATCGCTGGTATCGGCGTCATGGTGATGGCGTGGCATGTCCCGGAGCTGTTCCGGCAGATGCCGCCGGCCTTGGTGCCTGAGGTTCGCCTGGGGGTGATCGCGGTCGGCCTATCCACAGCATTTGCCCTGCCCTTCAACTCTTTCTCAGCCATATTCACCGGACTGCAGCGGTATGCCTTCCCGACCATCGTGGCGATCGCCGTACGCACCCTCTCTGCGGCAACGCTGATCGCTCTTCTGCTTATGCACGGCGGCCTGGTTCAAATGGCATTGGTGATGGCCGGCTTCAACGTCGCGGCCGCATTGGCTCTGTTCCTGGGCTGGCGCAGCTACATCAGAGAGCGGGTCGATTTTTCTTTCCTTTTTTTCCACCGCGGGTCTGCGGTGCGACTGGGAAAATATGCCAGTGTGCTCTCGCTCTGGATGGTAGCGATGCTGTTGATCAACGGCCTGGATACGGTGATCGTCGGCCATTACGATTACCGGAACACGGGCTTCTATGCCATCGCCAGCAACGTTACGAATGTGATGTTGGGGCTGATTTCCAGCCTTTTTGGTCCCTTGCTTCCTGCGTTCTCGTCCATGCAAGCGGGGACCAAGCCGGACCGGATGGGAGACCTCTGTATCCAGACGTCGCGATATTGCGCTTTGCTCGTTTGCCTGCTCGGATTGCCGCTGATCCTGGGGGCGTATCCGCTGCTCAGCTTGTGGGTGGGACGCCAGTATGCTGCGCACTGCGCTATTTATCTGCAGGTGCTGGTGATTGGAAACATCATTCGTCAGCTTGCTTATCCGTATGTCATTGCCGTGGTAGCGACCGGGCAACAGCACCTGGCAACCATCTCGGCGATCGCGGAGGCCTCGGTCAACATTATCTTGAGCATCGTGCTGGTGCAAAGGTTTGGGGCCATCGGCGTGGCCCTCGGGACCTTGGTGGGAGCGGTCGTCGGCATCGGCGCGCATATCCTGGTGAGCATGCGTTACACCCGGTCAACCATTCTTATCCCACGCTCGCGGTTCGTTTTGGCCGGTATGCTTCGCCCGCTGCTCATCCTCACGCCCTCGCTCCTCATCTATCCTTTCTGGAGACCACTCAACATACTTCCGGCGCAGCCGATTGTGCTGGCAGCGTGGGTGGTTGCGACGGTCGCCATTGGGTGGACGATCAGCTTGAACGCGGATGACCGGCAGACGGTCAAGAGCGCGTTCTCCCGGCTGGTATACTGGCGACTGCAGCGAACCTGAGTCACGATTGTTCCTGCGGCACTCCTCTGGTTGAAATGCCCCAACCTTTTCATCCAAACACATCAATACTGGCGGTGGTCGTTTTATACAACTGCGAGCTTTCGCAAAGTCAATCCGTTTCCTCTTTGTTGCGGATCCTGAACGAAAATCCTGCGTTGGCGCAGCACTTCTCGCTGGTCCTTTACGACAACTCTCCGCAACCGCAGAGCCTCGCCATCCAGGCTGGTTTCCCGATCAGCTACGCCCACGATCCGGATAACGGAGGGTTGGCGCCAGCCTACAACTTCGCTTTGCAACGCGCCGAAGCAGATGGGTACAAGTGGCTGCTGCTGCTCGACCAGGACACCTCGCTGACGCGTGAATTTCTCCTGGAGTTGCTGGAAACTGCCGGGAGTCTGGACACCCGGAGCGAGGTGGCAGCGATCGTTCCCAAGCTGCTGGTGAACGGCGAAGTGCACTCGCCCGCGCCGAGCTTTATTGATCAACTGCGGCGTCAATTCCTGCGGCCCCCCCAAGCTATGAAACAGGACGTGGTGGGGGTCCAACAGCAACACCTGTGTGCCTATAACTCGGGTTCTACTTTGAGAGTATCGGCGCTGCGGTCGATTGGTGGGTTTCCTGCGGAGTTCTGGCTTGATTTCCTGGATCACGCCGTCTTTCATGCACTCTTTGTCAGTGGGTACCGCATGTACGTGATGCAGACAGCGCTGGCGCACGATTTCTCCCATACAGAGATGGAAACAGTACCGGCATGGCGCCTGCATAACGTGCTGCTCGCTTCGACTCTTTATCTCGAACAGAGGGGAAACTTTATCGATCGCCTACTCTACCGGATCTGGCTGTTGCGGCACGCCAGGAATGTTCGACAAGCGTGCAAGGATCCGCGGATGTGGAGAGAGACTGCGCTACAGGCTCTGCTGTTGAGGGTTCCTAAAGGGCCCGGGTTTTCGTCTCCCACGGAACCATAGGCGAACAGCGTTCTGCGAAGGCAAGCGAAATATAAGTTTTTGTTAACTTGTTTTTTCCCTTTCTCACTCCTAAGCTGTGGGCCATGCACAGCTGTGTTGGATCTCTAGTGTTGTTTTGGTTTGTCGCGGCATCCTATTCCCTTGCCGCGACTAAGGTTCACACCGTCTTCATCGGCTCCGGGAAAAATGTTCCTTACTCTATAACCGGCGACCCCGCCGGCGCTCTACCCGGCGAAAAGCAGTTGCGGGTTCGCCCTCTTCTCGTCGATGGCAAGGTCAAGGAATGGACAAGCGGAGAATCACACGCCATCACGGACCGCAGCTTCGTTGTCCGCCGGGTTCTCCGTCTCAATGACTCACTCCCCAGTGACAAGACGGAACATTGGATATGGCAACGTGNNGTAAAAGGGAGCATCACAGCTCTGCATCTGCCGGATTACGACCCCGCCGTTTCGAATGTGATCTGGTTCCGCGACTATGCCGCCTATTGCGGCCTTACCGCCAGTGGCAAGCAGTTGTATGCTGTGGTTGCGCAGATCGCCGCTCGCAAACCAGTGCTGGCAAAAAAGCTATCGCCATGGTCCCCCGGGGAGAACCAACCGCCGGCGTGCGCAGCCGCGCTGTGGCAGCGGGAGCCGCTGCGCGTTACCTTCCAACCGTCAGGCGCAACGGCAGTCAGCTACGACCTGGTTGGGCTCTCCGCTGTGCTGGTTGAAGATGGCGATGGAAATGAAGACAGTGCGCCAGCAGCGAGCAATAATTAGCCTCGGGGACAGGCCTGGCAACTGCGTCCGTAGCATACGTCCGCGTGAACGCCGAACGATATAATGGGTCGATGCCGACAACGCTGAAACGCCTGGTGCCACCTCCGGTCCGCAGGGTTCTAAGAAACTTCCAAGGAGTTATTCTGGACCGCATCGATGCAGCCCGCGGTCTCGATCTTCCTCCGCACCGGTTGCGGGGCTTTGTGGGCGACGGAAGTTTTACCGCCACCGGGGAAGAACATCTTCGTTATTTCATTGAATATGGGAAGCTGCGTCCAGACCACAAGGTGCTCGACGTGGGGTGCGGAATCGGAAGAATGGCGCTGCCGCTTACCCGTTACCTGTCCACAAAAGGGGAATACCACGGCTTCGATCCCACCGCAGCAGGTGTAAATTGGTGTACCGAGCACATCTCAAGCCGCTTTCCCAATTTCCACTTTAAAGTGGCTGACTTGCGCAACGAGTTTTACAACCCCCTGGGCAAATACCAACCTGAGAATTTTCGCTTTCCTTATCAAGACAATTCATTCGACTTTATATTCCTGACTTCTGTTTTTACCCATCTCTTTCCCGATGCGATGAGAAATTACTTCTCCGAGATCGGTCGCGTTCTTCGCCAAGACGGGCGAAGTTTCATTACCTACCTTCTGATCAATCCCGAATCGGTAGCGCTGATGAACGCCGGTAAGCGCAAGCTGAATTTCAGGCACAAATTGAACGGCTGCTGGACTGCCTATACTGATAATCCGGAGGCCGGGCTGGCCTTTGACGAAGCCACGATCCGGAGCCATTACCAGGCCGGACCGATCCGGATCGAGGAACTGAAGTACGGCAACTGGTGTGGTCGGCAGGGTGGATACGGAGGTTATCAAGACCTGATTATCGGGCTTAAAGAGTAGCCACATGCACAGTTAAGGAACCATGGTCTAGCATGAAGAGATGCTGGAAACCATACTTCTGCGCAGGGCAGGTACTGGGCGTCCGTTTGGCAAGGCTTGGATGCCGTCGCCTGGGCATCGAGCGACCGCGCGGGCGGTACGGCGGTCAGCTACGATCTGATTGGGCTCTCAGCAGTTCTGGTTGAACAGGGCGACAGCAACGATGAGCCCGCTGCGGCAACCAGCCAATAGAGAAGCTGTTCCGCAAGGCTGGAAGCCGCGAGTCTGCTGCTTTCCCTGCCCCTGGTTATAATCAGCCATGCCATCTCAAGAGGCCGGCCAGGGCCGTGAGACCCGCCACGTTTTCGAAACCGTAACAGCATGGCCGGGAATGACCTTCTTATTGATTTTCGCCGTGCTCCTCCCGCCCATCGTCGCGTTCGGGATTCTTTACCGGCAGGAGCTCCCTGTTCCGTACCAGGACGATTACGCCGTGGTTCTGGCCTTCGCCACCGACTACGATCAATCGCCCACCTTGAAGAGCAAGCTACTGCACGTAGCGACCGACCAGGCCAACGAGTATAAGCTCGGCTTTGAACATTCCATCCTGGCCGCCGAATTGGCAATCAACCATCATTTGAACTTCGCGTTTCTGACCGGTCTGGGCAATTTATTCCTGTTGCCCATTGGTTATCTTCTCTGGCTGACCTATCAGGAAGATCAGAAGAATCTCAATCAGCGTTTGCTTGCATTTCTGCCCATCAGCCTGCTCTTTTTCTCGCTCGCGTATTGGGAGAATCTGAATTGGGCGACGACGGATCTACAAAATATCCCGATCGTTTGCTTCAGTCTCCTGGCCATTTATCTTTTGTTCCCCAGGAGGAGGTTCGCCCCGACGCTCGCTCATCTGCTGCTGGCGTGTCTAGCGGCGGCGCTGGCGGCTTTTACGTCGGCAAATGGCTTCATGCTGGGTCCGGTGGGGCTTTTGATCTTCCTCGGTCACCGCGCCTATGCCAAGGCTCTGGTATGGTGCGCCAGCTTCGTCGCGCCGCTCGCCGCTTATCTCTACCACTACACTCCGATGGTTCACGCGACGCATCCGGCCTTCTATATCACCAGGCCGCTCTTCTTTCTTGCCTTTTTAGGCTGTGGTGCGCTCCCTTTGCGTTGGCCGGCGGCTTTGTTGGGCATTGTGATACTGGCCGTCTTTTGGCTGGCGGTTCGCTCGCGCTTTGATCGGACCAATCCGGTTGGGTTCTATTTCACCGTGTGGGTTTTGACTACAGCAGCCTTAGTCGCATGGGTGCGGGGAGCAGCCGGGTTCTTCATCGGTTCACGATACAGTATCTACTCCGTTTTGATGCTGATCTTCTGTTATTCCTTTCTGGCGCAGTATCTACCCGCACGCTCGGCTATCTTCGAGCGAAAGCGATTTTACGTAACCTCCAGTGTGCTCGCTCTTCTTCTCTGTCTCGCGGCCGACGTATACGCTTACAGCAAGCTTGCCGAACGGCGCCGGATGGTGCTCACCGGCATTGAGCTTTATCGTGCCGACCCTGTAGCCAACTCGCCCACGATCGATCAGAATCTGCTGAGAGTCTTCCCGGAAGAACGCGGGTACGAACAGCGCGCCTTGACCAATGCCATTCAAGAACACATCTACTCCCTCCCTCCGAAGCAGGAGATTCGCTAGCACCGAAGGATGCCAATCCCCATGCCAACTCTCGATGAACTGCTGGAAGAAGCCAGGATAGCCCACGGTCATCTCTGCGCCGGGCAGGTGTTGGGCGTTCGTC
>PLZN01000375.1 GCA_003152195.1 Acidobacteriaceae bacterium
CACGGCGGCCGGTGGCGGTTGGATCAGACGGTAACGACGAGTGACTGGGCGTTGCACCCGGTTGCGGTAGGTCTTCCTCCGGGCTGAGGGTGTCCGCAGCGTCGCACGGACGCGGGGAGGCCGCAACGGCGGGTGGATCCCCACCCGCGGGGAAAGTCTCTGGCTGCGGCGGGAGGGCTCGGCCNNGCACATGTAGAGGCTTCTGCTAAAGCGGTTTCACGATTACTGTGTCCGATCCGGCCTCAGTGAAGTGGGGCTTTTCCTGGTGAAAAGCCCCGCGGGAGGCGTTTTTACTGGATACACCTATCGTGAAACCGCTATAGCGAGGGGATACCGTCTATTGATGCGATCTGTGATGGTTTCGTTGAGGGAAATTAATCTCTTATTCGGTTGCCAAACATGCCGGACGCAGATTAAGGCATTTTCTCTTCCACTGTGAGTAAGAGAGTTATGCGTTCTTTCCACCCCATCACGCAAAGACCGCGCTGGTGCGAAGAAACTTGTCAAGACTGGACGATTGGTGAACACCCAAATCCGTGCCGGAGATTGGTCACAGTTGGCCCAACACGAAAGCTACCAGGGGATCGTCCGTCTGTCCCTTTTGTGCTCTCGGTAGATCGATCGGCGCGTGGGGAAGCGTGCGCCTTAAGCGCACTATGCGCCTTAAGTCTCCGCAACGGTGGGCTTTTGCCCCTGAGGTATGCTTCTTTGCATTCGACGCGAGACAGTTGCGGTGCAGAAAAACCAGGCCGGACAAATCGCTTCTATTCAATCGATTCACCGCTACCTGGTGAAGAGCATGGCGGGTGAAGCCGTTGAGCGATGCTATCTGACCGAGTCCGGACTGTACGGCGACCGGCTCTATGCCTTTGAAAGCTCCGGCGCACCCGCGGGCATGCTCCGTCTCACCGGCCGCGAGCGCCGGGAGATGCTCCGTTACCAGCCTCTCCTTCGCTCGGACGGAAGAGTCGAGGTCCGTGTCCCAACAGGCGAACAGTTCCTGGTAGACTCGCCGGCCATGCTCGCCTATCTGGCAACCCACACTCCCGAGGGGAGCCGATTCATCCTCACCCGGGCGCTCACCCCGCAGACCGACGTGCGTCCTCTCTCCCTCATCTCGGTACAAACGGTTCGCCAACTCTCGACAGAGACGGGGCAGGTACTCGACCCGCGCCGCTTTCGCGCAAATCTGTGTCTGGATCTTCCCGACGGCCCGTTCATGGAAGACAGCTTCGTTGGGCGAACTCTCCGCATCGGGTCGACGGCAACGATTTTCATTCGAGAGCGAGACCCGCGCTGCCGTTTCATTACTTACGATCCTGAGACTCCTCTCGCCGCTGCTCCTCTTTTTCCTCTGATGAAACTCCTGGATCGCCATCACGAGGGCAGAGCCGGCGTCTACGCCACCGTCCAAAACCCTGGTCCCATCCAAACCGGTGATGCGGTTTGCTTGGTGGAGTAACGGCCTTCGCTCGTAACTCCCACGACGCGTCGAAGGGAATAGCTATCCTTGTAGCTGGTGTTGTCCTGATTGACCGAGCCGTTCAAATCGCTACAATTAGGTCAGAGGGAAAGGAAATCCTCCATGATTGTCGATCTTCCAGAGGAGCTTGAAGCGGCCCTGGAGGTCCAGGCCAATGCGCGCGGCGTTTCCCTGGCCGGTTATGTGTGTGATGTTCTTCAACGCGACCTCGCCCCCTCACTCCAGACGCAACGATCCGGCATTCCATTCAAGACGGGACGGGGCACGTTCGCAAAGTACGGACAGGCTCCCTCCGCTGAGGAAATCGACGCTAACCGGGCAGATTTGTTTGGGAATTTTGAGCGAACACTTTTGATGATCGCTGGCGTTGCGGATACCCACACGACTCTCTGGCACCTGTTTGACGATTCCCGTCTATCCGCCGACGCGAAGCGGCCACCTCGAGGCGCAAAATCGTCATTTCGTCCATAAGCATGGCCGAATTGGTTTATCTGGTCGAAAAGGGTCGTCTCCCGCAAGCTGCGTATGACGAGCCGGCGGAATCACTGGCTGACCCCGAGCATGTATTTGCCGAAGCCGTTTTTACCATCGCGATTGTTCAATCAATGCGCCAAATATCCCGCGCCGAAGTCCCGGACATGCCCAGACCGCATGATTGCCGCAACTGCTGTATATTTCGATGTCCCGGTCCTCAGCCACGATAGACATATCCTCTCCGCCAACGTGAAAACCATCTGGTAAGGGGTCACGCCGGTTCCCACGCTGCGTAGCAGGAAATAGGTATCATGTCGCCGTGTTGTCTCCGACAGGGGTTTCAAAGAAAACTGTCATGCGGTTGCTGGTTGAAGCGGGTACGGTGGCTGGCGCGTACCAGGACCGCGTTTTCCGGAATCTTGCGGGCCGACGCTTACAGGTTGACGAGATGTGGGCTTTTATCGGAGCGAAACAACGGAATGTCACGCCAGAGATTGCGGCTANNAACCGCGTCCAGATCACAAGCGATGGTCACAAACCATATATCGAAGCGATTGAAAAGGCTTTTGGCTCAGATGTGGACTTTTCGATATTGCAGAAAATTCATGGTTCTCCGTTGGAAAACGAGACGCGGCACTCGTCAGCTACGTGCATTGGTATCGACGTGCGGCACGTCACCGGCAACCCGGACCCCAAACACGTTAGCACGCCTTACGTGGAGCGCCAGAACCTCAGCGTCCGTATGTCGCTGCGCCGCTATACGAGATTGACAAATGCTTTCAGCCGCAAGCTTGAGAACCACGCTGCGGCAGTCGCTCTATACTACTTTTCGTACAACCTCATCAAGATCCATGGAACGCTGCGCTGCACGCCAGCAATGGCTGTGGCGTGACAAATCGGCTCTGGGAGATTTCCGATTTAGTGGCATTGCTCGAAGCTGAAGAGCGGAGGGAGGAAATAGCGGCGTGAATTCAAAGTAGCCCACTACCAAGCTCGCGCGCGTCATACTATCATTCATCGAAACAAGGGAGGATCCATGCGCCTCTGGTTACAGGATTTTCGATATGCCTTTCGCATGCTTCGCAAGAACCTAGTGTTAACTGTGGTGATTTTGGCTTCTCTGGCCATCGGAATCGGTGCTAATTCATCCATTTTCAGCGTGGTGGACGCGCTGCTGTTGCGTCCGCTTCCGTATCCGCATCCTGACCGGCTGGCGGCCGTGTGGCTGCATTCTCCCCGAATCGGCATTCTGCGCGATTGGCCATCTCCCGGCCAATACATCGACATTCAGAACCAGAATCATTCGTTCGAGCAGATGGCTCTTGCGCAGAGCCGCACCTTTACCCTGACGGGCCGCAATCAGCCGGAGAGGGTTGACGTGCTGCGCACACAATCGACCCTCCTGACGATGTTGGGCGCAAAGGCTCTGCTTGGCCGCACATTATTACCGGAAGAAGACAGACCAGGCAAACCGCCCGTGGCCATTCTCAGCAATCGCGTCTGGAAGCGCCTGTTCAACTCGGATCCCGCCATCGTAGGCAGGAGCATTACACTCGATGGGGATGTATTTACTGTCGCGGGCGTACTGCCGCGCGGCTTCATACTTAACGCTGAAGTGATGCCCGCAGAAGGACCAATGGACAAGGTGGACATCTTTCTTCCCTTGCCATTGGGATCCGATGCCGTACAACGCCGAGGCGACGAAAACTACAACATTGTCGTGCGCCTCAAACCCGGCGTTTCCGTGCAACAGGCCCAAGCCGACGTCGACATCATCGCCAGCCGCATCCGGCAGAAAGACAAGCGCGACGTCAGCTTCGGTATGGATGTCGTCGGCCTGCAGGAGCAGGTGGTCGGAGATGTGCGACGCGCTCTGCTGGTGCTGCTGGGGTCCGTCGCGCTCGTCTTGTTGATCGCCTGCGCCAACGTCGCCAACCTTCTGCTTGCCCGCGCAGCCGGCCGCGAAAAAGAAGTCGCCATTCGCATGGCACTGGGAGCGGGCTGGAAGCGTCTGGTGCGGCAATTACTGACCGAGAGCATTCTTTTGGGGCTCCTCGGTGGAGCTGCCGGACTCCATGTAGCGCGATTGAGCCTTGCCGTGGTGCGCACGATGAACCCCGGCAATATTCCCCGGTTCGATGACATTGGTATCAACGGCACGGTCCTGGCCTTCACGTTCGGTCTTTCGCTTGCAACTGGCATCCTCTTCGGCTTCGCGCCGGCGTGGCGTGCAATCAAGGTGGATGTGAACTCCTCACTGAAGGCCGGCGGCCGCAGTGGACAGTCCAGTGGCGGACTGCACCTGAAACGGCAACATTTACGTCGCTTGCTGGTCGTTTCTGAACTCGCGTTTTCACTCATGCTGTTGATCGGCGCCGGACTGCTAGCCCGAAGCTTCGTTCGCCTGCAGAGTGTAGCTCCGGGCTTCACCACAGACCGCGTATTGACCATGCAAGCCGCCGCCAACGACCCAAAGTACCGCCAGGATAAAGCCATCGCCAGTTTCTACCGTGAAATCGAAAGCCGCATAGCCCACTTGCCAGGCGTCGTGGCCGAAGGCGCAGTTTCGGCACTCCCTCTGACCGGGTCGGTGGGATGGGGAGGTATTCACGTGGAGGGATACACTCCGCCGCCAGGGCAGGAGTTGCAAGTGGATCAGCGAACTGCAAGCACGGACTATTTTCGTGCAATGCAAATTCCTCTGGTCCAAGGCCGCTTCTTCTCGGAGCAGGACACCGTGGATAAGCCGCGGGTTGTGATCATAGACAAAAACTTCGCGCAGCGCTTCTGGCCGCACCATGATGCCATCGGAAAACATTTGTGGTTCGATGCGAAGAAACCCATAACAATTGTCGGCATCGTGGGAGCAGTCAAACAATACGGTCTGGAGACCGACGGCAAGGTCGCGACCTATTTCCCGATGCAGCAGGAACCTAGCCAAAACGTGTTCCTGGTCGCGCGTTTCTCATCCCATGATGCGGGACTCTCCAGCGCCATCGTCAGCGAAATCCACGCGGTCGATCCCTCTGTTGTTGTCTACGGAATTCGCACCATGCAGGGCCGCTTGTATGATTCGCTGGCGCGCCAGCGCTTCTCCAGTACCATGCTGGGTGCATTTGCGGCCTTCGCTTTGCTACTAGCCGCCATGGGCCTCTACGGCGTGATGTCATATCTAGTCACACAGAGCACACACGATATCGGCATTCTGGTCGCATTAGGTGCGCGGCCCGGAAATATTATCGGTCTGGTCGTCCGGCAGGGCATGCAATTAACGTTGATCGGCATCCTCGCGGGACTCATCGGAGCGGCCGCGCTGACTCGCGTGATCGCCAGCCTTTTGTTCGGCGTAAGCACCACGGACGTCGCTACGTTCTTGGCTGTACCCGCATTGCTAGCCGCGGTCGCATTGGCCGCCACGGTCATTCCGGCGTGGCGGGCCACCAGTGTGGACCCAATGGTAGCCCTACGAGAGGAATAGCGACGCACACGGCCGCTTCGCCCGTTTCGCTGCATCTCTGGCCCGCTTTCCAATTTGCTTATGCTCAGGATCCGCAATGTTGCCGCGCGCCCGTGGCTGCTTTTGCAGGCACCTTGAGGAAGGTGGTGCATCCACCCGCAAACTCCACGCTGGAACCGGGCGAATTGTAAGCTGAGTTTCGTGGGAGTTTCGTGGACATCCATGAT
>PLZN01000340.1 GCA_003152195.1 Acidobacteriaceae bacterium
GCCCAGAGAGGCCAAAACCAACATTGGCGGCTACATCCATGTGGGGAAACAGAGTGGGCCGCTGGGTCACAAACCCGATGGCGCGTTCCGCAGGGGGCACCCACGCTCTGCTTGCCGTCTCCACCAGTGTTCGTCCATGTAAGACCACGCGGCCGCTCACCGGCTTGATCAGACCCCCCAGTACGCGCAGTATCGACGTCTTGCCCGCGCCCGAGGGGCCGAAGAGCACCGTCCACGGGGCGGAAAGCGTGCACGATATGCGCAGCGACAGATCGCCTAGCGTATGCTCGATGGCCACCTGCATGTATTCGCCGGCCGCGCTCGAACCGGTCATGGCGTATCCAACGCGAACGGACTCATCTGTTCTAGACACCGGCGCTACTCCGGCGTCCATAAATAATCAGCAGCGCAAGGAAGGAGAGGCCCAGCAGCAGCAGAGCCGTGTGGTTGGCCTGAGCATAGGCGAAGTCCTGGACCTGATCGTAAATCGAAATGGACAGAGTCCGGGTTACGCCGGGAATGTTTCCGCCAATCATCAGCACCACGCCAAACTCGCCCACGGTGTGGGTAAAGGCCAGCACCGCGGCGGTCAGCAGCCCAGGCCGGACTAACGGCAGCAGCACGCGTCCCAGGATCTTGCCGGGCCGCGGGGACAGAAGCTCCGCGGCTTCGAGAATCTCTCGATCCACCGAGCGGAACCCTGAGGTCATGGGCTGTACGGCAAAGGGCAGGCTGAAGATAACGGAGCCGACCAGCAGCCCGGCGAAGGAGAAGGCTAGCGGATGACCGAGGAGCACGGATACGGCTCTGCCCATCGCAGTGCGCGGCCCCGTCAGCACCAACAGGTAAAAACCCAGGACCGTCGGGGGGAGCACCAGCGGGAGCGCCACCGCGGCTTCTACCAGAGGCTTCCAGCGCGCCTTGCCGTAGGCCAGCCAATATCCGAGGGGCACCGAGATCGCGAGCAGGATCAGTGTGGTCAGCGCGGCGAGGCGAAAGGTGAGGAAGATAGCTTGCTGATCCATAACGTGGATGGAAATGTGTAGTTAAGGCGCTTTGAGGCCACGCTCGGCCAACTGCTTCCTGATCGGCGTAGAGAGCAGGAAGGTAAGGAATTGGTGGGCCTCATCACGCCCCGGTGCATGGCTGAGCACAACGGCGCCCTGGAGTATCGGAGGGTAGGAATCCTCAGGCATTGCGACGTATCTCCCGGTTGAGCTCAGGCGCGGCGTGAGCGCGGAGGTAAGCGAAATCAATCCCAGTTGCGCATTGCCCGAATCGGCGTACTGGGCGGCCTGCGCGATGTTTTCCGCGATCACCAGCTTGCCCTTCAACGTGTCCGTCAATCCCAGCTTCTGAAGCGCGGCCATGGCTGCGCGGCCGTAGGGCGCGTGTTCGGCATTCGCCACCGCGACGGTTCGCAGCGACGGATTGCGCAGCGAGTCGATGCTGAGCGGTTGCAGGGGGGAGTCGCTTCTTGCCCAGAGCACCAGCGTACCCCGCGCATACGGAACCGGCTCGGCGCTGTCCGCCAGGCCCGCCGCGATGACTTTCTGCGGGAACGAAAGATCCGCCGCCAGGAAGAGATCGAAAGGGCCGCCGTTCACAATTTGCGTGGCCAGCGTCGCCGAGGAGGCGTAAGAAGCCTCGGCCTTTTGATTTGTCTGCTTCTGAAACTCTGCAATCAGCACCGGCAGCACAGGTTGAAGATCCGCGGCCGCGGCAATCCTAAGCGTGCTGTTTCCCTGCGCGAAGGAACCCGTGCCGGCCATCAAAACGAAGGCCAGTAAAACCAGCATCAGTCTTCTAAACACGCAGCACCATCACTTCGGTGGACTTGATGAGAGCGGCGGCGGTTTCGCCCACCTGGAGCCGCATTTCGCGGGCCGCTTCCGAGGTGATGATCGCGGTAATAATCTGCCCGCCGATCGAAAGCTTCACCTGGGCCAGCAGTCCCTCAATCTTCAATTCGACGATGCGGCCGGTGAGCTGGTTGCGCCCGCTGAGCGTGCGCAGCATCTCCCGCTTAGGCGTCTCAGGACGTTTTGCCTGGTGCAGCAGGCTATCCAACTCCGCCTCTGGAATGCGATAATGGCCGCCCGGAGTTTTTACCGCCTTCAGCTTCCCCCGATAGAGCCACTGCTTAATGGTGGGATAGGAGATCCCCAAACGCTGAGCGGCTTCGCGCGGTGAAAGCAGCATGGCGAAATTATACGATATGTTGCCGCGGGCCATACGAATTTGCACGAAGATGAAGGAGAGCTCGTCGCTTTCCGCCCACCGTCAGACTTGGATGAGAACCTTGCTAAGAACCGATCTTCCCATCTATTGTGAGACTTCACGCTTTCGCATCAGACCAAGCCGGGGAGGAAATGCCCATGTCTACATCGATTGCTTTGAACTCGGTCGAAACGCAGATCAAGGATAAGAATTTGTTCCGCCAGGAGTGCTATGTAGGCGGAGCATGGGTGGGCGCGGAAGACGGCGGAGTCCTATCCGTCACCAATCCTGCCGATGGGAGCGAGATCGGCGTGGTTCCGCGATTTGGCGCCGCGGACACACGCCGCGCCATCGAAGCGGCAGAGGCGGCTTTGCCCGCCTGGCGAGCCAGGACGGGCAAGGAGAGATCGCAGACCCTGCGCCGCTGGTTCGATTTGTGCATGCAAAATCAGGATGACTTAGGGACGATCCTTACCCTTGAGCAAGGTAAACCCCTCGCCGAGGCGCGGGGCGAGATTGCCTATGGCTCGTCATTCATCGAGTGGTTTGCGGAAGAAGCAAAGCGCGTCTACGGCGATGTAATTCCTGCTACTTCAGGCGATCGGCGCATCGTGGTGATCAAGCAGCCGGTCGGTGTGGTGGCGGCGATCACGCCCTGGAATTTCCCCAACGCGATGATCACTCGCAAAGCCGGGGCCGCACTTGCCGCCGGCTGCACCATTGTGATCAAGCCGGCTGGCTTAACGCCCTATTCCGCGCTTGCTCTTGCCGAGCTCGCGGAACGGGCAGGCGTGCCCAAGGGAGTGCTCAACATTATTACTGGGCCGGCCGGAGTGGTGGGGGGCGAACTCACCTCCAATCCCACCGTGCGAAAACTGTCCTTCACCGGTTCGACCGAAGTGGGGCGAACGTTGCTCGCGCAATGCGCTGGTACGGTCAAGAAAGTATCGATGGAACTGGGCGGGAATGCGCCCTTCATCATCTTCGCCGACGCCGATCTCGACCGAGCGGTGGCGGGCGTGATGATCTCCAAGTTCCGCAACGGTGGCCAGACGTGTGTTTGTGCCAACCGCATCTTCGTGGAAGACGGCATCTACGACGCCTTCACCGCCAAACTGCGGGACGCCGTCGGTGCACTTGTCGTCGGCAACGGTCTGACCGCGGGCACGACGATCGGGCCGCTCATCGACCAGAAAGCCGTGGAAAAAGCCGAGGAGCACATCGCCGACGCTGTCGACCATGGCGCGAAGATTTTCCTTGGCGGCAAACGCCACGCTCTGGGTGGCAACTTCTTTGAGCCCACGATCCTCCTCGATGTGCCCAAGGGGACCAAGCTGATGAACGAAGAGACCTTCGGACCGGTAGCGCCGTTGACTCGTTTCTCCTCCGAGGCCGAGGTCATCGCCATGAGCAATGACACCGAGTTCGGCCTCGCCTCCTATTTCTACACACGGGATATCGGACGAGTCTGGCGGGTGGCCGAAGCTTTGGAATACGGAATCGTGGGCATCAACGAAGGGCTCATCTCCACCGAAGTAGCCCCATTCGGGGGCGTCAAGCAGTCCGGCATCGGAAGAGAAGGATCGAAGTACGGCATCGAGGACTACCTGGAAGTGAAGTACCTCTGTATGGGCGGGATCTGAAGCAACGATGAAACTCCAGGATCGAATTGCAATTATTACTGGATCTGGCGGGGGATTCGGGGAAGGCATCGCGAAACACTTCGCCGAGTTGGGCGCCAGGGTCGTGGTTGCCGATATCCGGAGCCGGGAGGCCGAGCGGGTTGCGGCGGAAATCAAAGCCGCGGGCGGCCGCGCCGTGGCGGCGCATATCGATGTGACGCAAAGCGCCCAGGTTGCTCGCATGGTTGCGCTCGCACTCAACACTTTTGGCAAACTGGACATCCTGGTGAACAATGCTGGGACCACGCACAAGAACCAGCCGATGCTTGATGTCGATGAAGTGACCTTTGATCGCGTGTATGCCGTCAACGTCAAGAGCATTTATCTGGGCGCGATCCACGCGGTTCCGGTATTTCGGCGGCAGGGCTCAGGCAATATCGTTAATGTTGCTTCGACCGCGGGGGTTCGTCCCCGTCCGGGGCTGACGTGGTACAACGGCTCGAAAGGGGCGGCCATCCTCTTGACCAAGTCGATGGCGGTCGAACTCGCTGCGGATTCCATTCGCGTCAACGCGGTCAACCCGGTGATGGGGGAGACCGGCCTGCTCGCGGATTTTCTGCCCGCCGGCGACCCCGAGCTCGGTCGCCAGAAGGTAATCAGCACCATTCCCCTGGGACGCCTCAGCCGGCCCATCGACGTCGCGAAAGCATGCGCCTTCCTGGCCAGCGATGAGGCGGAGTTCATCACCGGCGTGTGTCTCGAAGTCGACGGTGGCCGCTGTGTCTAAGAAAACCTACACCATCGCAGTCATTCCCGGGGATGGGATTGGGAGAGAAGTTGTGCCTGAGGGACTGCGAGTTCTGGAAGCGGTTGGGGCAAAGTTTGGCATCGACTTTCACTTTCGTCATTTCGACTGGAGCTGCGAGAGCTACAAGGCGACCGGCCGCATGATGCCGGAAGACGGCATAACCAGGCTGCGAGACCACGACGCCATCTTTCTGGGCGCGGTCGGCTACCCCGGAGTGCCGGACCACGTGTCGTTATGGGGGCTTCTGATCCCCATCCGGCGCGAATTTGATCAGTACGTCAACCTGCGGCCGGTGCGGCTGTTGCCTGGGATAACGTCGCCGCTTCGCGATCGAAATCCAGGCGACATCGACATGTGGATCGTGCGCGAGAACACCGAAGGAGAGTATTCGCAGATCGGCGGCCGCCTCCACGCCGGTACAGAGCACGAAATAGTCATCCAGGAAGCGATCTTTACCCGGCGAGGAACCGACCGCATCCTCCGCTACGCCTTCGATCTAGCCAGGCGGCTGGGCCGCGACCATGTGACGTCGGCAACCAAATCCAACGGTATCTTTCATTCCATGCCCTTCTGGGATGAGCGCTTTGCGGCGATCAGCAGCCAGTATCCGGAGATTCGCGCCGATCAATACCACATCGATATTCTGGCCGCCCGGTTTGTCATGTCGCCTGACCGGTTCAGCGTCGTCGTCGCCAGCAATCTCTTCGGGGACATTCTGTCGGATCTTGGTCCCGGGGTCACCGGGACAATCGCGGTTGCGCCATCGGCCAATATCAATCCGGAGCGGGTATTTCCGTCGATGTTCGAGCCCGTGCACGGCTCGGCGCCCGACATCGCAGGCAAAGGGATTGCCAATCCCATCGGCCAGATCTGGTCGGCGGCGATGATGCTGGACCACCTGGGGGAGCCTGATGCCGGCAAGAGCATCCTTGAGGCGATAGAGACGGTTCTGGCAGCCCCGGATCGGCGCCTCACTCCGGATCTCGGTGGCCATGCCACCACAAGGGAACTGGGAATGGCGATCGCGAGCGCCTTATGAGGCCGGTTCTAAGCTACGCTTAAGCATGCACGAGCATTCCCATCAACTGCGCTGCGTCGGTTGCGGCGCCGTAATCCAGCCGGCCACAGTGGAAAAAGATTTTCGCTGCATTGCATGCAGCGAGCTTCTCGAGGTGGAATATCCCTCCTGGAGCGCGGCCGGCGAATCTTTGCCGGGACCGCGCCGTATGCCCAACCCCGGTGCTTTGCGATGGCTGTGGCAGGAGAGGCTTCAGTCCAGGCTCCCCATCGATCAGAGCGGGGTATGGCGTTTTCGCGAGTTGCTGCCCATTCTGCAGGATCCCGAACAGGCGGTTACGCTGCGCGAAGGCAATACCCCGCTCTACCGGCTGCTGCAAACCGCAGAAGAGCTTGGGTTCGAGCAGCTCTATGCCAAGCATCAGGGCATGAACCCAACCGGCTCGTTCAAAGACACGGGCATGACGGCAGCGCTCTCCCAGGCCCGCGAACGCGGCTTCCAATGGGTGGCCTGTGCTTCAACCGGCAACACCTCGGCCGCGATGGCGGCCTACGCGGCCCGGGCGCGCATGAACAGCCTGGTCCTGTTGCCCGAAGGCAAGATTTCCTGGTCCAAGCTCTCCCAGGCCATCGATCACGGCGCCGTTACCTGCCAGTTGAAGACAGACTTCGACGGCTGCGTACGGGTGCTGGCGGAGGTGGTTCGACGCGCACCGGTTTATCTGCTCAACTCGGTGAATCCCTACCGGCTGGAAGGCCAGAAGACCCCCGCTCTGGAGATCGCTGAGGAGTTCGACTGGCAGGTTCCCGACCACGTGATCGTTCCCGGCGGAAATCTCGGGAACAGTTCCGCGTTAGGCAAAGGCTTCCTCGAAATGATGCACTTAGGCCTCAGCACCAAGGTGCCGAAAATAACCGTGGTGCAAGCCGAGGGGGCGAACCCGCTCTACCTGAGCCTGCTGAACTGCGATGGCCGTGAGATTCAGCCCGTAGAGGCCAACACGCGGGCCACCGCCATCCGCATCGGCAACCCGGCTTCATGGCGAAAGGCGGCTCGCGTAATACGCCAGACCGGAGGCTATTGCGAACAGGTGAGCGAAGCGGAGATTGCCCTGGCCAAGGCAGAGATCGGCCAGGAGGGGATTGGTTGCGAGCCGGCGTCCGCCGTAACACTTGCCGGCCTGAAACGGCTGGTGCGTCAGGGCAAGATCGACCGCAGCGAATCGGTCGTGCTCCTGCTCACCGGGCACACGCTTAAGGATTCTGAGTACACCATCGATTTTCACCGGGACAAGTTGTTGACGAGGGAGGAAAGCGCCGGGCTGGAGAGGGAACTCTCAGAGAGGCGCCGCGCCACGCTCTCGCTCGAGGCATCCTCCGATGCCGTGCTTCGTGTCCTGGAGGCGGCCATTCAGGCATGAAGACAATGCAACTGCGGCTTCCTGCAACCTCGGCCAATCTGGGCCCGCGCTTTGACGCGATGGCTCTCGCCCTGGATCTCTTCCTGGAGATTGAGGCCGAGCCGGCTCCCCAATTTTCCATCAGCGCCACGGGGCGCAACCAGAATATCTGCGCCCGATTGACCAGGAATCTCCTGATTGAGACCTATAAGGACGTACTTGCCGCCAGCCAGCGCCAGATGGTGCCCCTCCAGATTCGCATGCGCAACGGCATTCCCGTGGGAATGGGCTGCGGTTCCTCGGCTGCGGTGCGGTTGGCCGGGGTTGCGCTCGCGTCTGCATTCGGGTGCATGGACTGGGATGGGGCAAAAATCGTCGCCGAGGCGGCGCGGCTCGAAGGGCATCCGGATAACGTGGCCGCCTGCTGGCATGGCGGTCTGACCGTCGCGTCCGCAGCCGAAGAAGAGCTTGGCATCGCATCCATCGCGCCTCCACCACACTGGCACGCACTTCTTGTCCTTCCGCAAACTCCAGTCGCAACCGCCAAGGCGCGCTCTGTGCTCCCGCAAAGCTACTGCAGGCAGGACGTAGTCATGAGCCTGCAATGTGTAGCCCTGCTGACCGCCGCTTTTGCCTTGGGAAGAGCAGATTTGCTGCGGCTGGCTACGCGAGACCGCCTGCACCAGCCCTACCGCATGGAACTATGCCCCCTCCTTCCCGCTCTGCTGCCGCTGGCCGGTAGCCACGACGTGATGTCGGTCACTCTGAGCGGTGCGGGCCCGGCAGTGCTGCTGCTGACGAACCAGCCGGACTATTCGCCGCGAACGATTCTGCAAGAAGCGATTCAGGAACTTGCGCGGCCGGTGTGTCCAGTCGAGATTGTGGCCGCTCGGCTGTGCCATGAGGGGGCAGGGATTAGCCTGGGTGAGTGAGTCCAAGGACTGTTAAAGCCGGCTCCACAGGAGGTCCGAGTTCGGTCTACAGGTCTACACCCCGTGAAACGGTTAAGCAAAGGGTAACATTCGTGTTTTCCACTTATTACTAAATTGTTACTTAAGTGTTGTTTACAACACGGCTGTGAGGTCATATTTTCGCCGTGTGGGCAGTTCCGGGGGGGGGCTGCTCTGGCGCCTGTGGCCGTTGCGGCCCAGGCGCTTTTAGTTTGAGTGGATATTGGGATTTCGCGCGTTTACTGAGAAAGTGGCAAGGCGCCGTTCGAGTTCCGGGTGGCTGCACCTTTTGTGGCTGCGCTGCATCCATTACCTAGGGCCTGAGTGTTGCTTGGGTGCTATGCTCAGCGAGGAACTGAAGGAGGAACATGGCAGGACCAGGGGTCTTTGAAGTAAGCGATGCAACATTCGAGCAGGAGGTTCTGCAGTCCGAGCAGCCTGTTCTGGTAGACTTTTGGGCCGCCTGGTGCGGGCCGTGCCGAGCACTGGCGCCCGTTGTGGACGAAGTGGCCGCGCAGTATAGCGGCAAGCTCAAGGTGATGAAGATGGACGTGGATCGGAATTCGGCAACGCCGATGCGCTATGGTATCCGCGGCATTCCGGCCTTGCTCCTCTTCAAGGGTGGCAAGGTGGCGGAGCAGATCGTCGGGTATGTTCCGAAAGATAAGATTGATGAGAGCATCAGCAAACTGATCGGTTCCGGTTCCGGGCAGACTGCGCCCTTGCAGGTCTGACCAGCGGATCTGCTTGTCACGAGAAGAGTCCCGGCGGCCAGGCTGCCGGGACTCTTTGCGACTGGGAGAGTTTTCGGCGCTGAACGAAAGTGGCCTCAGGCATATTTGCGGAGCACGCCGAGAACGCGGCCTTGAATCGCGATCTGCGAAAGCGGAACATAGATCGGATCCATCTCGGTGTTTGAGGGCTGTAATCGGACCGTGGTCCCTTCAATGTAATACCGCTTCAGGGTTGTTTCGCTACCCCGCACGAGGGCGACGATAATCTCCCCCTGGCGCGCGGTAGCGGTGTGTTCCACCAAAACAAAATCGCCGTCCACGATGTGCTCATCGCGCATGGAGTCTCCGCGCACCTGGAGCGCAAAAACCTCGCGATTTCCAATAATGTCACCCAGCGAGATGCTTTCGTTGGTCTCCAAAGCCTCGACCGGTAAGCCGGCCGCAATCCGTCCGAGCAGCGGAAGCCGTTCCGAACGTTTCGTTTTGCTTCGCGGCGGCAGTACGTCGATCGAGCGGCTACGGTTGTGGGCGCGCTGCAGCAGGCCTTTCTTTTGCAGGTTGGTGATGTGTTTGTGCACCGTGGCCAGCGACTTGAGACTCAATCCGCGAGCGATTTCCTCAAACGAAGGGGAGTATCCGTTGCGCTGTACAAAATTGCTGATGAAGTCCAGGACTTCTTTCTGTCTGCGGGTCACCGACATTCCAGTATTATAGCGAACAAAAAGCGAATTGAAGAACTTTTTCTTTATTATATACTTGACACAAGGGAAAGTGCCCTATATATCTTCTTCTTAGGCCGCTTTAACTCTTGATGTGCGTGCTCTTTAGCGCGTTTTACGACATCGGAATGGAAGAGATGGCTGAGGGCTTCCTCAGTCGTCATATCTTTAGCGTGTTTCGGTGGGTTTTTGGAGGCTTTAGTCATGGCTGAAGCTATCGACCTTTGCAAGTTGATTGAGCAATTTGGCAGCGAAGACAAATGCCGTGCGTACCTTGAAGCGCTTCGCTGGCAGGACGGTTTAAGCTGCCCTCGCTGCAAGGGAGCCGTGATCTCTCGCATCGTTCTCCGCAACCAATTCGACTGTGACTCATGCCGCTATCAGTTCTCCGTGACCGCCGGGACGATCTTCCATGATTCCCATCTTCCACTGTGGAAGTGGTTCCTGGCTACCTATCTGCTCTGCGAATCTCGCAAGGGCATGAGCGCCAATCAAATCAAGAGGACACTCGGCATCAGCTACAAGACTGCATGGTATCTCTGCCATCGCATCCGGGGAGCAATGAAGGAAGCCCAGACTGAGAAGCTTGGCGGTACCGTAGAAGTCGATGAGACATACATCGGCGGAAAGAAGATCGGTCACGGCCATCTGGTAGGAAAGAGGTCCAAGGAAGTCGTCATCGGTATCCGGCAACGGAACGGCGAATTGCGTTTCTTCCATGCCGCCGATGCCAAGTCGGGCACGCTTGCAAAGTACATCAAAGAGAACGTTCGCAAGGATGTTGACGTGATGGTGGCCGATGAATTCGTGCCCTACCCGAAAGCGCTGATGGAGGCCGGGATTCACGGAACCAAGCACAAGACGATCCGCCATAAGGACAACGTCTACGTCGATGGCAACATACACACGAACACGGTCGAAAATGCCTTCTCTCTGCTCAAGCGTGGCATCGTCGGTTCGTGGCATAAGGTTTCCGCTAAGCACTTGCAAGCCTATCTTGACGAGATGACGTGGCGTTTCGACAACCGAAACAATCCTTATTTGTTCCGCGACACAATGATGAAGCTCATCGCTGCTGATGCGCTGGAGTACAAGAGGCTCACTGCGGTGGCGTAGCCGGTACCGTAGCAGGGACCACAGGGTTTCCTGCAGGTTGGTTTGGCGGTGTTCCAATGTTCTGTAAGTCAATCCCGATCTGCCCAGTATTGTTTGTTTCCACTCCGTTCATGGAAACGCAAGGATATCCGTTTATTTTTATGCCTTCTTGTGTCGTGTTCAGGGCTCTTATATTGCTGAGGTCTACTCCTCCGGGCTGTAAGCATGGAGGTGCCACTGGGGCAGGTCTTAGATTCGCTGGTACCGGTACCGGGGGCTGGGTGTTTGCGTCTTTAGCCGATGCCTCAACAGTTGGGGCTGGTTCCGAAGGAGACTTCTTCTTCACTCGATGAATTACTTTCTTTGACGTTGCTTGTGCCTCTTGTCGATGCGCAAGCTGATTGTTCGCCTGGGTGGATTGGCCTTGCGAAGTGCCTCCTTGCTGCTGCTGGCTGCTTTTGGGATTTATTTGAACGCTGCTAGCAAGGGGAACTTCAATCCTTGAGTGCCAAGGCGAGGTCCTGACTGGAGCATAGGCCCGTTCTTCCCCTTGCGTAAAGGTGATAATCTCGAAGCTTTTTATTTTCCCACCTGAAATGGCGTCCCGGAAATCTCAAATCCAAGTCGAACGAGTGTGTCTGGAGCTGACATCGCAACCGCAGATCGCTCCACTGCGCTACCCCGGATTTCCTGTCGAGGTTGGTGGGTTCCGCGAACATCATGC
>PLZN01000368.1:0-26776 GCA_003152195.1 Acidobacteriaceae bacterium
CCTAACCCGCTCAAGCCCAGCCCGAGCCTATGTGAGTGAGCAGCAGCACCTCTACGACTACATGACTGTGGAGCAAATGATTCGTTTCACGAAGTCTTTCTATCCCGCATGGCATTGGGAGATTGAGCAGAAGCTTCTGCGAACGTACGAACTACCGCTGGACAGGAAGGTGGGTACGCTGTCAAAAGGAATGCGGCGAAAGCTGGCATTGCTGTTAGCTTTTGCCCGCAAGCCTGAGCTTCTGATTCTGGATGAGCCTAGCGATAGTCTGGATCCGATAGGCATCGAACAGCTGCTTGAGAGCATGGTGGCGCAGTGCAGCGAGGGTACATCGATCTTTTTTTCCTCCCACCAGATTGCCGAGGTGGAACGCGTGGCTGACGATGTTTGTGTGATCCATAAGGGGCGGCTGGCTATGAACGGTTCTCTCGACGTTCTACGTCAGTCGTACCGGCAAATCGATCTTGTGTTCAACGCAGTGCCGGATGAGGTTGAGTTTCGGCTGCCCGGCGTGGAACGTATCTGGACGCAGGGCCACCAGATGCGAATCTTTGCCAGCGGAAATTCCGAAGCGGTGGTGGAACGTGCGCGCGCTTTTTACGCCAGCTCTATCGATGTTGCGCCGATCGGCCTGCGGGAGATATTCATCGAGAGGGTGAAGGAGAACTGAGGAATGCTCTGGTATAAAGCATGGCTGGAAACGCGGCCACGATACATAATTTCACTCGTCGGGCTTGTCTTTCTTTCTTCATTCCTTGTTTTTAACAAAGAACGCCATGTTGACCCCTGGATGGTGGGAGGCGATTACAACCTGGTGCTCATTGAAGCACATATGGCGCTCGCAACTTTGTGGGTGCTGGCCGTGACGCTGCTGATGATGGGCGGCTTGGTTCGAGAACGTGCGGCAGGATCCTCATCCTTTACCCTCTCGCGCTACCGGTGAGCCGGCGGCGACTGATGGCTGCCCGCATCGGAGTCGGAGTGCTGCAGGGGATCACGCTGGCAGTGGTTCCATGGTGCGCCATGGCTGTGGTCGCAAGCATTTTCGGCAGGGCATTTTCGGTACCACAGATCCTGTTCCACATACTGGTGCTGTTGTCCGGCGGATCCGCCTTCTTTGCCATGGCGCTTCTCGTTTCGTCGCTTGTGGAAGGAGAGTACACCTCACCGGTAGTGAGTTTCGGCATTGTGTTCGCGGTTCTCATAGAGCTTGGCGATGCCAAGCTGGCGCGATTCAGCCCGCTCGTATTCATGTTCGGACTCAATGAACATCGCGATAAGCGCACACACCTTCTTCTCGGGCCCATTCCGTGGCTGGAGATGGCTATCTGGGTGTCCCTGGCATTGCTCTTGATGTGGACCGCGGTGAAGGTGATTGAACTGCGGGATTTCTAGGACCACGCGCACGCTCCTCATCCGTCATCTGGCTATCGGGCCCTGGCAGTGATTGCATCGTTGAACTTCTTGAAGAAGGCATCATAGCCTCCGTTTGCCTCGGCAAAGCGCAACGGCTTGACCCGCTCCACACAGATCTCGGTAGCGCCGGGCGAGGTCTTCAGTATGTTCATGGTCTCGGCGATGAAGTCCTTCAGCGGCATGGCGTTGGGATCTTTTGCCTGACCCGGTTCCAACAGTTCCGTCTGCACGTAAGGCGGTATGAGTTCGAGGACCTGCACAGAAGTGTCCCTGAGCTGGTAGCGCAGCGATTGGGTATAGGAATGGATCGCCGCCTTGGTGGCGGAGTAGGTCGGGGTCATCGTCATGGGCAGAAATGCCAGCCCGGACGAAACGGTCATGATCGCAGCCTGCGGCTGGGTCGCAAGCAGCGGTAGCAGCGCCGCCGTCAGGCGGATCGGCCCCAGCAGATTCGTGGCCACGATCGCCTGCGCATCGGCAACCGCGCCATTCTGAAGCACCTCCGTCTTCATGATGCCGGCGTTGTGGATGACGACATTCAGGGCCGGGTAGTCGCCTTTGATCTGCTCGGCGAAGCTCCGGATCGCGTCTCCGTTCCCGATGTCGAGGACTGCAGCCTTCATTCCCGGATTCGCCGCGATCGCCTCATCGAGCAGATTTTTGCGCCGGCCGGCAATGACAACCTGATTCCCCGCTGCGTGAAAAGCCTCCGCAAGAGCACGGCCAATACCGGACCCGCCGCCTGTAATCAGGATAGTGTTGCCAATTATTTGCATGATGTTTTCTCCTCATTCGAATCGTAAGATAGACGCGAACTCATGGGAAGTATGCACCTGAAAGCGCCATACTTACCAAAAGGAGAGTGACCTCATGGCCAGCGCGATCGAGCGTGAGCGCAACGAAGGTGCTGACAGGGTGCCCGGAGAGCACAACGCAGGCCAACGTTGCAGGAGCAATACGGCTCACGAGACTTCCGGCTCGAGCTTTTCATATAACAGTCTGCGATGGATGCCCAGTATGCGGGCGGCTTCCGCTTTGTTGCCGTTTGATTGTTTCAGGGCTCGCTCGATCAACAGGCGTTCCCATGCCTGAACAGATTCGCGATAGGGGAGGTTCAGTAGTATCTCCAGTTCGCTTTCTCTTGGCCTTTCTGTTGTTTCGGTTTCGTCGACCACGATGAGGTCAGAAGTGATTGCGCGTCCCCCTGCTTTCAACACTGCGCGTTCCACGATGTGTTCCAACTCCCGGACGTTTCCGGGAAACATGTAGCGCTGGAGCTTCAGGATTGCATCTTCAGTAAAACCAGTGGGTCTCAGGCCATGTTTCAAGCTGTATGACTGGAGAAAATGCTCAGCAAGGGGAAGGATGTCGGACCGACGGTCACGCAGCGGCGGAAGGTGGATGGGAACGACACTCAACCGGAAATACAAGTCGCTGCGGAAATGGCCCACTGCAACCTCTTCTTCAAGGTCGCGGTTGGTTGCAACGATGACTCTGAAGTCTACTGCGACCGATTGCGAACCCCCCACACGCTCGAAGGCGTGCTCCTGAAGCACACGCAGGAGCTTTGGCTGGGTCACCAAAGGAAGTTCGCCGATTTCGTCCAGGAAAACCGTCCCGTTCTGTGCGCTCTCGAATTTTCCGGCTCGGCGATTGAGTGCGCCCGTAAAGGCACCCTTCTCGTAGCCAAACAGCTCCGACTCAATCAGGTTTTCTGAGAGGGCTGCGCAATTGACAACGACAAAGGGTCCGTTCCGCCGTTCGCTGTGCTGATGGATTGCCTTGGCAACCAATTCCTTGCCGGCGCCGGATTCTCCCGTGATGAGCACTGTGGAGTTTGTCTGCGCTACCCTGCCTATTTCTTTAAACACATTGAGCATGGGAGCGGAAGATCCGATGATCTCGCCTGTGCGTGGGCTTACCTCGGCGACCCGCAGGCGCAATTGGGTGACTTCCTTTTGAAGTGACGAGTGTTGAAGTGCCCGCCGGATGGTCACGATCACATCATCCAGGTCAAAGGGCTTGGTTACGAAGTCATAAGCGCCAAGTTGAATCGCATCGATCGCGTTGTTGCTGGTGCCATGGGCGGTGATGACCAGCGCAGGCAGGTCAACCAGCCTTCCTTCTTCACGGAGGAGATTCAGGAGCGCAGAGCCATCCATCTCGGGCATCCTCCAATCGCATAAAAGCAGGTCAACCTCTTGCCTCTGGATAATCGAATAGGCTTCCTTACCGTTGGAGGCGGTCAGCACTTGATAGCCTGCTTGACTCAGTGCCTCGGAGAGGCTTTCTCGCAGATTGCGTTCGTCATCGACGATGAGGATTTTTTCCGTCATAAGATTTGTCCGCTCAGTTCAGATGCCTCGGCATTGCGCAAATGATCAGCGGGGCGAGGTAAAGCTATCTCGGCAATCGTACCTACGCCTGACGCACTCTTGATCGTCAGCGTCCCCTGATGCGCACGAACGATCTCACTGGCGATGGAAAGTCCAAGGCCAGTTCCGCGCGCCTTGGTTGTGAAAAACGGATCGAAAATTTTCTGGGAACCATTTCCTGGCAGACCGGCCCCGTTATCTTCCACTCTTAGGAGGACATCAGATGGAGTGGACACGATGGAGACAGTGATCTTCTTTTGCGCCGTCGCTGTTCCCTCGAACGACTCCATGGCGTTGCGGACGAGATTTTCCATCACCTGGCGCAGCTTTAGCGCATCCCCCACAATCTCTGTGTGGCCGAAAGGCGGGCCAACAAATTCGATGGAAGCGCTTTCAGCCTCCGGTTCAAGCGATGCAAGCAGGTCTTCGCACATTTGCGCTGGATCGAAGCTCTTCCTCTGAAGCTGAATTGGTTTGGCAAAGTAGAGCAGACGGTCGAGAACTGCACTGAGCCTGTCGATCTCTTCGAGAGTCAGCTTCGCGGAGCGATCCAACTGTTCAGGGTCTTTGCTGCGAAGGGACATCTGCGCACGCAAACGAATGGTCGCTAGAGGATTTCGTAGCTCGTGTGCAACTCCAGCTGCCACCTGGCCGAGCGAGGCGAGGCGTTCTTTGTGATGCAACTGCTCCACGAGCTGACGTTCCTTCTCGATTTTTTGCTGAAGGGATACTCCAAGTTTATCGATTCCGTTCAGGATGCCGTCCAGTTCGGCAGCGCTCACATTCCCTTTTCGCGGTTGATTAAGGTCCGACTCCATATCCTGAAGGCGGCTTTGGATCGTCGAGACATCCGCTTGCACATTCCGGGTGATCCAGAAAGCGACGCCGACACAGGCCATCGCGGCGATGGCGAGGCAGCTCACTCCAAGGAGTGCCTGGAGGTCTCTTCCCGAGTCAACATCGTGAATTCGGTGCATGGCCCAGACGCTTCCCAGAACCCGATTGTTTCTGGAGAGAGGGACAGCTTGAAAGAGAATCACGTCTTTCTGTCCACGGAAGATGGAGGAGGCCGGCTTGCCAGTCGTTGCTGCCTGCCGCGCGACAGACAGAATCGTAGGACGCTCTCTGGGGGGAATATCCTGCTTCGGGCCTGGCCCGTCGTTTGTTGGGAATGCGTATCCAAGCAAACTGTCCCTCGCGGAAGAGTAAAAGCCTCCCTCGACTCCAGGGTCGCGGCGGAAGGCATTCAAGCTGAATTCCGCCAGAACCGCATTTGTGCGGGGGGTGGGCTCTTCCATGAGGGCCTGAACGGGTTCGCTGTCGTTCGACGAGCCGACTGCGCTCAAATAGTCATTTGAGAAGGTATCCAATACCGTGAAGAGATGAGCAGCTGATCCGCTGATGATGGTTGACTGCGTCTGACGGATAAGGAGAAAGAAGCCCGTCAACGCGGACGCAAACAAGACGCAGGCCAGCAGCGCAAGCAGCAGAATGCGGCTGCGAAGGCTGCGAAATACTCGCGTTGGAGTTTGCTGCCTCATTCGAATCGAATCATGTCCGCACGCTTAGATGAAAACCTGCCTCCCGTAGTGAATTCTCGCACGTCGCAGGAATAGTAGTCAGGCTGCGGCCCCGCCAAGAGAGGCGGCTGATGCGGGTTTTATCGATTGCGTATCTGGCACCAGCATTTGAAAGATTGCAGCGGCCAGCAGCGCAAGCGTGGCAAAGCCGATGAAGGTCATATTGAAGCCAAAGTGTTGTAGGACCAACCCCGAGACAATAGGGCCTACGACTCCGCCGATCGCCTGTGCTGTTGCAAAGAGTCCAAGCAGCGAGTTGAACTGGCCCTTGCCGCGCGTCAGGTCTGCCGCAAACGCCACGATTGCCACGCTGTAGATGCCGGCGCCGATGCCGTCCAATGCTTGAAGGAAGACCACCATGTGCGGGTTATGTGCCAGCGTGTAGGAAAGGATGCGGATGGGCAAAACCCAGAAGGCGACGGCCATGATTGGCTTTCGACCCCATGAGTCGCAGAGTCTGCCGGTGGCCCAGGCGACCGGCACCATCACCAATTGTGCGGAAAGAACTGTGAATGTAGTGAGTTCACTCGATCCACCCAATTGCTTGATATAGAGGGCGGTGACGGGAAGGATGGGCGCATTGGCAAGATGAAACAAGGCCACAGCGGCTAGAAGGAAGAGAACCGGGCGGTCACGAAGGATCGTGTTCCACTTCACCTCAGCCTTGCTTCCATCTCCAGATGCGATCTCTTCATTCAACTCCTCGCGTCGGATCCAGTAAACCGAAAATGCCCCTACGAGCGAAGCTATGGCTACGGAATAGAAGATGGAAGCACTGCCGAAGTAACGGACAGCGACGAACGCCAGCAGCGCAGCAACGATATTGCCTGCGTGATTCCACCCCTGATTCTCTCCGAGGGTACGATTGAGAGCTTTGTAGCCAACAAGAGCTAGCGCTAACGCACCGAGTACCGGAATGAAGATGCTCTGCGCGACGCCCGAGAGGAAGAGCAGAGAGTCAATCCAAACCGCTGTGCGGGGGACGAATGGAATCACTCCGAAGCACAAGCCAACGGCGATAGAGGCAGCGAAGAAGAGCAGGCGGCGATTCTTGAACCGATCGACCAGAACCCCGGCTGGCGTCTGAAATAGCAAAGTTCCTAGCCCCAGCAGCGCGGTCGCCAGGCCGATTTCGTCGTAGCGCCAGTGCGCTTCCTTCAGAAAGGTGTTGAGGATGGGCAGGACAACGCCGACGGCTTCGGCTTGAAAGAAGTTGGCGGCGTTGAGTCCAAGACGGCTTCGGCGTGATGGAGGGTTGCCGGATGGATCGCTCGTCGTCCTTTGCATCATGCAAGGAGTAAGGGCAAGTACACCGCCATTCACAACCCGAATCCAATCGTTTGTGTTTTGAGTCGCTTAGACCGTAGTAATTTCCTCAAATGCGGCCCCAGTGTTCGCTTTCCGCTCACATGGTGAGCGGCCAGCGTACACATCTGCTCGTCGGGGGAATGTTTTTAAGTGTGAGGACGTGTGATTTGTTGAAGTTGCGAGTGTAGACAGTTTGGCGGGTGGATTGCCATTCTCCACAGTGCAAGAAGGAGAACCCTATGAATCCCAATCGCATCATCCTTATCGCTGCACT
Organism: Acidobacteriaceae bacterium; assembly: GCA_003152195.1. Taxonomy (GTDB): domain Bacteria; phylum Acidobacteriota; class Terriglobia; order Terriglobales; family Acidobacteriaceae; genus PALSA-350. The sequence continues at coordinate 6,954 of PLZN01000368.1, forward strand.
CACTCCTGTACTCGCTCTGACTGCTGGTGCGCAAACCCCGGCGCCTCCCTCTCCACCACCTGCCCCAGGAGCAGCAGCCCCACCTCCGGCACTCGCCGCGCCGGCGCCTACGCAGTTTGGGGTGCCAGCAACTTATAGCAGCCGCGTGAGTGCCGTTGTCTATGGTCCGCGGGGCGAAGTTCAGGCTCTCACTTTACGAAATGGTGTCGCGGTCAGCTTGCCGCCTGACTTCGGAGCACGGCTGCAATCCAGCGTCGTCAGGGGAGCGAGGATTCAGGTCAGTGGAACGCGGCAGGTGATCGCTGGACAGACAAGCCTGATCGCTCAGAGCGTTACGGCAAACGGGCAAACTTTCATCGCGGCAGCACCTGCTGCTGATCAGGGTCCGGCCGCCGCGGGAGCAACTCCGCCGCCTCCACCTCCTTTCGGAAGACCGAGGGGAGCCCGTGGTCCGGGCGGACCGCCGCCGCCTCCACCTCCTTCTGCTGGAGCAGGTGCGCCACCACCTCCGCCTCCCGATGGAGCAGCACCCCCGCCTCCAACTCCTCCTCAAATGTAGAGGAGGTATGTGATGAAAACTCTGATAGCCATATCGAGTTTCTCAAGTCTGATTCTCTTCGCAGGGTGTGCGGGTCCGATGGGCCCGCCTCTCGGCCTCGGACCGGGATGTGATGAGCTCGCAGGAATCGCAATCATGACAACTATCGTTGCTTTTGCCTACAGGCCGCTTAGGAAGCAATTCTCGAATCGCTTCAACACAACTAACTCTTCTTCACCGCAAAACATTGTGAGGGAGCGCTATGCGCGGGGAGAAATCACCCAGGAAGAGTACCAACAAATGATGCAGCATCTTTCCGACTCTTAAGGAAACTTCGCATGTCCGTGCCATCAGCAATGCAAACCGTTCGCCTTGGTCTGCCTGATGCCGCCGGCGGCATTCGCATGGTGCTCGGTGCTTCCGCCTACAAGAACGGGAGGAAGTGGTAGATGCTGTCTCATGTTCTGCTTTCGGTGATTGTGGGACTCAGCATCGTGCTGATGCTTGTTCGACCCCGCGGCGTGCCTGAAGTCTATTGGGTTGGTGGCGGAGCGTTTCTGTTGATCCTTCTTCACCTGGTTCCTTTGAAACTTGCCGCAAGGGCCGTGGCTAAAGGGTCCGACGTGTATCTGTTTCTGATCGGCATGATGCTTCTTTCGGAGCTGGCACGCGAGCACGGCGTCTTTGACTGGCTCTCCTCGGTTGCGGTTCGCGGAGCGAACGGATCTTGCGTGCGGCTCTTCACATTGGTCTATGGCATCGGCACACTGGTCACCATCTTCATGTCGAACGACGCCACCGCCGTGGTGCTGACTCCGGCCATTCTGACTGCCGTCCGAAAAGCCAAGGTGCAACCGCTGCCGTATCTCTTCGCCTGCGCGCTGATTGCTAACGCAGCCTCATTCGTCCTGCCCATCTCCAACCCCGCGAACCTCGTAGTCTTCCACCAGGGGATGCCTCCTCTCGGACGCTGGCTGCTCTCCTTCGGCGTTCCTTCGCTCCTTTCGATTGCCGCAACCTATGCGGTCATGCGCCTGGTATTCAGGAAGGATCTAACAGCGTGTATCGAAGAGTCCGTTGATGCCGGCCACTCAGTGGCAACGGAAGGCTTGTTCTGGGCGGTCTGGCCTTGATGGTGGCAGTGCTGCTCGCGGCCTCATCCCTGGACAAAGACCTCGGCCTGCCGACCTGTCTTGCAGCTCTTGCGATTACAGCCGCTGTCTCCCTCAAGGCACGCAGTAATCCACTGAAATTGGCAACCGAGATAAGTTGGGGCACGCTGGCGCTGGTAGCGGGACTCTTCATCGTGGTAGATGCGGTCGAAAGCATCGGTGCCCTCAAGCTCACGCAGTCCGCCCTTCGCTGGGCACAAGGTCATGCACCTGCTCTGGGGGCTCTGGTGACGAGCATTGCCGTCGGCATTGCAAACAATCTAGTGAACAACCTGCCGCTAGGATTGATTGCCGGCGGGACTTTGCAAGCCGCTCATGCGAAGGGCCTCATTGCCAACGCAGTGCTGATCGGGGTCGATCTGGGACCGAACCTGTCTGTTACTGGATCGCTGGCGACGATTCTCTGGCTGATAGCGCTTCGTAAAGAGAAGCTTGACGTGAGCTTTTGGGATTTTCTGAAACTTGGAGCCGTAGCGATGCCTATCGCTCTGCTCGTTTCCGTTGGCGGAGCGATCCTCATGCAGATGCTGTTCAAGACATTCTGAGAGTTCGACTGAAAATCGTATGCGAGATAAGGAGAGTTATTTGACTTCGCGTTCTGAACTTCCCTAACATAGTCGCTCAAGGTTGGAACACTGCTCAATCTAATCGGCAAGACCGTCTCGCACTATTGCATCCTCGCCAAACTCGGGGAAGGCGGTATGGGCACCGTTTATCGCGCCCAGGACCTGACGCTCGGCCGTGAAACCGCCCTCAAATTTCTTTCCGCGGACATGGCAGCCGATCCTCAGGCGCGCAAGCGCCTTCTCAAAGAGGCGCAGGCCGCCTCGCGCTTGAACCATCCCAGCATCGCCACGATTTACGAGGTAAACGAATCAGAAGACTTGCCATTCATCGCCATGGAGCTGGTGACCGGCGCGTCGCTGAAACAAATGCTTCAGCGGGGCGTGCTGGACACGGCGCAATTTCTCGATATCGCCCGGCAAATCGCGGAGGGCCTGCAGGAAGCTCATCACGCCGGCGTCTTTCACCGCGACATCAAACCCGCCAATATCATGCTCGACCCCAGGTCACGGGTGAAAATCCTCGATTTCGGACTGGCCATCCTGGCTCCACGAGAGCTGGGCGAAACCGAGGAAACCTTTGCCACCACAACGCAAAATAGCACCGGCGGCACAGTCCCCTACATGTCTCCCGAGCAGCTTCGCGGTGAGCCCGCCGAGGCGCGCAGCGACATTTTCTCGTTCGGTGTTCTTCTTTACGAATGCTTGACCGGCCGTCTGCCCTTTCGCGGTGAAACCTCTATCGATATCCTTCACGCCATCCTGCGAACACCTCACATACCCCTGCGTACTCTCCTCCCGGAGATCTCGCCGGAGTGGGAAAACCTCATCGACCGCTGCCTGGCGAAATCCGTCGCGCAACGTTGCGCTTCGATGGAGGAAGTGCTCGACGCACTTCGCCGCGCCGCAGCTCCGGCCCTGCGGCCGGAAAAATCTGTCGCCGTGCTGTACTTCGCGAATCTTAGTGGGGACAAGGAGGATGAATACTTCCGCGATGGTATGACCGAGGACATCATTACGGAGATCGCGAAGATCAAGGAGCTCCAGCTTTTTCCCCGTTCCGCCGTGCTCGCGTTTCGCGACCAGCCCCTTCCCGCGGCCCAGATTGGCCGGCAGTTGGGGGCCGCCTACGTACTGGACGGCAGCATCCGCCGCGCGGGCAGCCGTTTGCGCATTACCGCCCAGCTGGCCGAGACACGTAGCGGCCATTCCGTCTGGGCGGAACGCTATGACCGTCAACTGGAGGACGTCTTTGCCATCCAGGGCGAGATCGCGCAAAACATCGCCCGCGCTCTGCGCGTCGTGCTCACGGACAAGGAAAAGCGCGAAATCGAGAAGGCCCCCACGAGCGAAGTCCAGGCATACGACTATTACCTTCGCGGCCGTCAGGTTTTTTTTCAGTTTCGCCGCAAGGGCCTGGAATTTGCCCGCCAGATGTTTGCCCGCGCCATCGTCATCGACCCCAGCTACGCACGCGCTTTTGCGGGCGTCGCGGATTGTTGCTCGTTTCTTTACATGTACTTTGATGCCCGCGAGGACAATTTAAGAGAAGCCGCAGCCGCCAGCCGCCGCGCGATCGAGCTGGACCCCGAATCGGCCGATGCGCACGCCTCCCGCGGCCTGGCAGAATCGTTGAACAAGAATTATGAGGCGGCGGAAAAGGAATTTGAGATCGCCCTACGGCTGAACCCGGAGTTGTTCGAGACCTGCTATTTTTACGCGCGATCCTGTTTTGCGCAGGGGCAGATGGAGAAAGCCGCCGGCTTGTTCCAGAAGGCCAGCCGCCTGAATCCGGCTGACTACCAGTCGCGCGCACAACTCGTGGGTTGCCTTCGATCGTTAGGCCGCATGGAAGAGACGCGGGAAGCGAGCGTGGATGCCTTGCGGGTTATGGAACGTCACGTTGAGCTGTATCCCGAGGATGCGCGCGCTCTCTATCTGGGAGCTGGCGCCCTGATCGAGGTCGGTGATACCAAACGCAGCCTCGAGTGGACCGCACGGGCCCTGGCCATCGATCCCGAGGAGAGCGCCATCCTCTACAACGTCGCTTGTACCTATTCCCTTCTGGGCGAAAAAGAGCAAGCTTTGGACTGTCTTGAAAAGGCGGTCCGCAATGGGTTTGGCCACAAGGCCTGGGTCGAAAACGACCCCGACTTTGCGTCCCTGCGCAATCTTCCCCGTTTCCAGGCTTTGCTCCAACGCCTCTCCGGTCCCCCTTCGCAAGGCTAAGGCCCCAGTTTCGCCGGTGTGCACGGATTGTAGCCCAGCGACTGCGCCGTGACCGGATTTGGCGGAGTCGGCGGCGTTGCCCAGGGAATGTTGTTGAAGTCGAAGAAGTCCAACAGGTTCGGCTGTACGGCATCGCGGGCAGTCAGGTGAGCGGAGGGGCTGATGAACCGGCTCTCCACAAACTTGATGACCGCCGTATGGTCCATCGGGATATGCGAAACGTAATGCCGCCGGGTGAAAGGTGAGATGACGATATTCGGCAAACGGAAGCCAAGTTGCGCCGCAAAGCCTTTCACCGTCGCTGCATCCCCGGGATGAGTTCCTGGGTAATTCGGTTTCAGGTCGCAATGCTGGGTCGCCGTTCCAGTGGTTGACGGGCAGGGGAAGTAGCTATCCGGATTCACGGAAATGGTTGAAATATCCGGAATCGACCCCAGGGACGGATCGGTAAAGTCGTTGGAGTGGCCCGGCACCGGCGGCACGTGATCGTAGGGACCGCCGCCCTCGTCGTAGCTGAAGAAGAAGACCGAGTCTTTCCATGACGGACTGTTCATGAAGGCGTTCACGATCTTCGCCACTTCCGCCTGCCCGTACAGGACCGATTGGCCCGATCCAGGGTGCTCATCGTTGATGGAGCCGGACTCAATAAAGGTGAAACTGGCAAGCGTGCCATTGGCGACGTCGGTGAAATACGTACTCAGCGGGCCAACGTGATTTGGATCGATGCAGAACGAATTCGTAGTGTCGCCGACTACGCTGGAAGGTTGGGTGGTCCCTGTGCAGGCAACCTTGGGTGAATTTCTATATAGATATCTGGTGTCGTAGAACAAGTAGCCCAGATCCGTTGCAGGCTCGTTCGCTGATCCCGAACCGCAGTCATCGCCCGGGATGCAGGAACCCGCCGTCTGCGTGTAATAAACCTTCCACGAAACATTGGCTTTATCGAGTGACTCAAAAATGGGCGCAGCCGCGACGCCGCCCAGGTGGTCATCATAGCCCGGGTCAAGGACGAGGCCCTGCGTCGTGCCTCCTGAATAGGTTGCGACGCGGTTGGGAGTGCTCTTGCTGGCAATCGGCGAAAACCAACGATCGGAGACCGCAAACTGCGAGGCCATGTAGTAGTAGTAGTTCAGGAATCCATCATCGTAGTACCCCATGGCGCGTTGCCCGGCCGTATCGGTGAATGCCCCGTTGCAATTGCCGGAATTCGCGCAGCTGGTAGCAAAGCCCTCGGCGGTGTGGACGAAGCCGTTCTCTTGTATGGGGCGATTGGTCAGGAAGTTGTAGCGGTTCACATCGCCGTAGCTTGACAGCCACTCCGAACTGTCATCGTCAATGCAGGTACTCTTCAACTTGAAGAGCGGGAAAGATACACCCTCATCGTTCGGGTTGCTGATGTGCAGCTTGTCGTCAATGCCATCCACTTCATAGTCGTGGCCATCGTCGCCGATGTTCCAGCCGTTGGCCCTACGGTAGGGATTCAGCATGCCGAAGTAATTGTCGAAGGTATGGTTCTCCTGAAGCATGAAGATCACGTGATTGATGGATTGAACGTTGCCTGGCTGTGTCACGCTCAGAGTCGTGTTAGCCGAAGCGTTGCCACCTGCACCGGTCGCCTCCGCAGTGTAGGTTGTCGTGGAAGTCGGGCTGACGCTTTGCGTTCCACCACTTGCAGCCAGGTTGTAGCTGCTGCCATCCGAGCCGGTCACCACCACGGTGGTGGCATTGGTCGCAACCACGGTCAACGTGGATGAGGCTCCTGCGGTGATTGATGGGGGGCCGGCGACGATGGTGACCGTCGCCGCAGGGGGTGGCGCCACCGGGACAACCGTCACTGTCGCGGCCGCCGTTGCATTCCCTCCTGCCCCCGTCGCAGTGGCCGTGTAGGTTGTCGATCCCGCCGGGGTGACGGCATGGGTGCCGCCGGTCGCCGACAGGTTGTAGCTGCTACCGTCCGAGCCGGTCACCGTAACGGCGGTGGCATTGGTGGCCGCCACGGTCAACGTAGACGTCCCGCCTGCGGTGATCGTTGTGGGATTCGCCGCAATGTTCACGGTCGGCGCGGCGGGTGGTGGTGCGGGGACAACCGTCACCGTCGTGACCGCCGTTGCATTCCCTCCTGCCCCGCTCGCAGCGGCCGTGTAGGTTGTGGTTGCGGCCGGAGTGACAGCCTGGGTGCCGCCGGTCGCCGACAGGTTGTAGCTGCTACCGTCCGAGCCCGTCACTTTCACGCTGGTGGCATTGGCCGCGGTCACGGTCAACGTAGAGGAACCCCCCGCGTTAATCGACGCGGGTTTGGCCGCGATGGCCACGGTCGGCGCGGCGGGTGTTCCGGGCACAACCGTCACCGTAGCGGCCGCCGATGCATTCCCTCCTGCCCCGGTCGCAGTGGCAGTGTAGATTGTGGTGGCGGCAGGAGTGACAGCCTGGGCGCCGCCGGCCGCGGACAGGTTATAGCTGCTACCGTCCGAGCCAGTCAACGTCACGGTGGTGGCATTGGCCGCGGTCACGGTCAACGTAGAGGAGCCCCCCGCGGCGATCGACGTGGGTTTGGCCGCGATGGCCACGGCCGGCATTCCAGGCGGAGGCACCGGTGCAACGGTCACCATCGCGACCGCCGATGCCTTCCCGCCTGCTCCGGTCGCAGTTGCCGTGTAGGTTGTAGTTGCGGTGGGGCTGACTGCTTGCGTGCCGCCGCTGGGCTGCAGCTTATAGCTGCTACCATCCGTGCCGGTTACCGTCACAGCGGTGGCATTCGTGGCCGCTATGGTCAACGTGGACGAACCTCCGGCGGTGATCGAGGCGGGGTTGGCCGCGAGGGTCACGGTCGGCGCCGGGGCCGGTGCTGCCGCTGCCACCGTCACCGCTGCAGCCGACGACGCCTTCCCGCCTGTCCCGGTGGCGTTGGCCGTATAGGTCGTCGTTGCGGTGGGGCTGACAGCTTGCGTGCCGCCGGTCGCGGACAAGTTATAGCTGCTGCCATCCGTGCCGATCACTGTCACAACGGTCGCATTCGTGGCCGCTACGCTCAACATGGACGAACTTCCGGTGCTGATCGAAGCGGGGCTGGCGGCGATGCTCACCGTCGGCGTTGCCGTGGGTGTACTGCTGAAGTTGGCGCCGCCGCATCCGGTGAATACCAGGAGAAGCGGAAACATGAATACCATCGCCAATGGCGAGGAAATCCTGCTGAGAGACCGGTGAGCGCACGCCTTCATTACGGTATTGTCCTTCTGAACTCGGGTGAGCGAGCACTGCTCGCTTGATAGTCAGGTTGAAAAATCAATACGACACAAAGCAGGAAAAATTATCAGCAAGCTCCGCTCTCTACGGGAACGGTTTGGTACAGCATGACAACGTGTGCGCCTTGCCGCGCCAAGTCTATTCTCAGTTCTGCCAGGGGAGAGTAAGTCGGCGAAAGGGGGGACGCCAACTAGTTCACTCTACGTGTACTCTAATCCATTTTGGTCGACGAATCTATAAATCCAGGCATTTCTACAGTACCCATAACCGGTACTCAGGGTGTTGGTTACTCAGGAAGATCTACCAGAGCATTTCCTTTCCTCGGCAGCCGTAAGGTCCGGCCGCCGCGAACGTAATTTACTTGCATCAAGTGTCTGGCTGTGCGATGACTACGTCATGCGTAGTACGCGACACGTAGTAAAAGACGAAAAGGACGTTGGAATGGGGCACTATTCCGACCCGCCGCTGCTGGTGCTTGCCAGCCTCGCCAATGGACCTAAGCACGGACACGCAATGATCGAAGACATTGTGCGCCTCTGCGGAACCCGGCTGGGTCCGGGAACGCTGTATGGCGCGATTGCACGTCTGGAGCAGCAGGGGTGGATCGAGCCAACGCCACCCGAGGAGCGCCGCCAGCCCTATCGCATCACCGCCGCGGGGCTGCGCGTTCTGCGCGCAAAGCTGACCACCCTGCGGCAGTTCACCAAAGCCGGACTGGCGCGGCTGGAGGCCTTATGAATCGCGTAGTCGCTCACCTGCTTACGCGCCTTTATCCGCGTGACTGGAGAAAGCGCTACGGGGTGGAGTTTGAGGCGCTTCTTCAAGCCGGCCGGCTCCGCACGTCGGCAAACGTAGTTTGGTCGGCACTTCGTGAACACATCTCCCCAACCCGCGGAGGCAACATGGATCAACATCCCAATTCTTTTGGCGCCATCATGAAACAGCCGAGCGCTTTTCTTCCCCTGGCAATGTCGCTCACCGCCCTGGCGATGGTGCTTGGTTACGTTGCGAGATACGGCGTGGCCCGTCAGGCCGATGAGGGGGCCGTTGCCCATTTGTGGCAGATCCTGATGGCTGGACAGATGCCAATCGTGGCGTTCTTCGCGATCAAGTGGCTGCCACGGGCGCCAAGACAAACGCTTTATGTACTTGCACAGCAAGCCGGAGCTGCGTTCGCATCCTTTGCCCTGGTCTTTTTCCTGGGTTTGTGATCAAGCGGGTTCCCGGACTTATTCAGGCGACTTTCTTCGGGCTGTCCTTGAGAAGCCCGAGCCGCACCAGGCTCTCGGCGGTCGCGAGGATGGATTCTTCGTTCGATCGCGGCGCCCAGCCCAGCATGCGCTTAGCCTTTTCGTTGGTGGCGTTCTTCACCTTGCCAAGCTCGGGCAGAATCTGCTTCACCGCCGGATCACGCATCGCGGCGAGGCGCACCAGCCAGTCGGGCAGTTGCCGGGTCGGCACCTTTTTGGCCGATGCGCCCATTCGAGCCTTCAGCACTTTCGCGATGTCGAGGATCGACATGAAATCGCCAGCGACGGCGAGGAAGCGTTCGCCCCTGGCGGGGGGTTGAGTCATGGCACGGATGTGCAGGTCAGCGACGTCGCGCACATCGACGATGCCGAAAGAGAGCCGCGGGCAACCCGGCATGGCGCCGTCCATCAGGCGCTGCACCAGGAGGATCGAGGTCGAATAGTCGGGCCCCAGGACGGGGCCGAAGACTCCCACCGGGTTGACGACGGAAAGCTCCAGGCCGCCGCCTTCGTTGGCGATGAAATCCCAAGCCGCGCGTTCAGCCAGGGTTTTCGATTTCGCATAAGGGAGCACGCCGTCGCCATTGGGGTCGGTCCAGTTCGTCTCGTTGTACGGTGTTTTCTGCGGCTTCTGGCCATAGCCGATCGCCGCGAACGAGGATGTCAGCACGACCCGCTTGACGCCGGCGTCGCGCGCAGCGCGCAGCACACGCAGCGCGCCTTCGCGTGCCGGGATGATGAGGTCGTCCTCGTGTTTGGGCACGGTCGGGGGGAAGGGCGAAGCTACGTGGAGCACAAAAGCACAACCGGCGACGGCTTCCCGCCAGCCTGCGTCGGACATCAGATCGGCAGCGACGAACGAGAGCGCCTCTCCCGGCTCAGCGCCGCCTGCCTTGAGCATCGCGCGCACGCCGGCTTCGCGGTTGCGCAAACGCACCGTGGTCCGCACACGATAGCCCGCGTTCAAGAGCTGCAAGACGCAGCGTGCGCCAATGAATCCCGACCCGCCCGTAACCAGCACCAATTCGCCGCTCATATCGGCATTCTAAAAGAACCTCCTACTCTTGCGTTTGCGAGAGCTTTCCCTGCATTCGCCCGCGACGCGTCTCACCCCACTGGGGTAGCATTTAGATGATCCGTTGTAGCCGGACGCGATCGGACAGGTTGGTTTCATGACTCAAGAGTTCGTTGTCGCAACGACTTTGCCGACGATTGATGAAATCAAAGAAGCGCAGCAACTGGTGTACGCGGTGATGCCCCCTACACCGCAGTATATGTGGCCTCTGCTGTGCGAGCGTGTGGGAGCCGAAGTGTGGGTGAAGCACGAGAACCATACGCCGATCGGAGCGTTCAAGGCGCGCACCGCGGTGGTCTACACGTCAGAGCTTTTTCGTGAATCGGAAGGCCCTTCGGGATTGGTCACGGCGACTCGCGGCAATCATGGCCAGGCGGTAGCGCTGGCGGCGAGCCGGTTCAAGGTGACTGCGCACATCGTGGTGCCAAAGGGAAACAGCGCGGAGAAGAATGCCGCGATGCGGGCGCAAGGCGCCGACCTCATAGAATTTGGCAACGACTTCCAGGAGGCCAAAGAGCACGCGCAGAAACTCGCGGACGAGCACGGCTGGCACTTTGTCCCCCCCTACCATCGCGACATCGTTAAAGGAGTTGCCACATATTGGCTTGAGTTCTTCTCCGCGGTGGCCGATGTGGAGGTTGTTTACGTGCCCATTGGGCAGGGATCGGGCATCTGCGCCTGCTGCGCGGTTCGCAACGGCATGAAACTGGAAACTAAAATCGTGGGAGTGGTAGCCGATGGGGCTCCCGCTTATGCGCTCTCGTTTGAGGCGGGACGCAAGATCGCAGCTCCCGTAAGCACCGTACTCGCCGACGGAATGGCTTGCCGGGTGCCCGATGATGCCGCGCTTGAAGTGATTCTCGAGAATGTCGACCGCGTAGTGCGCGTGAGCGAGGAAGAGATTCGCCTGGCGATGAAATTCTACTTCACCGACACGCACAACGTGGTGGAGGGGGCAGGCGCAGCGGGCCTTGCGGCCGCCTTGAAAGAGAAGCATGCGCTACGGGGTAAACGCGTGGGTCTTGTGGCCACCGGCGGCAACGTTGACCACGACGTGTTTGCAAGCGTTTTGCTCGACAGCGGAAGAGGGGCCAATTAAGTACGAATAAAGGCGCTTATCGTCTTTAACTCCCATGTGGCCGGCAATAGAAGGTTTAAGCGCTCTTCCCCTCAACTCTGATTAGAGATCCGGGCTATGCGTAGAAGATCCAGGACGGCCATCGGGGCTCGGTGGATCCCACCCTTCTGCAACGGCGCGAAAGAAGGAACAAGGTTGCGGAGAAATCCAGACCCACAACGCGAAGTTTTACATCTGCCTGTTGGATCACTACCGGCAATCGCGCACTTCAAGCTGGGCCGGAATCCAGCCCAGGGAACTGCCTGACAGCTTCACGCGTATACACCAGCACATGCAGGTGAACTCGCAGGCGTTTTCCTACGGCAGATTTTTCGGCGCAAGCGAAACGCACAGAGAGCTTCCAGGCTTTTCGGTGTCGCGTATCGCGCCCACATTGCGCGCCGAAGATGTACCTTTGCACACACACGAGAATGCGTCGTTCGTTTTCGTGCTCTCGGGATCGTATCTCTCCACAGCCGACGGCGCACCTCCTGTCTGCGCGCCCTCCACGGTGATCTTCAACCCGGCACGCACAATGCACCGGGACAGCTTCACCCTTCCAATCGGTCGATTTTTAGCAGTATCTATCTCTCGCCAAAGCCTCCGCATGGCGGCAGAGGGAACCTCCCTGCCTGTTGCGGCCAGGGCCTTCTCTTCAGGAGATTCTGTCGCAACAGCACTTCGTTTGGCACGACAGTGTGCCGTGCCAGGGCCTGATTCCTCTTTTGTCATGGAGGGGCTCTGTTGGGAGCTGATATCCAACGTGGTTGGTGATAATGTTTGGCGGCAGCGAAAGCTGCCCTCATGGATAGGTAGCGCCCGCGATCTGCTGCACGACCGGTGCGCCGGCCATCTGCAGATTACGGAAATGGCGCAGCAGATCGGAGTGCACCCGGTTTATTTCGCAAGAGCCTTTCGACAAGCGTTCCGATGCACGCCTGGGGAGTATCTGATGCGCTGCCGGCTGCGAAAGGCGATGCCGCTCCTGCGAGGTGCGAAGGTGCCACTTTCCGATATCGCTCTGCAAGCAGGCTTCTTCGATCAGAGTCATTTCACAAGAGCCTTCAAACAGCATTTCGGCCTGGCGCCCAATACCTATCGCAAGCGGCTGCACGGAGATTTTCAAAGTGCGAAGTTCAATACGTACAAGAATGAACGGCAAGATCCGCGCGATGCTGGACCCAAGAGGCACTCCTCATTGTGAAAAAGCCTTTTTCTACTCTTTTCCGTTGCCTGAGCATGTGCCTTCTGGGGCTGATTCCGGCGGCGGTCTGCTGGTCGGCGGATCTGCCTCAGCCGGCCTATACAGATCTGCTGTCCGGCGTTTGGGGAAGCGAGTCCAGTTCTGGCTCTCCGGTTCGTGGTGAACTCACGATCGACGGTCGAGGCGGAGTATGGCGCGCCTTCGTCTCGGGATATCAGGTTGCTGTGCAGGAGAAAGGTGGCGACATTGGCTTCACACTGCCTGGAGCTCAGGGTGAATTCCGTGGACATCTGGATACAGCCGCCAGGATGATGCACGGACAGTGGATCCAGCCACAAGGCGAGATTCTCAACACACAGTTCGCCAGTCCACTACAACTTACTCCAATTGCAGCTTCGGTTTGGCGCGGCACTATCGTCCCGCTTGACCAGCGCATCTCGATATACGTCTCAATCGAGTCATCCTCTGATGGCAAACTAATTGCGTTCATCAGTAATCCTGAGATGAATTTCTTCCGCCGCCGCGTCTTCGCGGTGACCCGGGACGGAACTAAGGTCCACCTGAGTGCGAACGGCCAAGACATGGATGGAACCTACAACGAGAATTCCGACACCCTTTCCCTCCAGTTGGCCGACTTCATGCCGCCGTTTCAGTTCTCTCGCAGAAAGGAGAAGGATGCCGTCGGTTTCTATCCAAGAGTCTTGCCTGAGGGCGCCCAATATCACTACCGTAAACCGCTCCCGGACAACGATGGCTGGCCAACATCGTCTCTTTCCGAGGCCGGTCTGGACGAGGCGCCGATCGCAGCGCTGATCAACCGGGTTCTCACCGCCAATCTTGCCGACAATCCGCTCTACGTTCACAGTCTCTTAATCGCGCGCCATGGCCGTTTGACCCTGGAAGAATACTTCTATGGCTTCGACGAAGAACGGGTTCATGACATGCGGTCAGCGAGCAAGACATTCGCTCCTGTAATGGTAGGGTTGGCAAAAGAGCATGGCGCAAAGCTGACCCCGAAAACCCCCGTCTATTCACTTTTCTCGCAATACAAGTCCTTTGAAAACTGGGACGCTCGTAAACAAGAGATGTCTCTCCGGGACATCATGACCATGAGCGCGGGAAATGCATGCGATGACAACGACGACAAGTCGCCGGGAAATGAAGATCGAATGCAGAGAGAGACACAGCAACATGATTGGTACAAGTACACGCTTGACCTTCCCATGCTCAGGAAACCAGGCGGAGAGGATGCGATCTATTGTTCTGCCGACCTCAATCTGGTCGGGGGCGCGGTTGCCAAGGCGACAGGGAGTTGGCTTCCAGATCTCTTCGAGCAATACCTCGCTGGACCACTCCAGTTCGGTCGCTACTATTTGAACCTGATGCCCGATGGGCAGGCCTACGTGGGAGGCGGCGCTTATCTTCGCCCGCGTGATCAGCTCAAGCTCGGCCAACTGTTTCTGGGAGGAGGTGTCTGGAACGGTAGACGGCTTCTCAGCAAGCAGTGGGTCACGGAATCGACATCATTCCATTCCCGGTTCGCTGCCGCCTACAGCCTGGGGCAGGAACATCAGTATGGATACGGCTGGCACATCCACAACCTGAAAAGCGGCGGAAAAACGTACCGGGTATTTGCCGCCGAAGGCAACGGTGGCCAGTTTGTCATCGTGGTGCCGGATCTCGATCTAGTCATTGGCATCACCGGCGGAAGCTACGGGGAATTCGACAAATGGTATCGCTGGGAACTGGAGCTGGTCCCCCAATTTATCATTCCTGCCGCGACGGCCGTTCCGGGCCATTGAATAACTCAATGCAAGTCTTCAGCTTCATGCGATCACGATCGCGAAAGTCAGACCGCCGCGCCCGCATCCACTCGTATCGCATCGCCATGACCGCAACTTTACCCTGATATAACTTTGACGATAGGGAGGCCATGCGCTCATTTTCTTATTCCCTGGCCGGCTGGTTCGGCAAGCCAGGATCTAAGCTAATTCGAAGCGAAGATGCCGGAACTATGAAAATCAAGTCCTTCCCAGAGCCATCCGAGTGGAGTATATTTCTCTTGCATAGTCATTCGAGTGGAGCAAGCAACCATGGCAATGAAGAAGCCGCCCCCGGCTGGCGATATCCTGCAGGGAACTTTAGACATGCTTATCCTGCGCACCCTGGTCATGGGCCCTGCGCATGGCCATACCATCGCGCAGGTGATCGAGCACACGTCGGAAAATGCGCTCGAAGTTGAGCAGGGCTCTCTCTATCCCGCCCTGCATCGCCTCGAAGACCGCGGCCTGCTCTCCTCCGAATGGGGCGTAAGCGAAAACAATCGCAAGGCAAAGTTCTACCGGCTTACCGCGAAGGGCCGCAAGGAGCTCGCGGCTGCAACCGGCCGCTGGCGGCAGATGACGCGCGCTATCGGTCTCATTCTCGGCGAATCGGACGAGTAGGCAGGAGGGGAGGCATATGAATTTTGAACGATTCATGGATCGCAAAAGGAAAGATGAAGAGCTCGCCGAGGAAATCCACTCCCACCTCGCTCATGAACAGGATGCCAATGCCGCACGAGGCCTCTCCCCGGAGGAAGCTCGCCGTCAGGCCAACTTGAAATTCGGCAATCCGCGCGGCCCGCGCGAACGCGTCTGGCGCTATCGTTCCCTGCCCTGGGTCGAAGATGCATGGCGCGACCTGCGCTTCGTCCTGCGCTCGCTGGGCAAGACTCCCGGATTCACCGCCATCGCCATTCTGGTGATTGCCGTGGGCATCGGAGTCAATACTGCCGTCTTTTCCGTGATCAACACGGTTCTGCTCAAACCGCTTACATATCCTGACCCTCAATCTCTGGTGCAACTGATGAACACCGGGCCGCAAGGGTCATTCCCGGGCGCGAATGTGCCGAAGTTCAACATCTGGCACCAGCAGAGCGGCATTTTCCAGCAGGTGTCGGGTTACGATTGGGGCGGCGCAGGAACCAACCTTACGGGCGGCGACAATCCTGAGCAGGTGCAAGCGATTCACGTCACCGCCGGCTACTTCTCTCTCTTCGGCGCGCCCCTGGCCGCTGGCCGCACCTTCACTACGGCGGAAGACAGCCCCAACGGCGGACACGTCGTGGTGCTGAGCTACGAACTCTGGCAGAGCCGCTTCGGCGGCAAGCCCGATATCGTTGGCAGGACGATCCAGCTTGATGGCCAGCCCTACCTGGTTGTCGGTGTGATCGGCAGAGGCTTCGTCACGGAGCCGGTAGGGGACCTCTGGCTACCCTTTCAGTTCGATCTCGCCTCGCGGGATATGGCCCACTACTTCACAGTCGCCGCGCGCCTCAAACCCGGCATCACGCTGCCCCAGGCCAACGCGCAGCTGAATCTTGCGGCCGACCAATTTCGCCGTACCTACGCGGGTGCGCTCGGCCCGCAGGAGGGCTTCGGGGTTGTTTCCCTGCAGGAATCGATCGTCGGCGACACCCGCTCATCGTTGCTGGTGCTGCTGGGGGCAGTTGGGCTCGTTCTGCTCATAGCGTGTGCCAACGTCGCCAACCTTCTGCTGGTTCGTGCCTCAGCCAGGAAGCGCGAACTGGCCACGCGCGCCGCGCTTGGCGCCGGACGCTGGCAGATCGTCCGGCAGTTGCTGTGCGAGAGCCTCGTGCTTTCGCTGACTGGCGGCTTTCTTGGCCTTGCTCTCGGGGTTGCCGGGGTGCGCCTGCTGCTCAGCATCAGCCCGGCCGGCCTTCCGCGGATTGGCGAAAACGGCTCGGCCGTGACCATCGATGGGAATGTATTGCTGTTTACCTTCGTTGTCTCAGTGATCACCGGCATTCTCTTTGGCATTGTTCCCGCCATTAGTGCGTCCCGCCAGAACCTCGCCGCCACGCTCAATGAGAGCAGCAGCCGCTCCGGCCTGGGCTTTCGCAGCGGCAAGATCCGTTCCATTCTCGTCATCAGCGAAATGGCTCTCGCACTCGTTCTGGTGATTGGGGCGGCTTTGCTTATACGTACCTTTGTGAAGCTGCAAGCGGTCGACCCCGGCTTCGATACCAACAATGTGCTCACGATGTCCATGTCGATCAGCGGCGACCGCTTCCAGAAGACTGCTGGTGTCGCGCAGGTAATTCGGGACGGAACCGAGCGTCTCAACACTGTTCCCGGCGTGACCAGCACCGCCGCTACATGCTGCCTGCCATTGCACAATGCTTTTGGCGTTCCCTTCGACATTGTTGGGCGCCCGAAAGGCAATGCACCGTCCACGGGCGGGGGAGGCTATTTCTCCGTTTCGTGGGGGTATTTCGAGACCTTCAAAATCCCCCTTTTGCGTGGGCGCAGTTTTACCGAGCACGACGATGGCTCCGCCCCCGGCGTCGTCATGATCAACGAAGCCATGGCCAAGCAGTACTGGCCCAAAGGTGATCCGCTCCAGGACCGCCTGCTGACCGGCGTGGGTATGGGGCCGGTATTTGCCGAGCCGGCGCGTCAGATCGTCGGTATTGTTGGCGACACACACGATGGCGGGCTCGGTCGCGATCCGCTTCCCACGATGTACATCCCAATGGCCCAGATGCCGGACGCAGAGATTGCGCTCAACTCTCGTGTCGCGCCACTTTGGTGGGCTGTCCGCACCAGCGTGGACCCTCATACGCTGGTCAAGCCAGTCTCGGCAGCCCTTCGCCAAGCCAGCGGCGGTCTGCCCGTCGCTCACATACACACGATGGATGAACTCGTGGTCCTCAACACCTCGCGCGAACGATTCAACATGCTGCTCTTGACCATCTTCGGCGCCTCCGCGCTGCTGATGGCGGCGATTGGTGTGTATGGCCTGATGGCGTACTCAGTGCAGCAACGGACGCAGGAACTCGGTATCCGCATGGCGCTGGGAGCGCAGGCGTCCAGCATTCGCAACATGGTTATCCGTCAGGGGATGACGCTGGCGCTTATCGGTGTGGTCATTGGTATCGGTGGGGCGTTTTGGCTGACCCACTTTCTGGCCAGCTTCCTGTTCGGGATGAAAGCCTTAGACCCGACAGCATTTATCGTGACGCCGCTGCTTCTCGCCGGAGTCGCACTGATTGCCATCTGGATTCCGGCGCGACGAGCTACAAGGGTTGATCCGATGACATCCCTGCGGTTCGAATAGCTTCAACTGCTTCCTCATCGCGCAAACTGCTTACCCATGCATTCATTTCGCGCTCGGAGCGAAAGGCGGGAAGGGCTCCTACATATTTCTCGAAAGGATTTTTCGGCGACTGAGCAGGCCGAATAATCGTCCGCTCGCCTTCCACAACGAATTCCACGCGATCGCCCTCTTTCAAGCCGAGACGGCGACGAATCTCAAGAGGAATTGTGATTTGCCCTTTGCTACTGAGGGTGCTGTTCGGAGGCATCTTTACTTGTCTTCCTTACAGTAAAGATTAAAGCTCTTACCCCACGGCGTCCAGGGCGGTTGCCAGCCGGCGGAACGGGAGATTAGGCCCCGCCGTGCCGGTGCAGCAGCACGGTTGTGATCTGCCGCCATTCCTCATCGGGCGAAGTGTCGGGATGGGGCTGGTGCGCACGTTTGTACCAGTATCCTGCGTTTTCCGGGTCCCCTTCTCTGCGATGCAAGTAGGCGTGGACCCAAGCCGCCTCCTGACCTGCCTCCTCGTCCTGGGCGATGTCGTGAGCGCGGTCAAAATTCCCCTTGGCATCCCACCAAAGAGCCTTCAGCAAAGGGGGTAGGCTCGCCGGGGGCACCCCCTCGCGCAGAGAAGCACGGAACTCTTCGATCGTCATGGCCGCCATTTTACGCCGCTGCGGGGCCGAGCGGATTCTGTCATGCCGACAGCCCCTTTTCACCACCCGCGTCGACTTTCGACCCATCATTGAAAACTTGACCGTCGCTTCGTCCTCCACAGGTGAAGGTTGAGATTCGCGTTTCCCACATCTCGCGCAAAAAAGCGCGCCGAGACCCGGATTTCCTCCTACGCAGGCCCACCCATGGTCGCGTGTGCGGCTTTCTTCAAGGAAAGCCGCATGAAGTTCGCAGGATCCGTCAAGCCCAAGAGGAAATCCGGGATATGGGGCACCCCTTGGTCTTTGGTCAGGACAGAGTTTAGGGTTAAACGCAACTCCAGCCGGACATTGTCATTCGGACTGGTGCAGTCGTATATTAGATATGCGACCTCAACGGTCGCATTTGACCGAATCTGATCATTTGCGAGGGTCACTCCTTACCGCTATGGCACTTACCCTTACATCAACCACGCTGAGCGAGCTCGCCGTCGGATCTTGCGCGACCTTGGCTTCCCTGGAGCTTCCTGAGGAGATCCAGGGTCAGCTGATGCATCTCGGTTTTGTCCCCGAGAGCCGGGTGCTGGTGCTGCGCCGGGCGCCGGCCGGCGACCCCACGGTGTATTGCGTCGAGGGAGCAGAAGTGGCGCTGCGCAAAGAAACGGCTCAATTCATCTCAGTCCACAGCGTTTGCATGCCGGAGCGAAAGGCAGCACGATGAGCCACTGCAGCCCCGGAGGCGGCGTCGCCGTCGAGCCGTCCCGGCCCAGGGTCGCCAGCAAACTCAGTACGGTCGCGCTGATCGGCCCGCCGAATTCGGGCAAGTCGACGCTCTTTAATCGCTTGACCGGCCTGCGCCAGAAAGTGGCCAACTATCCTGGCGTGACCGTCGAGCAGCACTCGGCACGGATGGGCGGCATAGGCCACCGCGAGTTGACGCTGATCGATCTGCCCGGTATCTACAGCCTCCAATCCTACTCGGAAGACGCCCGCGTGGCGGTCGATGTACTGCAAGGAAACATGCCCGGCACTCCGGTTCCGGACGCTGTGCTGCTGGTGCTCGATGCATTGCAGTTGAACCGCCAGCTGATGTTGGCCGCTCCCGTGCTCGCCATGGGTTTGCCGACGCTGGTGCTGCTGAACATGTCCGACCTGATGACCTCGCGCGGGGGGGAGATCGATCCCCTGGCTTTGGCCCGCGAACTAGGAGCCCCGGTCGCGATGATCAGCGCGACCAAGGGCACGGGGTTCGATGCCATCGGACGCTTCCTGACCAGGCTCTCCGAACCCGCGGAGGCGAAGCTCCAGCCTATGCAGCTTCCGGTATTGCAGAATGCCGCCTCCTGCCACCAATGGGCTACCCAGGTAAGCTCGCGAACCAAGTACAAGGCACCGCTGTCGCCGGATTGGACGCGCAGGCTCGATGCCGTGCTGCTGCACAAGATTTGGGGACCCCTTATTTTTCTGGCCGTCGTCATCGGAGTCTTTCAGGTGGTCTTCGCCGCCGGCCTTCCACTGAGCGATTGGCTCACCGAGATCTTCACCAAGGCAGGCGCGGCGGTGGTCAACTTCCTGCCCGTGCCGTGGCTGCAGGTCCTGCTGCGCGACGGTGTATGGAATGGCGTGCAGGCAGTCATGGTTTTCCTGCCCCAGATCCTGCTGCTCTTCCTGGTGATCGG
>PLZN01000368.1:26798-27042 GCA_003152195.1 Acidobacteriaceae bacterium
TCCTGGTGGCCCCGTTCATGACCTGCGCGGCTCGCCTGCCTATCTACACACTGATCATTGCGGCGTTTATTCCCAACCGGCCCATCCTGGGCGATTTCTTTGGCCTGCGCGCCGCGGTAATGTTGAGTCTCTACCTTCTGGGCTTTCTGGCCGCGCTGGGAACGGCCCGGCTGCTCAAGTCCTCGATCCTCAAGGCCAATTCGGCGCCGTTCATTCTGGAATTGCCACAGTACCGGTGGCCGAC
>PLZN01000038.1 GCA_003152195.1 Acidobacteriaceae bacterium
GAGTTCGGTCTGGGCTTCCGGCTGGCTGCCGATAAGCAGTGCGACCTGGCAACCGTCCGGCTCAAATCCCTTTCATCTGAGTTCGGTGAAGCGTTCGTCAACGACATCCTGACTGCACCGCAGATCCAGGAATCCGAAATCCGTGCGCAACGCATTCGCGTTGCGGAACTCAAGACTAAGCTGCTCAAGCTTGCCGATAGCAACGACACAGCCCGTGACCTTCTTTCCGTCGTCGATCACCTGGTCCGGCGGAGCATATGGATCGTAGGGGGAGACGGCTGGGCATACGATATTGGCTATGNNAACACGGGCGGCCAGGCTTCCAAGGCGACACCGCTGGGCGCGGTCGCCAAATTCGCCGCCGCCGGCAAGCGGGTCGCGCGTAAAGACCTGGCTCTGCAGGCCATCGCCTATGGAAATGTATACGTGGCCCAGGTTGCCATGGGCGCCAATCCGCAGCAGACCCTGCAGGCATTCCGTGAGGCGGAGGCGTATGAAGGTCCATCTTTGATTCTGGCTTATAGCCATTGCATTGCCCACGGTATCGACATGAGATACGGCATGAAGCAACAGGATTTGGCCGTGGCCAGTGGCTACTGGCCACTCTTCCGCTACGATCCAGCTATGCGCAAAGTGGGAGATAGTCCGTTCCGGCTCGACTCTTCGCGGCCGACAATTCCGTTCAAGCAGTACGCCTATAACGAGCTCCGCTACCAGTCTCTAGCGTTGACGCGGCCGGACGAGGCTGGGGAACTCTTGCGTCAGGCGCAAGCGGACGTTACAGAAAAGTACCGCACCTACGAAGAATTCGCAAAACTTGGCGGCGGCCCGACGCCGGCGCAAGTAACGACGGCTGTTGCGAAAGCTCCGGAAATCGCGAATATCGGCCACTGAAGGAGCGACGCTGACACATGGATCTGACAACGCGTTATCTGGGACTCAGTCTGAAAAGTCCGCTCCTGGCCGGAGCCAGTCCGGTCACCGGGGATGTAAACAATATCCGGCTCCTCGAAGATCTCGGCGCAGGGGCCGTTGTGTTGCCCTCGATCTTCGAAGAACAGATTGAACACGAGAATCGGCTGATCGACGGTCTGACCACGACTGGCATAGACAGCTATTCCGAAGCACTGACTTATTTTCCCTCGCCAGCTTCTTATCCCACCGATCCGCGGCGCTATCTGGAGATGATTCATCGCGCCGTCGAGGTAGTCGATATCCCGATTGTGGCCAGCCTCAATGGAATCACCGATCACGGTTGGGTTAATTATGCCCGGGAGATCGAGCAGGCGGGTGCCGATGCGCTTGAACTCAACATCTACTTTATTCCCGCCGAACTCGACCTGCCAGGATGCGAGGTTGAGCACCGCTACCTCGCCATCTTGAAAGCCGTGAAACAGGCCGTGAAGATTCCCGTCGCAATCAAGCTGAGTCCCTATTTCAGTGCCGTGGGCCACATGGCCTGCCAGTTGGTCGAAGCCGGTGCCGATGGACTGGTGCTGTTCAATCGGTTTTACCAGCCGGATATCGATCTTACGCGGCTCACCTTGTCGCCCAATCTTGAGCTCAGCACGGCGGCCGAAATCCGCTTACCGCTGCTTTGGGTTGCCCTCCTGTCAGGGCGCGTCCACGCATCGCTTGCCGCTAGCACTGGGGTTGAGAGCGCCGACGAAGTCATAAAGTATTTGCTTGCGGGTGCCGATGTCGTGATGACCAGCTCTGCTCTTCTGAGGCATGGGGCCGGCCACATGAAAGTGTTGCTCGATGGCCTGAAAGGCTGGCTTGCCGCACGCGAACTTGAAACTCTCGATCGCCTCCGTGGACGCTTGAGCCAGCGCAATATCGCGGATCCGACAGCCTTCGAGCGAGCCAATTACATCCAGGTGCTGCAGGGCTACTGGGCCAAACCCGTAGGTGCTTCATAGCAAGCAAGCTGCGACGCGTTATTCTCGATGGCGCATCGCGCGAAGTCGTAACAATAACCGTATTAGACCGCTTCAGACTGTGATTCGCATCAGGCATTGGTTGCGGCTGGGAACCAGCGCGCACTCTGCGCCCATCAACTGAGAATGCCCACAACTAGACAAAAGTTCGCGGGTGATTTCAAGCACGGTTCTGCGTTGCCTGCGCGGGACTTATCAACCGGGTCAGTTCAAGCAGTTGCTGCGCCACGGATCCCACGGCGCGCTTGACCTCCGGGCACAGTGGCGCACCAAGGGAAAACTGCTTGCCTTCGATGCCGTAAATAAACAGGCTTTGCGGCAAACAGCCCATAGCACGCGCCAGTTCCACAGCTTCGCGCACACCGAAAGCATGTGTGGAACAGGCGAAGACATCTTCAGGCAGCTTGTCGGCGTGGGCCTTCCATATAAAAGTTTGACCGGGCCTTCCATGAGGGGCAGTGGCGTCGGCCAGGATCACATGCTCAAAGCCGTTCCAACAGTCCATCAAAGAGGTGCTTTCGCCACTTTGCTCTACGGTTACGACACCAAGCGCATGCAGGCGGCGCGCGACAAGCAGGCCAGCCGCGTCGTCCCCGCGATCGAAGTTGCCGCAGCCAATGATACGAATGGCCATGTCTAATCGCACTCCAGCTGCAGGCGGAGGAAATGTGTCGCGCAGGAAATGCAGGGATCATAGTTGCGTACTGCCTGCTCACACCTCCAGGTGATCTCTTCGGCCGGCCGGGTCGCAATCTGGCTGACAAAGTGCCAGAGATCCTCCTCTATCCGTTTCTGATTCTGTGAAGTGGGCGGAATAATCTTTGCAGAAGCGATGAGTCCGTCCTGATCGAGCACGTAGCGATGATAAAGAAGGCCCCTGGGCGCTTCTGTAGCGGCCTGCCCAGTCGAGGCCCGCGCCGCTGCCTGTGCCCGAGATGCGGAAGGTGGCTCGTATTCACGGATCACGCGCAGCGCCTCGTGGCAGGCAAAAACCAACTCGACCGCTCTCACTACAATGCTGCGGAATGGATTGCGGCAGTGCGCCTGCAGTCCACAATCGCGTGCCACCTGTTTGGCCACGTCCGGCAGTCTGTCGAAGTTCAGATTAAAGCGGGCTATAGGGCCGACCATGTAGGAGCCGCGGCCACGCAGGACGGAATGCAGCGCATTCGAGTGCTGCACTTGCTGCTCAGTGAAATTCTCCTCATACTCAGACGCATCAATATCAAGCCCACGGTTGGATACGATCCGGCCTTCATTGAACGGATACTCCTCCGGGTGCGACAGGGAGACAAATTCGTAATCCTGTTCGAAATCGGGAAATTCGAAACCTGAAACCCAGCGGGTCGTGGCCAGCGAAGCGTCCAGAGCCCATTTTAAGTCGTCCACCAAGCCAGTAAGTGCGCTCTTGGAGGGTGCTTTGTAAAAGCCGCCAATGGCGGCGGAAACTGGATGAATTTCCCGGCCGCCCATCAAGGCCACGATCTGGTTGCCGACCTTTTTCAGGCGCAGCCCCTGTTGAACAATCGCCTGATGATCACCCGCCATCGCTATGGCGTCGGGATAGCCGAGGAAATCTGGCGCGTGCAGCATGTACACGTGGAGCGCGTGGCTCTGAATCCACTCTCCACAGTAGAACAGCCGTCGCAGCAACCGCACGGATGGGTCGATTCCGACACCGAGGGCACCCTCGATGGCGTGTACGGCGCTCATCTGATACGCGACAGGACAAATTCCGCAGATGCGCGCCACAATGTCGGGGACTTCGGAGAAGTGCCTGCCCCGGAGAAAGGCCTCGAAGAAACGAGGAGGTTCGTAGATCTTCAGTTTTACCTCCTGAACCTGACCCCCCTTGAGTTTGACGTAAAGCGCCCCTTCCCCTTCGACGCGGGCCAACGTTTCAACCTTGATGGTTCGAGATTTTTCTCGGCTCACTTCCGCTCGCTCTCTTCGCCGGCCTTTCGGAATTGCCAGGCCCAGGCATTGAAGCTACGAAAGGCGCGTGTAATCTCCGCGTTGTTCTGGCCCAGAATGCGGAACTGATTACTGAGCGATTCCGTGTTGGGGCTCTCCATGGGGCCGTAGCAGCCGTAACACCCCCGGCCAAAACTCGGGCACAGCGCACCGCAACCGGCGTGGGTAACAGGTCCCAGGCACGCGACGCCTTGCGCTACCGTAATACAGACGTTCCCCTTGCGCTTGCACTCCAGGCAGACACTGTACGCGGGAACGTTCGGTTTGCGTCCGGCCAGCATGGCCGTGATCAGCTCGATGAGCTGGTGCTTGTTGATGGGGCAGCCGCGGAGTTCGAAATCCACCGGCACATGTTCGCCGATGGGTGTGGAAAGTTTCAGCGTGTTGATGTATTGCGGGGTTGCGTACACGACACGAATAAATTCATCCACATCCTTCCAGTTTCGCAGGGCTTGGATGCCACCGGCGGTGGCACAGGCCCCAATGGTGATCAGCTTCTTGCATTGCCGCCGAACTTCCTGGATCCGCCGGGCATCGTGGTAAGTGGTAATTGACCCCTCCACCAATCCGATGTCATAAGGCCCCTTGAGCATTGCACGCGAGGCCTCGGGAAAATACGCGATGTCAACGGCTCTCGCTACACCCAGCAGATCATCTTCAGCGTCTAGCAAAGTCAACTGACAGCCGTCGCAGGAAGCAAACTTGAAGACTCCGATCCGTGGCTTGCGCTTTACTTTAAAGCTCATATTTTCCCAGTAGAGGCCGCACCCGATCATAGGCAAAGATGGGGCCGTCCTTGCAAACGAAGTGCGGGCCATACTGACAGTGT
>PLZN01000262.1 GCA_003152195.1 Acidobacteriaceae bacterium
CCAGTTGGGAGATGGAAAGTCCGGACGCGAGGATCTTGGCCTTCAGGGCAGCAATATCCTGCTCCCCGATCAAGGGATGATCCACAGCGGGGACACGGTCCTGCCACAGCAACGGCTCCGCAGGAACCAGCGGGCCAAGATAGCGCGCAATAGGCCCCATGTCGCGATGAGTGAGCTTATACCAAGCCCTGGCAAACTCGTCTGCGAAAGCCTCCGGATTCTCGTGGAAGCGCTTGGAAATCTGCGCGTAGACCGGGTCCACCTTCAGCGCAAGGTCCGTCGTGAACATCATGGGGGCGTGCTTCTTCGACGGATCGTGGGCATCCGGCACAGTGCCCGTTGCCGATGTGTCCTTGGGAGTCCATTGGTGAGCACCTGCGGGGCTCTTCGTGAGCTCCCATTCATAGCCCAATAGGTTGTCGAAGTAGTTGTTGTCCCACTTTACGGGGTTGGTGGTCCATGCGCCCTCTAACCCGCTGGTGATGGTGTGGGGGCCTGCGCCGGTGCCAAAGGTATTGATCCAGCCGAGGCCTTGATGTTCGAGAGCGGCGCCCTCGGGTTCGGAACCCATATACGTGCTCGGCTCGGCAGCGCCGTNNTCGCGGATGTCCCTGGCCGCAGCGACCGGATCGGGATTGCTGTTGGGCCCTTCCGGATTGACGTAGATGAGGCCCATTTGCACAGCGCCGAGAGGATTGTCGAGCTGGCGGTCACCGCGGTAGCGCTCGTCTCCCAGCCAGGTGGTCTCCGGTCCCCAGTAGATGTCTTCTTCCGGCTCCCAGATGTCTGGGCGCCCACCGGCGAACCCGAAGGTCTTGAATCCCATCGACTCCAGCGCCACGTTCCCGGTAAGAATCATCAGGTCGGCCCAGGAGATTTTCTTGCCGTACTTTTGCTTGATGGGCCAGAGCAGCCGGCGCGCTTTGTCGAGACTCACGTTATCGGGCCAGCTGTTGAGGGGCGCAAATCGCTGCGATCCGGAGCCCGCGCCGCCTCGGCCGTCCGCGATACGGTAGGTGCCCGCGCTGTGCCACGCCATACGGATGAACAACGGCCCATAGTGGCCGTAGTCGGCGGGCCACCAGTTCTGTGAGGTGGTCATCAAGGCATGGAGGTCCTTGATCACGGCATCCAGGTCTAGGCTCTTGAACTCCTCGGCGTAGTGGAACGACTCGCCCATGGGGTCGGACAGCGAGGAGTGTTGGTGCAGGATCTTGACGTTCAGTTGATTGGGCCACCAGTCTGCGTTGGATCGGGTCCCAGTCACTGCGTGTTGGCGAACGCCGGCCGTAAAGGGGCACTTGGCTCCGTTGGACCCGTTCTGCTCCTTGCTATCGTGGACAGGCTCCCCTACTGCTGTGGCGAATTGTTCTTCCATATGCTCCTCTTCCTTCGGAATGAGTTAAAAAACGGTTACGAACTGATGGTTGTTTGGCAATGAGGGTTTGGTTGGCCATCGAGGCTTTCCCATCGGGCAAGCGCCGCCCGCTGCGGCCGCTTACGCACGCCATTCATCCGCTATTCACACGCCTGCGAGACTTGCCCGGATCGTGCTTCGTACCGTGCTTTGGAGCGCACTTGGTGCAAAGCCCCCGAAAAATGAGTTCGCATTCGCGAACAATCCGCTTACCNNACCAGGTCCCGCAGATTGTTATAAGTCGTGGCCCTTGAAGAGCGCGGATCCATCCGATTGACGGCTTCGAAGATTTCGACAGCCGTGGGATGCCTGTTCTGTTCCATCAAGAACGCCATCACGGCGTAGCGCTGCGCAGTGCACCGCAACCCGCCGCTTTCCAATGATCGTTTAATGGCCTCAGTGTCCAAGAGAAGATTAGACTAAATCTAATGTGATATTTTGTCAAAATATGTGCTTTGGTTGCCGCACGTTCGAAACGGCCACCCGCCGCCTCGCGCAATTGTATCCGGATGGCCGGCCACCCGGAGTGGGGACTCATACGACGCCCCATCTGAAGATGGTGCGCGATGCAACACTGCACAAGCACCACAAGAATGCGGAACGGCCACATCTTACCCAGCAGATTACGCGGACGAGTGTTATTGCTGCAATAAAGCAGGGAATAAAGCAGGACGGAATAAAGCAGGACCCTCGTTGGTCTCGGGCCAGCGTTCGTAGCGTCTTCGGAGCTACACCAGATCGTCAATATCGACGTTAAGAGCCTTGGCTATTGCGCGGATCGTTGCGACAGAACCAACCTTAAAACCAGATTCGATCTTGCTGACCATGCCTTTTGATATCCCGGCTTGGGCGGCAAGGGCTTCCTGCGTCATCCTCCGATGCTTGCGGAAAACAAGAATTGGATTTTCGCCGGCGATAAGGCTCTTGGCGATCGCGGCGGGAAAGCCTTCCTCCTGCGACTCCATAGCACGGTCGAAAGCAACGCTGTCCTCCAGTTCCTCCATGCGCTCCAGCATGGCTTCGAAATCCTTCTTGCGAAGGATGACCTTGTCGTCCCTGATTGTGTGCGGCACGGTCATCGTTCGCTCCTATCTATAAATGTCGCCGCGTGGTCCTGCATCGATGACGATCACTTCCGTTTCACGTGTATAGATCGCCCGGTACTCGCCGATGCGAAGCCGGAAGCCGTCGCGGCCAGAGAGTTTTTTCAGATCCAGGCCATGATCATCGCCGGCCTCGATCTTCTCGAAAGCCCTAAGGAAGGCTGCGGCGGTTTTGAGCGGCATTTTGCGCAGGGCCTTCAACGCCGCTTTCCTGATGATCACGTACCAGCATAATTCCAAGTTTCCCCTGGGTCAACTCTTTGTTGGCCCAAGGGAAACCCAGGCACAGACGGAACGCCAGGCGTCAGTCCGGTGGGGTGGCAGGGGGGCCGGAAAGTCGTGGGACGAAAGTCGTGGACGGCTTTCCCGGGGGTTCTCACGCAGACTCTTTACGTCCTCGACGTTCGCGGGACAGACGGAACTGACCCTAAGGTTCGCTGGCGATCATAGGATACTGTAACGGCTTTAAATAGGCTCCTGTCGTTAGCCTATCGATTGGGGATATGAAACTCGTGGGAAACTCGTGGACAGGAATAACCCGATGATAAACGGGGGTGGGCCCAAAACGACGGGGAACTTTTCGTCTGCCCCCATCACCCGTCCCCATCGTCCCCTCTTGGTGGAATCTTCTGGACTCAAAGTCAACATCATGTTTCTCATATATCAGGGATAGCTTTGACGATCATGGTTTCACCAATATCGCGACCGATACCTAACAAATTGCCCGCACCCGCAGTCGCTTCCGCATGGACGATGGGGATTCTGTCTGCTTTGCGTGGAACCCTTGTCCGCAGAATTGGGGTCCGCGGAATTGGGGCCCGCTCTCTAAGACTTGCTCACCCACTTGCGCACCCACTTGCTCAAGAGGATCGACGGATGCTCTGGGTTCGCTTGCTTGCAGCCCTCATCCTCTTCCTGCCGCCCTCCGGACTCTTATCCGGGCATAGGGTGCAGGCCGAGACCGCGCCTCCTCCTCAGCTCCAATCCGCCGACCCCTTCGTTGCTGACCTCTTCCGCCGGAGCGGCTCCACAGGAATGGTCGTCGTGGTGGTCCGCGACAAGGAGACGTGGGTGCAAAGCTATGGTCAGACGTATCCTGGCTCCCACCAGAAGCCCAACGCTGATTCCCTCATCCGTCTTTGCTCGGTGTCCAAGATCATGACGACGGACCTGCTCGTGAAGCTGGTCGCCGAGGGACGCGTATCCCTCGCCGACCCCCTGCAGAAGTTCGCCCCCAGCAATGTCGCTGTTCCCGTCCGCACGGTTCGTGGCCTGAGCGGCCGCCCTCTCACCCTGCGCGATCTCGCCACGCACACGGCTGGCCTCCCGCGCGAAATCGCCTATCCACCGGGCGATGCCGGCCATTTCACGTTTCCCGACTATAACTTTCGCTGGCAATGGCTCCCTGGCTATCGCCTGCGCTTTCCTCCCGGAACCGCCGCGCACTATTCCAACATCGGGTTCGACTTGCTCGCGGACGCCTTGTCCGTCGCTGCCGGCAAACCCTACCCGCAACTCTTTGCGGACCGAATCGCCAAACCCCTTGGGCTGCGGGATACGACGCTGAGCCCCACTTCCGGCGAGTGCGCTCGCCTTCTCATCGGGGCCAGGAATGAGGGTCGGTGTACCGATACGACGGCCGCTGCCGGGTCGGGAGGTATGTATTCGACAGCCAACGACATGACGCGTTGGCTCGAATACCTTCTCGATCTGCCCGGCGTCCCCATGCACCATGATCCGGCCGCAACTGCGACGTACATCCCAGCCTCGGATCTCCGCTGGACGCAGGGCCTCGGGCACGCGGGTGTTCCCAACGGCATCGGCCTCGGGTGGGTGCACCTCAACCAACCGGATGATCCAACCATGATCATTGAGAAAACCGGCGGCGGCGCTGGCTTCACCACCTATATCGCGCTCAATCCCGGGCGCCACATTGGCATATTTGTCGCTGCCACCGAGGGCAGACATGCAGGAGCTGATTTTTTCCGCGAGAGCAACGATCTGCTTATTTATCTCGCCGGTCTCACTCCTGTGCCAGGTGATTCCCTGGAACTTCCTGGGGAAGAGAATCGCGCCGGCGTGCAGGTGCGCGAGGCAACGATGCACAAGCACCACAAGCATGCGGAACGGCCAAGTCCGACCAGGCAAATTGCGCGGACGAGCGTTGTTGCTGCAGGACAGTAAATCCCGCAGATCGGGATTGCTGAGAGGGTGGCGTTCGTGCCTCGACGGTATGCCGTGGGCCGTTGCAGGGTGAGGTTAGGGTTCTTTTCACCTGTGCCCGATTTCCTAAGGTCAATCGGGTTAGCGTCGCAAAGTCAAGTCGAAACTACAACGACCGAAGAAATTCATAAAAGGCAGCCGCGTGCGGAGATCCCGCTCCAACTTTGGCTGGGTCAATCTCAGCAAGGAGAGCGAAGGCGTGTCTGGTATTGTGATAGGAGCCCTTCGTTTTTGTACCCACGGAGGCACTTATCAGGCATGGTTCAAGATCGTCTTTGGGAATCTCTTCAATGCGGTGCTCGTCATATGGGAGGTTGTTCGGACGGAAGCCGTCCTCGTAGTAGGCAGCTAAGGTAGTTCGGTCGGCAAGGAACCATGCTTCCATCGCTTGCACCATCAGAAATACATAATCGGTCGGGAGACCAGCGAAATCCCACCTATCGCAAATGTGGAGAAAAGCTGCTGGGTCCAAATTGTGTCGTACGGGACCCTCTGAATCAACCAACAAGGCAAATCGCTCGCCCGCTCTGCCGTTATCAACGGCGATCTTGAAACGCTCGAAGGCGTCTTGACGGCTCCCACAAGCTACGATTGCCGGCCGCCGATTAGGCGGGGACAACTTCTTGCAATACTCAGCAAATCCTTGTTTGCATCGTTTTATTGTGTCTGGATTGTAGCCCCCTCCTTCGACGTAGACTTTGGTGGTCACCAGCGATTTCCCCCAATTTCGCCGCTAGTCCAAAGGTTTCCGAGAGAATAATTTCGGAGCCAAACAGCGAGATCCGATCCACTCAAACGCCGGATTGCGGTCGACCCTTCAATTTTTTCTGAGACGCAGATGGACTCTGGATCGTCGGAAAATGCGTCCACTAGCGCAGAGGAATGAGTTGTAATGACCAATTGCGTCCGCGTCGACGCCTCCCGCAGCAGGTCAGCGAGGGTCGGGATGATGTCAGGATGAAGACCGAGTTCAGGTTCGTCGATGCAAGTAACTGGCGCTGGAGTCGGATTGAGAAGAATGACGAGAATGGCTAACCAGCGAAGCATGCCATCGGAAAGACGATATGCAGGCGTCGAAAATCCGCCTTCTTCTTCGATAGCGATCTGAAGATGTGTGCTAATAAGCCGGATTTCGACACTCTTTACTGGCTCATAGAAGCGCTTTACTAAGTCCGTAAGGCGTTCGAATACGCTTTTGTAGTCGTCACGGTAATATGCCAGTAACTGAGCGAGATTGGAACCATCCTCATCGAGCCGCGCAACAGACTGACCGACTGGTTGTGGGTCCCGTGGCGGGCAGTCTGCGCCAAACTCCCAATCCTGATGAAAATCAAAGCTTTCGAAAAATTGTGCAACCTCGAAAAGCTCTGGTNNCGCTTGCACGGAGGGGGAAGCTAGCTGCGAGAAGATGGAGCGATCCAAGCTTAAGGAGAACGAAGTTGGGCGTTCATCCGAACGTGCCATCCTCAGGTTAATTGTCCCCTGTGAACCGCTGCGTTCGAAGCTGCTGTAAAGAGGGTCTAGTCGACCCTCGACTCCACAGGTTCCGAAAGATTCTCTCTTCACTCGAAAGGAAGACTCAAATCTCTCCAACTCTAACGACAATTCAGCATACTCAGGTCTGGCGCCGATGCGGGCAAGACCCATTTCGCCCAAGGAGAGCGTTGTTCTAAGTGAACAGGTTGAGCTCTTGGTTCTCCTTCCTTTCCAAATCCATTCACTGACGCCACCCGTCGCAAGGACGGAGCCCCAAGGGTCTTTGTCTGGCAGGAAGTGCAGTAGCCGGATAACCTCAACGAAGTTCGATTTCCCACTGCCATTTGTTCCGATCAAGAGGTTTAATTGTCGAAGTTCGATTGGCTCCGTCCGGGGGCCGAAGGAGAGGATATTCACGGGATGAATCGATTTCAGGACTGCTTGTGGCATCGCACTCTCTATTGTGCTTCATAGCGGCTTTTCATGCTAGAGCGTGGTCGCGAGCCGATGGATTCTGTGATGCTAATTGATTTTGAGGGTCGCGCCTGCATTGGGCGGCGAGAAAAAACCTGGGACGAGATACGGTGCCCTGTCGCCTTATCTCCCCGTCCGTCGCCCTTAATCCCAACTCCCNNCCCGGGTTTGCTCAGACAGTCTCAATTTCGTGGGCGCGTGCATCGCGCTCGAGAGGAGCACCGAGGTAACCAACTGTCGCTATTTGTTCCAAGTAGACCGGCAGAAACGCTGCAATGGAGCCATAGATCTCATATTGATGTACATGCCGGCATTCATGAGATAGGAGCCGCGGACTCATGTGCCCCCGAACAATGAAAATGCTGTGACCTAGCGTCAAACCGATCGAACCGGGACCAAGCAGTCCGGTCTCCAGTGCGACTTGCCGTAGCATGGCGTTGTCCGGCAGAGGAAGCGAGTCACAGAGTTTTGTTCGGGAAAAGCAGGGGAAAAGCAGGAC
>PLZN01000318.1 GCA_003152195.1 Acidobacteriaceae bacterium
CTTCGGTCACCGACTCGGACGTAAATAGAAATCTATCGTGTTCTGGCAAAGCAGCTTCCTCCTGTTTCTAGATTGCTCAGCGGCCATCGCCGCACACCTTCAGGTAGCGCCGCCCCTGCGGCTCCATAAGCCTCTTAAGACGGTATCAGAGGGGAGGCGGCGAGGCAAAGAGTCCTATTTGCGGGCCACTATCGAATGGAGGCTGATTGCGCGGCTGTCGGGTGGCTGCGCCGCGGTGGTGTGGGTTACCGGGTTGGGCGCTCCGAGCGAGATTTTTTTATGGACGTAGCTCCATACGAACCAACTGAGACCGGCCACGAGCAGGAGCAGCACCACGATGCCCATCCAGCGCAGCCGCTGGTCGGGCCGCCTGCCCTGCGCGACCTCGCCGTGGGCCTTGCTGGCGTTTTCGGCAAAGCGCACCCAACCGTCTTCATCACTTGCGTCCCCGGTTGACCGGTGCGCCGAGAGGTAGCGCGCGACCCATTCCTCCTGGTCGAGTCCCACAACCCGGGCATACTCCCGCACCATACTTTTGTTGAAAACCCCACCCGGGAGCACATCGAAATGCTCCTGTTCGAGGGCCACCAAATGGCGGTTGCTGATCTTCGTAACCCGGGTAATAGCGTCCAGCGTGATCCCGCGGAACTCCCGTTCCTGCCGCAATGTATCGCCAAAATTACCCATAATCACACCCACGGATTCACGCGACCGCTCCGTTGGAAAAAGGGCGTGCGTCCGGCGAAAGACGAAGCTGCGCCGGTGAAGAAGCGGTCAGCCACGGACCTGCAGCAAGACGCGATGGCTTGCCGTTACCCTGCGGTAGACCCTACGCCGACATTCTCAACCATAAGGCCGCTTTCCTGCGAAGGTCAAAAGCAAATCGCGATTGCCCTTTCGTTTGTGCGGACTACAGCATCTCCTGAGTTACTGGACGAATGTTCCCCATGGCGGAGCTGTCGCCCGCGATGAAGCCTTGGGGGATTTTGCTACACTCGGCTGTGTTAGGCGAATACCATGAATAGGTTAGTCATCGGCAATCTGCTGCACCGGCCATTGCGGTCGGCGATCAGTATTCTCGCGGTCGCGATCGAGGTCGCGATGATTCTGTCGATTGTGGGCATATTAATGGGCCAGCTCGAGGGCTCCCGCCGGCAAACCAGCGGCATTGGCGCTGACCTGATCGTCCGCCCTCCCAATGAGAGCTTTCTTACCGGGGTGAGTGGTGCGCCTGTTCCCGCGAAGGTGGCCGACATTCTGCGCCAGCTCCCGCACGTCGCTGTTGCCTCGCCCGTGATTCAGCACTTATCCGTGGGCAGTGCGGTGGAGACGATATGGGGCATTGATTACGCGAGCTTCAACGCGCTGCGTCCCTTTGTCTTCGTCTCCGGGGGGCCGTTCCAAGGGCCTGGCGACGTGATCATCGACGATGTTTTTGCCCGATCCGGCAAGCACTACGTGGTGGGCGATACGATCCAGCTACTCGACCACGAATTCCGCATTTGCGGCATTGTCGAGCACGGTAAGGGCGGGCGCAAATTCTTGCCCATCCGGACCCTGGGCGCATTGATAGGCGCGGAGGACAATGCCACGCTCTTCTTCGTGAGGAGCGATGACCTTAAGAACCAGCAGCTCATCGAGCAGGAGATCCATGCCCGGCCCGGGATGTCTCAGTACCAGGTACAGACGCTGGCGGAATGGCTCTCCCTGATGACTCCCGAACACCTTCCCGCCTTTACCAACGCGCTGTACGTCGTCATCGGGCTGGCGGTGGTCGTGGGCTTCATTGTCATCTTTCAGGCGATGTACACCGCCGTGCTCGAGCGAACGCGGGAAATCGGCATTCTGAAGTCGTTAGGCGCTTCCCAGGCTTACATCGTCAATCTTGTCTTGCGGGAAACGTCCTTTCTCTCCCTGCTTGGGATTGCTCTTGGAATTGGCATCACATTCCTGTTGAAGGCGGGAATGGATGTTCGCTTTCGNNCTTTCCGACCCTGCCCTTTCCGGTCACGCTGAACCGGCTGGCCGCTGCTGCGGTGATTGCCTTCTGCGGGGCGCTGATAGGCGCAAGTTACCCGGCCATCAAAGCTGCCCGCAAGGATCCGATCGAGGCGCTGGCGTACGAGTAGACGGCGAGTGGAAAGAAACCGCAGTCGCTCCACTCCGCTTCGCTCCGGNNGGTCGGGATGACAAAGGTTAGGGCAAATGCCAACCGGATGGCTCACTCTGTCGGAATGAAAAACCACAAGGTTCTGAACCAATCTACGACTTGTCATCCCGACCGGAGCGAAGCGTAGTGGACCTGCGGGTTCTTTTACCCCCACCTAGACCCTAGGCGCGAGCAACGGTAAGCTTCTTCACCACGGCGTCGTGATGGCGCTCGTGCGCATAGGCGGCCGGAGTCTTGCCCTGGTCGCAGACCTTGGCCGGGTCCGCTCCTGACTGGAGCAGGATTTCGGTCAGCTCCTCGAGCCCCGCTGCCGCTGCCTGGTGCAGGGGGGAGTAGCCTCCAGCCTGCGCCATGTTGACGTCCGCTCCCTGGGCGATCAGAATGCGCGCGGTCTCGCAATCCCGGCTCAAAGCAATACACGCATGCAGTGGCTGGTTATGCATGGGGTTACTCGAGAGCTGGTTCACCGGCGCTCCGTGGGCCAGCAGCATCGCCGTTGCCTGGGGTCCACCAAATGCGGCCGCCAGGTGAAGTGGCGTCCAGCCGTCGGCCGAGGTTTGATGCACGAGCACTGCATCCTGCTGTAGCAGCCGCTCGATGCGGCCGCAATCCCCCAGGGCGGATGCTTCAAATATGTCCAGATCGGCCAGGCGGGTGAGCAGGAAGTCCCTGATCAGCGGCTGCCGGTTATAAATGCTCCACAAAAAAGCAGAGACGCCCTGGGCGTCTCTGCATGCAACAAGCGATGGATCTTCTTCCGCGACGGCGGCGACTTCAGCCGTTTCGCCGCTGCGGATCAGGTTGAGAAAACGTTGGCTCACCGCCTCAGATTAGCATCCCCACCCGAGGACTTGTCCGATGCCGTATCGGCCACAGAAGCAGCCAATACCGTCTCCTTGGATCCCTTGGTCACCGAACCCGGTTTGGTCCGGTTGGAGTAGATGCGGAAGGTGACGACCAGGTCGATCACCACCGGTACCGGCTGTCCGTTCATGGTTGCCGGCCGGAAGTGAGAGCTCTTAATGGCCTCCACTGCCTTTTCGTCGAGCCCGAAGCCAATGGGGCGGGCGATGGCCATCTGCCGCGGAACACCTGTGGCATCGACCACGGTGCGCAGTAATTCCATGCCCGCGATGCCGTATTTTTGAGCATATTCATTTGAGCTGGGATCGATGCTGTTCAAAACCCTGGGCGGCGTCATGCCTTCGCTGACAATCTTCACGCTCGCATCGGCAGGCATGAATTGCCGGTGTTGGCTCTTGCTGGCGAAGTACGCCTGCCAGTAATCAGGCAAATGGGAGAGCATGCGCAGGTCGATGTCGCCGGCAAAAATGTTGTCCAGGGCCTTATTCATCAGCATGGCGCTATGCGCCGGAGAGACGGCTAACAAGGCTGCGTTGTCTTCGCTGGTGGCGCTGGCGGTGGCAGGTTTTGGCGTCCCTGCGGCCGCTGCGTCGTCCCTGGTCTTTAACGTTTGAGCCGCCGCCAGCTGCTGGGGCGGGGGAGCATCCTTGGACTTCTTGTCCTTTTTCACCTTAGGTATAACGATGAGCTCGCGTTCGATGGAGATGTGGACCGGCTTCTTTGAAATCTTTACCCGGTCAAAGGCCTTGGTTTCGTCCTCATACGGGAGCGCGCCGAAAAAGTGTAATCCGTAGCGATCGGCCTCGATATCCAGCTTGTGCTTGGAAAGCTTCACTTTCCTGACCTCAAAAGCGGAAAGCGTAAAGGAACCGACCGCAGGTGAGCCGTTCACTTTGCCACTCACGTCGAAATTCAAGTCGTCGCCCAGGTAAGACCCGCGCAGGAAGATCAGCTTGCCGACGTAGCGGCTACGCAGAGCATCCTCCGTCAAGGGAGGAGTTGATTTAAGCAAGGCTGCCGTCGCCGCCTCCGTCATGGGGGGTGAATCCGGAGCCGCCACTCCGCTGCCTGCCGTTTGCTGCCCGCTCGAGAGGGTGGTGAATGTACCGCAGAGTAAGGCTGCGGTGATAAGCGACGAGAGATGCTTTTCAAACTTCATACAGTCTCCTTGCTCGGACGACCGGCTGCGGCGCGAAGGACCCGCTACGCCTTCCGGTTGGCTCGAGTGCTTCCAGCAGGTGTCCGAAGATGCAAGCTCGTCGGAGTGCCGGCCCGGGAATCAGCTGACCCGGCCAGTAGAGAGAGAGAAAGAGCTTTAACGTGCAGCGGCTGGGCTTGGGCGTTCTCGGCCATCAGCAAGATAACCAGGGCCAGAAGCAGCCCGATGCGGATGAGTACAGCCACCAGGGATTCGGAGACGCGTTGTGTCATGCGGGGGGATCCTCTCGTTTATTCCCAAGGAGAGCGTATGGCGTTTAGAATCTGGGCGAAATGCCTCTTTTGTGTGCGAGCAGTAACCCTACCCCCGTTGACTCGGGTGTCTAATTGCGTTACTCTGGTCTTCTTGCGCAGCGCTGCGTCTGGCCCTCTGTATTGGCCGTCTGATCTGACTGAAGTGAAGTCCGGCAAACCGCTTCACGGCACGTCGATCTGAAGATTGAGCGAGTCCAGGTAGCCTGCCAGGAAAGCGACCCGAAGAAGCGCTTGGAGCGATTTCACAGTGGGTGAATACCGGAGCGAAGATGTTTTCGTGGTTTTCCGGCAAAGAAAACCACACCTCGCGATGTTTGTGAGGCTGCGGTAACTGTGAAACCGCTCTAAATCTTGTCTTCGCCACTCAAGCGATTCTGAATCCTTCGTTTGCAGGAGAGCAGTTGCAGGCCGCGAGGCTTTCTCCGGTGGTGTGCAACGCGTCTTGACGAAGGTTCCCGGGGAGAACAGGTAACGATGTCTACGTATTTTCCGAGCTCGCACGATATCACCCGCAAATGGTTTGTGGTCGACGCCAGCGGTAAAACGCTGGGACGTCTGGCGACGGAAGCGGCCAGCAGGTTGGCCGGTAAGCTAAACCCGAAGTACACCCCCTTTATCGACATGGGGGACCACGTAATCATCATCAATGCGGAAAAGATCGTGCTGACTGGCCTCAAGAGCCAACAGAAGGTCTACCGCCGCTACACCGGATTCCCTGGCGGCCTGCGAGAAGAGTCTTTTGTGCGCCTGATGGCTCGCCGGCCGGAGAAGATTGTCGAAGAAGCGATCAAGGGCATGCTGCCAAAGAACAAGATGGGCCGGCAGATGGGCACCAAGCTGAAGGTCTACCGCGGCGATAAGCATCCCCACCAGGCACAGCAGCCTGAAGTGTTGGAGTTGGCGGCCCGCTAGAGCGGTTTTACGATAGGTGTTTCCGGTGAAAATGCCTCATACGGGGCTTTTCACCGAGAAAAGCCCCACTTCACTGAGGCCGGGCAGGACAAAGTAATCGTGAAACCGCTTTAGGAGTCCGCTAACGATGGGCCCCGCCTTGGCGGGCAGACAGCAAAGACAGGATGGACATGGCAGATTTGGTTCAGTACTACGGAACAGGGCGTCGTAAGGCGAGCGTGGCGCGCGTTTTTTTGCGGCCTGGCAGCGGTAATTTCGTCGTCAATCAGAAGCCCTTCGAGACGTATTTCGTTACCCACCAGCAGCGGGTTTCCGCCAAGCGGCCACTGGAGTTGACCGAGCACTCCGCCAATTTCGATGTTCTGGCGACGGTCAAGGGCGGGGGAGTCAGCGCCCAGGCGGACGCGGTGAAGATGGGTATTGCCCGTGCGCTGCTCGAGTTCAATCTTGAGCTGCGTAAGACGTTGAAAGCAGATGGCCTACTGTCCCGTGATGCGCGCATCAAAGAGCGCAAAAAGTACGGACAGAAGGGTGCCCGCAAGCGGTTCCAGTTCAGCAAGCGGTAAGTGCGCGTTGCGGGTTCCGAGCCGACCGAGATTCCTCGCTCCGCTCGGAATGACAAAATTTGTTTTGGCTCGCAAGGCTTTTTTGGGTGAGAGCTGACGGCTGAAAGCTGGCAGCTTGTTTTAGGTGTTCAATTCTTCCCGTGCCTCGGTGCGGGGCGGGAATGGCAATCCGGAGCGGCAGGCTGGCGCAAAGGATGCAGACTAAAGAGGAGGTTCATTGGCTACTATTACCATGAAAGAATTGCTCGAAGCGGGCGTCCACTTCGGGCATCAGACCAAGCGCTNNTACATCTTCGGCGAGCGCAACGGGATTTACATCATCGACCTGCAAAAGACCTTGAAGATGTTCAAGGAAGCCAGCAAGTACGTCACCGAGCTGACGGGCCAGGGCAAGGTCATCCTTTTTGTCGGCACCAAGAGACAGGCCCAGGACGCGATTGCCGAAGAGGCGAACCGCTGCGGCATGTTCTACATCAACCAGCGCTGGCTGGGTGGACTGCTGACCAACTGGATCACGGTGCAGAAGTCGGTGAAGCGACTGAAGGAACTCGACGAGATGGCCACGGATGGCCGCTACGAGCTGCTCCCCAAGAAGGAAGTTATCAAGCTCGAACGCGAGCGCAAGCATTTGCAGGCCAATTTGGCCGGCATCAAGAATATGAGCCGGTTGCCAGACGCGATCTTCGTGATCGATTCCAACAAGGAACAGATCGCGGTGCGCGAGGCGCGGAAGCTGGGCATTCCGGTGGTCGCGGTAGTCGACACGAATTGCGATCCCAGCGAAGTGGATTACGTGATCCCGGGCAACGATGATGCGTTGCGGGCGATCCGGCTGTTTACCTCGAAGATTTCGGAATCGATTGCCGAGGGCGCGCAGTTGATGACCGATAAGCAGGTTGCCGACATGCAGGCAGCTTCGGACGCGGCGCAGGCCGCCGAGACTGCGGCGAGCGAGTACCACGCGGAGCCAGCTGCGGTCGACGCTGCGGAAGAAATCAGCATGGAAGAAGTGCTGGGTCCGGGGACGCATAAGAAGCCGGTGGTAGCGACCGAAGCAGCCGAACTGCCGAAGGTGGAGAGCCAGACGGTCTAAGAGCAGGGGCCAGGGATCAGGGGCCAGTTGTCGGTTACAAACCGGGCTTTGAATTCAGACCCGCGCGGGTCGTCCGGCGCGGGTCGAGTTTTATAGGTTTCAAGGTTTCAGAGTTTCAAGGTTGCAAAGACCGGAAGCGCTCGAACCTTGAAACATTGCAACTTTGAAACATGGAAACCTGAGGGATTTATATGGGTACGACTACAGTGAATATTTCCGCAGCACAAGTGAAGGATCTCCGGGAGAAGACCGGAGCTCCTATGATGGATTGCAAGCAGGCCCTGACCGAAGCTAAAGGCGACATGGAGCAGGCGGTCGTAATTCTGCGCAAGAAGGGCGTTTCGGTGGCGGCCAAGAAGGCGACGCGCGTGACTAGTGAGGGGTCGGTGGCCCAATACATTCACGCCGGGGGCAAGATTGGTGTGCTCGTCGAAGTGAACTGCGAAAGCGACTTCGTAGCGCGCACCGACGACTTCAAGGAACTGGTGCATGACATCGCGATGCACATCGCGGCCAGCGACCCGAAGTTCGTGCGCAAGGAAGACGTGA
>PLZN01000563.1 GCA_003152195.1 Acidobacteriaceae bacterium
CGCTGGCACATCTTGATGGCGTCGTCAGGATAAGCGCGGCTCTGATTGTCGTCCCCGTCGGAGATCACGATCAGCGCTTTGCGCACGCCCTGCACCGTGTTCGGTACATTGAGTAGCTGATCGCGGCAGGCAGTATAAACGGCGTCGAAGNNGGCGTGACGTCGAAGCCCATAACGAAGGCAAGATCCGTCTGCGGACGGACTACCTGTTGCAGAAACTGGATCGCGGCGCTCTGCTCGAACTCAAAGCGCTGCCGGATCGACGTACTGGCGTCGATCATTATGCCGACCCGCAGGGGTAGGTTGGTCTGCTGGGTGAAGTTAAAGACCTGGGCGGGAGCTTTCTGGTTGTCCAGCAGGGCAAAGTCTCTCTGCTGCAGGTTCTGGATGAACCGGCCGTGCTTGTCGGTGACCGTGAAGATGAGGTTCACTTCGTTGACGTTGGTCCGAATGGTGAAATTCCCATCGTTCTGTCCAGTCGCGCTCTGACCACTGCTCGGGGGTTGGGGCACGGCACTGACAGCTCCTGGCGCGGGCTTGCCTGAAGCGGGAGCTTGAGCGGCCGGTTTCCCGGCGTTGCCTGCCGGGGCAGCTGGCTGCGACTGGGCGGGGGCAGCGTTCTGATCCAGGGCATAGCCGGCCGGAATCAACAGCAGCGCCAATCCGAGCACTCTCACCGCTCGCGAGCGTTCGCCAAGACGGGCGCCTTGTCCCCTAAAAGGGGCGTTCACGAGCCGAGAGGCAGCCAAGCGCAGGCAAGCGTTCATTGAGATCATAGAGGTCTTCTCATTTTAGAGTATCCCGGCGAGCTACTCCCGCCCATAGCGTCTTCTCAGTTACTGAGACGTCCCACACTCCTTCCCCGTTAGGCACCTGGCTCAAATCACTCCTCGGGGCCATTCTGGGCGGCTATGCGAGGCGGCCCGAGTCTTGCCATGAAGTCTTTCAGATCGGCAGGAAGGTTGGAAACAAGGCTGATGCGCTCCCCGGTGCTGGGGTGTGCGAATTCCAGTTCCGCGGCATGAAGGAAATTGCGTTCTAAGGCGAGCCGCGGGAGCCCGGCGCCACGCGCATGCTTCACGCTTTCCGCCAGGGGCAAGATCGAGGTGGATGCGCCGTAAAGGGTGTCACCGACGACGGGATGCCCCAGCGAA
The DNA here is from genome assembly GCA_003152195.1 of Acidobacteriaceae bacterium. Lineage (GTDB taxonomy): Bacteria > Acidobacteriota > Terriglobia > Terriglobales > Acidobacteriaceae > PALSA-350. The sequence continues at coordinate 1,154 of PLZN01000563.1, forward strand.
GCCATGTGAACCCGAATCTGATGGGTACGCCCGGTCTCGATACGAACGGAGATCAGCGTGAATCGGCCGTAAGGGCCCTGAATGCGCCGCAGCACCTGCCAGTGGGAGACGGCGGCCCGGCCCCCTTCGCGACGCGTGGTCATACGAGTCCGGCGGACGGCATCGCGGCTGATGCATGCATTCACCGTGCCCGTATCTTGCGCAAGATCGCCCTGCACCAAAGTGAAATAGGTTTTTCGAACCTGGCGGCGGGAGAACATCGACGCCAGCCTGCCATGGGCAGTGTCATTCTTAGCGACTACGATGAGGCCGCTGGTCTGCTTGTCGAGGCGGTGCACGATGCCCGGACGCAGCGGACCGCCGGAGGAAGAGAGGTCGCGCAGGTGGTGCAACAGGGCGTTGACCAGCGTGCCGCGATTTCGGGCATCCTCGGTAGCGCCGGAGCCGGCATGGACCATCATGCCGGCAGGTTTATTGACCACCGCCAGGTCGCTGTCTTCATAGACAATCTCCAGCGGAATCGCCTCCGGGATGGCGCGCAAAGGAGGCGGCTGGGGATCGCCCAGGATGGAAATACTCTCACCGCCGCGCACTTTGCGCGACGCCTTGGCCTGCTTGCCCTCGATCAGGACGCTGCCCTGCTCGAGCAACAGCTGCACCCGGGAGCGGCTGACCTCGTGCAGTTGCTGGGCCAGGAAGAGGTCGAGACGCTGGCCGTTGGCTTCTTCGGGAACGTTCAGCTGGCGCAACCGCGCCTCGTCATCCGCCACGGGAGACCTGCGCGCCTTGTGGGCGATGCAGCCATAAGAGGCCGCCCCCGAGCACCATGGCCGCGGCAACCAGCTGCGTGATCGTGATCAGACCCGAAAAGAGCACGCCGTTCCCGCCGTCTCCGCGCAGGAAAGCGAGCAGGAAGCTGGAGAGACCGCCCAGGAAAAGCCACGCGCCCAGGATTTCTCCGTCGTAATGGGGACGATGCAGCAACCAGAGCAGGACGACGAAGAGCACGAAGTCTACCAGGCTCGCGTAGATCTGCGTGGGGTGCAGGGGCACGCCGAGTGGAGTTCCGGGCACGGCAGCCGGGCTGTTGAAGATTACAGCCCAGGGCAGGCGCGTTGGCGTTCCATAGTCACATCCAGCTTCCAGGCAGCCGATCGAGGCGACAGAGCTACCCAGCGCCAAGCTGGGCGCGAAGGCATCGGCCGTGCGCCGGATGGGCAGGCCTGCGTGCAAGGCGTACAGCACACCTGTCGCGAGTGCAATGGCGAGGCCCACTGGCCCGGCGCCGAAGCCGTGCGCCCCGGTGAGACCCACGCTCAAGGCGCGAGCCCCGTAATGTGGCCACTGCAACAGGATGGCAAGAAGCCGGCTCCCAACCAGGCCAGCGAAGATGGCCAGGAGGGCTAAATTCCAGATCTTGTCGGTGTTGAGGAAGAGCAGGCGGGCGGTACGAACGCAGACCACTAGCGAAAGGATTGTGCCCAGGGCAACCAGGAATCCATAGGTCGGCAGGACGAGGCGGCCGAACTGGAAGAGATGCGGGTGCACAGGGAGAGGAAGACGAAACCGACCCACTGGGCCGTGTAGCAGTGCGCCGGTGAACCCGTCCTAAGACGTTGGAACTCCCCGCAGCTCTTTAGGCATTCCGGACTGGCGGACACTGCGCACGGAGCCGATTGTTCGAGTCGAGTCCCGGTTCAATGAATGTTGGTTCAACCAGCGTTAACTGCCGCACCTGCTTCGCAGGCCGGTCTCTGAATGGATGCTAACGTCAGCGGAGCTGGTTGGCAAGTGACCCGACGGGGGGATTGCCAGCCGGGGCGGAGACCGGAACCGGTCTGCCGGCACGTTGTTCCTCGGCGAGTACGGAATCCAGCAGGCCGGAGAGGCTCCTTGCGCGTGTGTGGAGGATGGTATTGGTCTCGCTCACGGTGCCTCTGAGGAGGCGGCAATGCTCTTGCAGCCTCATGAGCTCATCGGCGATGTTCAGGGCGGCGAGAACGGCCACGCGCAGCGAGTCGACCGTACTGCCGTTGGCGGAGACAGCCCGCATCTTGTTGTCAACCGTCTCTGCCAGCTTTTGAATATATTCCGGATCGTGGGCGCGCAGATGATAGGTCTGGTCGTAGATATCTACGCTGACTGAGGTGGTGGAACGCCGGACTTCAAGGTTACTTTCTGCCATGTCTCACCGTTCAATCGCCCAATTCGTCGATATGCTTCAGCAGACGCTCGATGCGCTGCCGCACGGACTCCCGCTCCTTTTGCAGGCCGGAAAGTTCATCTTCGAGCCGGGCAATGTGGGCGGCCTGTTCCTCCACCCGATGGGTGAGTCGCGCGGCGTGTTGTTCGCCCGAGATCCGGAGCTCACGTTCGCCTTTGAGCAGTGCAACGGTGCGCAGTACGCGTTCTTCGAGTGCCTGAAAGTCGTCTGCGGCCATGGTCATCTCGGAGGGGTGTTCTGCCAGCGTGGACATCGGTGCCTCGTGTCACAAAATGGGGGTTGCGTTCTGCAGAGAGTATAGCGCCAGACCTCGCTGTCTCCTAAGAAAGACGCCCGACCGCAGTATCTCAAATTGTTCCTACATGGTTTGTTCCCGTGGATCCCACCCTTGGCAAAAAACGCGAAGGACCCGGATTCCTATACGCGGCACCAGCAATACGAGCGTGTGCGGCTTTCTTCAAGGAAAGCGGCATGAAGTTCCGGGGGACGGGACACTCGCAGGGCTGCTGGAGTGGAAAAACACAGGCTCCTAAGGCCCGTTGCCGGTAATTCCCTCGAACCTTGCTCTAATAACCCTTTCAGAATCTCTGGGAAGAGCTCCGGGTGCCCCATCCTTGACGGTGTTTTTCCGGCAAGGGTGGGATACGCGACCTTCTCCCTTTAGATGCGTTGCCGCCCTCCCAGCGACTCCAGGGCGGCGATGATGGACTGTGAATAACTTTGCAGCTCTTCCTCGCGGAGTGTTCGCTCCAGCGCCTGAAAAATCACCCGGATGAGGATGGAAAAATGCCCGGCGGGCAACGCTTGCCTTGCACCTTTTCCGGAGTCGTCGCGAAAGATCTCTCGCGGCGCGAAGCGGGTGAGCTCGGCGATGTGCAAGTTGCCAAGAGCCTCTGCGATCGCCTGCCAGCGCACCGCATCGGCGAAGACGAAAGAGAAATCGCGCTGGACCGGCTGGAAGCGCGAGAGCTCCGGTGCGATCGGCTGGCGCAAAGGCAAGCGGTAGAGACGGTCAAGATAAATTTCGCCTACATAAACGCTCTGCCTGAGCTTGCGCTGTTGCGCCTCGGCCGGGTCCAATTGGCCGATCCAGGCGACGGTGATGCCGTCGGCCACGGCGCGTGCCGAACGCCCGGGGTGCAGCCACGCCGGCGTGATTCCCGCGCCAGCTTCGAATGTGTCGAAATAGAAGGAACGCGGTGCAAACTTCTCCACCATTGCTTCGACCGTGCCCTTCAGATGATAAAAGTCGATCGCGTGGGCACGCAGATCCGGCCCGCTCCAGACCACCCCAGAGGCGCCGAGGGCGAGGGCTGGACGCTCGTCGACACGCTCCGGGTTGCCGCTAAAAACGGTGCCTCTCTCGAACAGCTGGACATCGCTGAGGTTGCGGTTGAGATTGTTGGCGAGCATGGTGAGCATCCCGGGCAACAACGAGGGACGCAGCATACCGGCTTCTTCGTTGAGTGGGTTGCCCATGGCCACCGCAAGGCCCGGCTGGGATGCAAATGTAACCGCGTCAGTGGCAGAGCAAAAGCTGCTGGATACAGCTTCGTTCCAGCCCAGCGCCAGCAGCGTCTGGCGAATGACCGCTTCCTTGCTCGCGTGGGGAGTCTCACTGACAATTCCGGGAAAGCCGGGAAGCGTGTTGGCGAAGCGGTTGTAGCCGTAGACGCGGGCAATCTCCTCGATCAGGTCTATCTCGCGTTCCAGGTCCAGTCGCCAGCTTGGCAGGGTGACCTGGTAGTTGCCTTCCGCGACCTTCTGCAATCCACAGCCCAGAGCCTGAAGTACGGACTCGGTTTTCTGCTGCACCACGCCCAGGCCGTCTTCGGTCGCCCCCAGGATGCGGCGAACCTCACTATGGCTTAGGGAGATGCCGGGGCGATGGGCAGTGCGCGCGGCCGCTGCTGGAACCACAACGTCGATCATCTCCCCGTCCACATGGCCGCCGGCGGCGAGGATGAGCTGGCTGACCAGAGCGGAGGCAACGGGCGGCGCGTTAAAGTCGGCTCCGCGCTCGAAGCGGTGCGAGGCATCGGTGTGCAAGCCGTGCCGCTTGCTGCTGCGTCGGACCGTGCCGGGATCGAACCATGCAGCTTCCACTAGAATATTTTTCGTTTCGCCGGTGATCATCGTATCCCAGCCGCCAATCACGCCAGCCAGCGCGAGCGCCTTCTTTTCGTCGGCCACCACCAGGTCTTCGGCATCTAGCACGCGCTCAATCCCATCGAGCGTCCTGAGCTTTTCGCCGCTTCGGGCGTGGCGCAGGATGATGCCGCCTTCCAGCTTGTCGCGGTCGAAGACATGAGTGGGCTGGCCGATGGCCAGGGTGACGTAGTTGGTGGCATCGACGGCATTCGAGATGAGCTTCTGTTGCAGCAGGGGAAAGCGCTCCGCGACCAGGCCCGACGACGGCTGTATTCGCACCTGGCTGAGGGCGCGCGCGGTGAAGCGGCCACAGAGCTCGGGGGCTTCGATCGAAACCATAACCGGCTTGGCCGGCGCCTGGAACGCAGGCAGCGTGACATCGAGAGGCGCCAGCGGACGGCCCACGATCGCCGCCGCCTCGCGCGCAATGCCGTAGTGGTTCATGGCATCAACGCGATTGGTAGTGATGTCCATTTCAAAAAGCGAGCCCTGGCCCGGACCAAGCTCGAAGATGCCCTCGACGGCAATGCCGCGCAGGGTCAGCGCCTCGGCGAGTTCACGATCGCTCAAAGTGAGGCCGGGCACGTAGGAGCGAATCCAATGGGAAAGAATGTTCATAAGGTTGGCGCGACTTATCTGAATTGCTCCAGAAATCGCATATCGCCCGAGTAGAACTGGCCTATGTCGCCGATACCGTACTTCATCATGGCAATCCGCTCCACGCCCATCCCGAAGGCGAAGCCGCTAATTTTTTTCCCGTCGTAAGCGGGCTGCTCGCGGGCCGCGAATGCGAACACCGCGGGATCGACCATGCCGCAGCCCAGCNNAGCCGGAGTGTTTGCACTTGCGGCAACCTCGGCCGCCGCAGAAGATGCAACTGATCTGCATGTCGGCGGAGGGCTCGGTGAAGGGGAAGAACGAGGGGAAAAAACGCGTTTTGACACTTGCGCCGAAGAAAGCTTTCATAGCGTGGTCAAGCGTGCCTTTGAGATCGGAGAAGGTAATGTTGGTATCGACACAGAGCCCCTCGACCTGGTGAAAGATCGGCGAGTGCGTGGCGTCGGCGGCATCGTTGCGGTGGACCTTGCCCGGGATGACGATACGCAACGGCGGCGGTTGCTTTTCCATGGTGCGGATCTGCACCGGCGAAGTATGGGTGCGCATCAACAGCCGCTCGCGCAGCGGCTTGCGCTCCTGGTGGGCGATCACCAGCGTATCCTGGGTGTCGCGCGCCGGGTGGCCGGGCGGGAAGTTCAGCGATTCGAAATTGTAGTAGTCGGTCTCAACCTCGGGCCCCAGGCCAACCGAGTACCCCATTGCCGCAAACACGGTGACGATCTCGTTCATGGTCCGGATCAGTGGGTGCTCGGCGCCGAGAGCGCGGCGGGTACCGGGAAGCGTGATATCGATGGCCTCATGCCCATCGGCGCCCGGTCCACGTTCCTCCGATGGGCGAGCCGCCAGCGCTGCTCGCATCTGCTCCGGATCACAACGCGGTTCGATCGCGGATTTAAGGGCGTTGAACCGTTTCCCAACTTCCCTGCGCGCTTCCGCCGGGGCATCCTTCAGCCCCTCGCCGATGCGCGTCAGCAAACCCTGCTTGCGACCGATCCAGCGAATACGCAACTGCTCGACCGCCTCCACCGAGCCAGCCGCGGCAGCATCCCGATCAAATTGCGCCAGGATGCCGCTGAAGAAGCTGTCGAGTGAGCCAGGCGAGTAATCCGTAAGTCCGGGAATCTCAATGGGCAGCATGGATTCTTGATGGTCGCACAACGCATGGCTTCGCACAGCAGCCCGATCAAGTTCGACCGGGCCGCGCAACTCTGCTATGTTAACGGCTTAACAGGCTGCAGAAAAACCCTCTGGTTCGAAGGGTANNCTGTTCGGTCTACGTACGGGCTGAATTCCGTACCCTTCATTGATGATAGTGTTTTTCGCAGCCTGTTAAGCGGCGGTCTTGGTGAGTGCGCTCTTCGCCTGATCGGCTAACGCACTAAAACCACCTGCATCGTTGACGGCGAGGTCGGCCAGGATTTTGCGGTCCAGCTCGATACCGGCCTGCTTGAGGCCATGAATGAGCTGCGAGTAGCTGATCCCGTTAAGCTTGGCGGCTGCGCCGATGCGGACGATCCAAAGTGAGCGAAACTGGCGCTTCTTTTGGCGGCGGCCGATGTAGGCGAATTTAAGACCGCGCTCGACAGCTTCCTGCGCTGCCTGATAGAGCTTGGATTTGGTAAGGAAGTAGCCGCTGGCCCGCTTGAGAATTTTCTTCCGGCGGTCATTGCGTTTGGTTCCACGTTTTACGCGGGGCATGGTTTGTTTCTCCTTTGAGTCGTTCGTTGTGCGGCTGGAGGTAGGAAATACCTCTTCACTCGCTGCCTAAGCTGATCGTCTTGATTTGTCCCCAGGATGGCAATCCCGAGGGCGAAATCAGGGGCCAGAGAGAAATACTCCCGGTTGCCCTAACCCTGTGAGGGCCGATCAGGCATAGGGAATCATTCGCGCCACCTTGCGCTTGTCGGCGTCAGAAACCAGCACGAGGCCACCCAACTTCTTCTTGGTCTTCTTGGTCTTGGAAGTCAGGATGTGCCGCATCTTGGTTTGGCCGCGGAGAATTTTCCCCGTGCCGGTCTTCTTAAAGCGCTTGGCCG
>PLZN01000035.1 GCA_003152195.1 Acidobacteriaceae bacterium
GCCGGTCATCTTCATGACCGTCTCTGCTGCCTTGCCATCCGAACTATTGACGGCCGCGGTGGCACCGAAGCGCTTCGCCACCTTTAAGCGGCTGTCGTCCAGGTCGATCATGATGATCTCCGCTGGGGAGTAGAACTGCGCTGTAAGCAGGGCGGCGAGCCCGATCGGTCCCGAGCCGACGATCGCAACCGTCGCACCTGGCGCTACCTTGCCGTTGAGCACCCCGCACTNNCGATCTTGTTGCCCAGGATCCAGCCTCCGGTCGTGCAATGTGAATACATGCCCCGCCGGCAATAGACGCATTTGCCACAGGAGGAGATGCACGAGATGAGAACGCGATCGCCAGTTTGAAAGGCGGTTACGCCAGCGCCGACGGAATCGACAATTCCCACGCCCTCGTGCCCCAGGATGCGACCCGGTGTGCAGGTCGCAACATCACCTTTGAGAATATGCAGGTCCGTTCCGCAGATCGTAGTCTTTACTATTTTCACGATCGCATCACTCGGCGCCTGGATCTTTGGCTTCGGACGATCTTCGATCGCCTTCAGACCTGGTCCTCTATAAACCAATGCCTTCATCACCTCTCCTGAACTCCCGGCGGCCGGGATACGGCTGCGTCTTATGCTACGAAGAATCTCAGGGTTCGGCTCAGTATAGCTGTGACGTCGATCACAGGCTGGCCGTGCTGACGGAGATAGGATGGATTAAGCGTAAAATGGTCTTTTGACGCGTTTCCAGCGCGCTGAAGCCATCCCCGTTCAACAGGCGAGACAACTGTCCGCCTAGTTCCCCCGAGACGAGGTCACTAGAGAGCTATGGCAATTTCTGAGCTCTTCCCTGATTCGGGCATGGGCTCAAACAGCCGCTCCGAGATATTCAACCAGTTCATTCAACGTTGCGCGAATCTGCAACCTATGAAGGTCGCGGTGATCTGGCCCAGTAGCGATGTTGCTCTGGCAGGAGCGATGGAGGCATTCGAGGCAGGCTTGATCCTCCCCATTCTTGTTGGAGAGGAAAAGCAACTTCGCGCGCTTGCCGAGCAGCACGCTATTGATCTCCGCCCATTTCGCATTGTGGATGTTAAGGATGCGGCGGAGGCTGCAATCCGGAGCGTGGAACTCTGCCGCGCGGGCGAGGCCTGCGCCTTGATGAAAGGCGACCTCCACACCGACCTTCTGATGAACGCGGTGATTGATAAACGGTCAGGATTGCGCGGCTCCCGGCGGATGAGTCATGTCTTTATTGTGGACGCGCCTATGTACTCCCGCACTCTGTTGATCTCCGACGCGGCAATCAATATTTACCCGACACTCGAAGACAAGGTCGACATTGTGCAAAATGCGATCTGGCTTGCGCAGGCACTCGGAAATCCGCAACCACGAGTGGCTATCCTCTCGGCAATCGAGACGGTGAATCCGAAAATCAGTTCGACTGTAGATGCGGCGGCTTTGTGCAAAATGGCTGAGCGGGGACAGATTACCGGCGGGATCCTTGATGGACCGTTGGCATTCGATACCGCGGTGAGCGTGCAAGCCGCGGCCATCAAGAGGCTCAGCTCTCCCGTCGCGGGCGCAGCAGATATCCTGATCGTTCCTGATCTTGAATCCGGAAATATGTTAGCCAAGCAGCTTGAGTATCTTGGCAACGCCCACCTGGCGGGAATTGTCGTCGGCGCTAGAGTGCCCATCATCCTTACCAGTCGTGCCGATCCCGCTTGCGCGCGTCTCGCTTCATGTGCGGTTGCAGCCCTCTTCGCCGAGTACGAGAAATGCGACAAGGAAGCTGCAGCCCGCCCATGGGGCGGTATGACTCCCTAGCTTCTGCATTTCCCAGCAGAGTTGAGGAGAGGAACGGCAACGTTGTGTTGGGCGCCGTAGGGAGCACCGCGAAAAAGGGGTGGGAGGCCACGACCGTGTGCATCGAGATTCGTGGCTTCCCACCCTTGCCGGAAAAACATCGTCAAGGCCTGGGCACCCCCCAGATTTGTTGCACTTTGCACCGAGGGACATCGAGCCCCGCTCTCATTGCTCTGAGACCTGGTGAGAAATCCGGGCTAGGGATGGGCATGGCTGATTGAAACGAAGGAGGAGAGCACTGGCGGCTGCTGTTATCGCAATCTGGATTGAGCGCTGTCCTAGACCAATGCTCCGCTGACTCAGCTTGAGACTTTATGATAAACGGAGATGTCCCAGATTCCGAGCCGGTATCTTCACAAAGAGAAGCTAACCAATGGTAGTCGACCTCGAATCTGTACCCGCCCCAACCAAAAAGAAAATACGGCGCTATCTGCTGCTATTGCTGTTCATGGGACTGGCTGTATATTTCTTCCTTCCACAACTCACGGCAATGCAACACGCACTCCTGGTTGTCTCAACCCTACGGGTTCCGTTTGTCCTGTTGGCCGTAGGAGCGCAAGCCCTGAGCTATCTAGGCAGTGGATACCTGCTCCGGTCGGTGGTCAATCCAGGTAGCCGAACTGTCTCCCTCATCGACGGTGCTCTGGTTACTGCGGGGGCAAACAGCGTTGGGACACTGGGGGGCGGAGTTCTCGGCACAGCCGGAATGACATATCTGTTTCTTCGTCGCCGGGGTGTGAATCGTGGCGTCGCGGGTCTTTGTAGTTGGCTTCCTATCTATTTGAACAATACGGTACTTGCTCTATTGTCGTTGGCGAGTCTTCTGATCCTTACTTTTCTCAAGAAGTCTTCCGGCCTACTAGCGGCCGGCTTCACGTTTGTTAGTTTGACACTCGGCGCCGCCATTGGACTGCTGGTGTGGTGCTTATCACACCGAGAAAAGCTACCCTCTATCGCCATCGCATTAGCGGGCTTTTTCGCGAAGTTCCGTCGCAAACCACTGGATCATTCCAGGATCGAAACCACGGTTCGCCACTTACTCGAAGGATGGGATGCGCTCGTCCTGGGCGGATGGCACGGCCCTGTGCTGGGAGCAGTCCTTAACACCGGCTTTGACATGTTGACCCTCCGCTTTCTCTTTTTGGCTGCCGGCCTCCATGTCAACCCGGCTGTGCTCGTGGCAGGCTACGGAGTTCCACAATTACTCGGCAAACTGACTGTGATTCTCGGCGGTATTGGAGTTGTCGAATCCGGTATGGCGGGGCTTTACACGATAATGGGGGTGCCGAAGACCGGCGCCATAGTCGTCGTCCTTGGATATCGCTTGCTTTCTTTTTGGCTACCAACCCTGATCGGCGTTGTGCTTGTTCCCTATCTTGAGCGCTCCGGCTCGGCACCAAACCAAACGGAGTCAACCGGTTCAGGCCGTAATTCCGTGCCGTCCGAGGGCAGGCCTCGTCGTTGAAGGGGAACGACTATCCACGAAGCAGTTCCGGTTCGATACGATTCGAAAGGGCGAGAGGACGGGTCGGTAGGGCGGTCGGCAAATCTCCCACTGTGGCGGAAGTGAAGGAGAAGGCATTAGCCGGCGAGAGCCTCTGGATAACTGAGTCGATAGAAGCTCCGCGATTTCACGAAAAGCCGCTTTGTCCGCGGGCAAATTGTTGTGACCAATGTCACATACAGTCTCTCTTTTTCACCGATAAATTTACTTTAGAACGTCGCCGCGTCCAACAAATGAGGGAGGAGCATGGTATGGCAAAGACAGCGGTTGGCTTATTTTAAACTTCAGCTTTGGTGGATGAGGTTGTCCACGATCTCAAGGCCGTTGGAATCGAACCAAATGAAGTGCGCGTTCCCGCATAGCCTCTGGAGCCGGTTACCGGTCTCTTGAGTACTCCGCACACCGATTTCGCCGTCGCCTTGTTTCGAGGGCTCAGGGAGGTAGGAGCAAATGAGACCGCGATTCGTCGAAGTCAAAACAATCACGTTAAAAGACGCGAGGGATAGGGAGTGGCTACGCAGGTACCGTCGATTCTCACGCTTCATCAGCTTGAAAAGCTAATCCCGGCCCTGCAAAGTCGTGGGTATCAGGTCATAGGACCGAACTTGCGCGACGGCACGATCATCTATGACGTCGTGGAGGGGCTCTCTGATCTCCCGGTAGGCTGGACCGACGAACAGGAAGCCGGACACTACCGATTGCAGCGCCGCAACGATGAGGTGCTGTTCGGCTATGTTGTTGGTCCTCAAAGCTGGAAGAAATACTTGCACCCCGCTGAAGTGCGACTGATGACCGCTGAGCGTAGCGGCCAGTCCTTCCGCATCTTGAACAATGAACCGATTCCTTCTCGGCGAGCATTCCTGGGTGTTCGAGCATGCGAACTGGCCGCCATCGCCGTGCAGGATCGCGTTCTAAAGGGTGATCATTATCTCGACCCCATCTATGCAGCACGCCGCGAGGGAATCTTCATCGTGGCTGTTAATTGCACGCAAGCGGCGTCCACTTGCTTTTGCACTTCGATGAGTACTGGGCCGCGTGTCCGCGGAGCCTACGATTTAGCTCTCACGGAACTGGTCGGGCCGGGCAGGCATGAATTTGTCGTTGAGGCAGGTAGTGATGCAGGCACTGAGGTATTGGCGGAATTGGCGCCATCCGCGGTGTCTGAAGCAGTCTACAAGGAAGCGGAAGCCGCGGTAGAGCGCGCCGCCTCCCAGATTCGGCGCCGCATGGACACGACTGGCATTCGGGAGTTGCTCTACACCAACTTCGATCATCCTCGCTGGGACAACGTCGCGGAGCGTTGCCTCACTTGTGGCAATTGCACCATGGTCTGTCCGACCTGCTTCTGCACGACGGTGGAGGATGTTAGCGATGTGACCGGCACGCACGCCGAGCGCTGGCGCAAATGGGACTCCTGTTTCACGCAGGATTTCTCACACATTCATGGCGGCAGTGTCCGCAGCTCCGCCAAATCGCGGTACCGGCAGTGGATGACGCACAAGCTTGCCTCCTGGATTGACCAGTTTGGCAGCTCCGGCTGCGTAGGCTGCGGCCGTTGCATCACCTGGTGTCCGGTGGGCATTGATATCACAGAGGAGGTTCGCGCGATCCGGGAGTCGCCGGCCGCATCCGAGGAAAACAGCCATGGAAAGCCTTGAGCGCGTCATCGCGGAACACCCATTCTTCGCCGGTCTTGAGCCGTATTACACCGACCTGCTAACGGGGTGTGCCTCCAATGTTCGGTTTGACGCGGGTACCTACATCTTTAAGGAGGGCGAGGAGGCCAACGAGTTCTACCTGATCCGGGCCGGCAAGGTAGCATTAGAGATATTTGCGCCGCAACGCAAGCCGATCATGCTGGCAACCGTGGGCGAAGGAGAGATTCTGGGCTGGTCGTGGTTGCTACCGCCCTACCAGCGGAGGTTTCACGGGCACGCCGTCGTACCAGTGCGGGCGATTGCCCTTGACGGCAAGTGTCTTCGTACAAAGTGCGAGCAGAACCACGATCTCGGCTATGAGATGTTGAAACGTTTTGCCGGGATCATGGAGCAGCGTCTGGAGGCGACTCTTTTCCAGTTGCTCGATGTTTACGCAGTTGGGCGATGACAATGGTCACAGCAGCCTNNAATGGAGCAGGCGCGAGTCGGTTCCAGCCGGGCCAGTTCAGCATGCTGTGGGTATTTGGCGTCGGCGAGGTCCCAATTTCCATCAGCGGCGACCCGGCTGAGCATCACCAGCTGGTGTACACCGTGCGCTCCGTCGGTGAGGCAACGCAAATGCTGGTGAGCCGGGCAGTGGACGAAGCCGTTGGAGTCCGAGGTCCGTTTGGGAGAGGCTGGCCGGTGAAGGAAGCCCGGGGCCGGGACGTTCTGATTATCGCGGGTGGAATCGGCTTGGCCCCACTCCGCCCAGTGATCTACGAGGTTCTACATAACCGCGAAAAGTATGGGCGGCTTGTGGTTCTCTATGGCGCCAGGAACCCCCGCGACCGCCTCTATCGTAAGGAACTGGCCGCCTGGGCCCGGCAGCGCGATACGCAAGTGCTAGTGACAGTGGACTATGGCGGCTTGAGCTGGCGCGGTCATGTGGGCGCGGTTACCACGCTGTTCAAGTATGCGCGGCTGCAACC
>PLZN01000018.1 GCA_003152195.1 Acidobacteriaceae bacterium
CTTTCCACCCCGGGCACGCAAACACCGCGTGCCCGGGGGCCCCGGTTTTGACGGAATGGCCGCCTCAGTTTCCTGGTCTACACCATTAGCAAAAATGCCCTAGCCTAGACGCACGAAGGCAATTTACCCTTGAGACATTTTCTTCAAGTGTCAGCGAGCTTACCTGTATAGATTCGATTTGCCGGAGAAAAGTTTAGGCTTTATTGAAATAAAAATGCGACGCCGAGAATGAGCGGCGACTTATGCGTTGCGATATGGTTGTGCCGGTTTCCGGGATGCGCCAAGCATGCGTCGGGCATGGGCCATTCGTTGGGTCAGGGAGTGTGCTGGTTCCCGAGCGGTTTCGCGATCACTGCCGTCTCATCGCGGGCCGGCAGAAGTGGTTTCTCCGTTTCTCCGGGGGGGAGAAAAACATGAAAAGCTCCTTGCCTTCGATCTGTACCAATTGCGAAACCGCTCTCATGTGACCGAGTCAGTCCTTTGAACCGTGGGAACCGCTGGGATCAGGCGCGCGGAGAGTTCCAGCGCCGACTCGTTCCGGAAAAAACGCGAACGGCCGAGAAAGATCACCGCCGACGCGAGGCAGTGGCTCTTTCGCTGCCTAGCAGGCAATCAGCCGGGAAGTTCGGTCTTGCAGGTGAATCTATCTTTTATCAGGGTCATTTCCGTCTGTTCCGCATCGGTCTGTGTTTCCCAAAGTACCACTTCTGTCACCGAATTTTCGGTCCTGCCTCGGTTATCGATACACTAAACAGATGCGTACGGTGCAGACTATCCGCTACGTCCTCCCACTGCGCGAGGGCGGCTCGCTGCCCGCGATCGTTGAGGCGGACGACCTCGGACTCTACGTGGTGAAGTTCCGCGGAGCGGGGCAAGGTCCGCTGGCGCTGGTCGCGGAACTGGTCGCCGGTGAGATCGGCCGCGCGCTGGGGTTGAACGTGCCGGAGCTGGTTTTTGCCGAAGTGGATGCAGCGCTGGGACGCAACGAACCGGACGCAGAGATTCGTCATCTGCTCAAGGCCAGCACGGGGCTGAATCTTGCGCTCGACTATCTGCCCGGCTCGACAACGTTCGACCCTGCGGCGGGCGACCGGGCGACCCCCGAGATTGCGTCTTTGGCGGTGTGGTTTGACGCCTTCGTGCAGAATGTAGACCGCAACCCGCGTAACCCGAATCTGCTGATGTGGCATCATTCGCTGTACTTCATCGACCACGGTGCGGCGCTGTACTTCCATCACGACTGGGCGACGGCAGAGGAGAAGGTGGAGTCGCCCTTCGCGGCCATTCAGCAGCATGTGCTGCTGCCGTGGGCGAGCGCGATTGCAGACGCGTCGGCGTTGGCCCATCAACGCCTCACGCCCGCGGTGCTGCGCGCAATTCTCAAGCAGGTCCCCGATGCCTGGATCGCTTCCGGCTCCACGACTGCGGAGGAACGGCGCGCACAGTACCTTGCGTACCTGACTCACCGTCTGGCGGCAGCAGTAAACTTCGAACAGGAGGCGATCCGTGCTCACCAAAACTTCGTTTGACTACGCCGTGCTGCGCGTGGTCCCGCGCGTGGAGCGGCAGGAGTTCCTCAATATCGGCGTCATCGTCTTTTGCCTGGAGAAGCGCCTGCTCGAAGCCAAGGTCCAGGTCGACGAGGCACGGCTGCCAATATTGTGGCCGATGCTCGACCTCGAAACGGTGAAGCAGCACGCGGACGCGGTGGTACGCATCTGCGCGGGCGACGAGACAGCCGGCCCGGTCGCCAAGCTCTCGCAGAGAGAACGTTTCCAGTGGCTGATCGCACCGCGCAGCACAATCATCCAGACGTCGGCGGTGCATACGGGGATTCTTACGGAAGGCGATTCGCTCGCGGATAGGTTGGAGCGGCTGTTTGAGCAGTTAGTGGGGATTACGGAGTTCACGAAACCACCAGACCCGTGGCCGCTGTTGGCACGGCGTTAGTGTCCGAGGACATCTATACGCACACGATACGAAAAGAGCGCAGAGAAAGCTGACAGACGAAGTGGTACTTTGAGCCTTCGTTAACGTTCGGAGTATCGCAAAAAGGCGGTCTTCCAAAAGTGTCAGGTCCGGAGTGTGTCGGAGAGAAGTCATGAAAATCGGTGTAAGAAATAGAGATCCACGTTAAGGCAGTACCAGCTTTGAGCCCGCAGGCAAGAATCTCGTTCTTGCGACTTGTTAGCCGAAAGATGCAACTAAAGGGATACAGAAGCGGCATGAATGATGCTGAGAATGGTTTAGGCGGAGGCAACGGCAGTACGATGGCGGAATAGTTTTAAGAGATTGTGCGTAGCGCAGATAAGTCTCCACTCCGATGTCACTTTGAATAGGCCTCGTAAGCGGAATCTACGGATGCCATGGAAGAGAGTCCGTCTTGCTATTTCGCTCTTTCTTCGCCACAATAGAAAACAGCTGTGAAGTCAACAGAAACTCAACTACTCCCAACTCGGCTCGGCCACGCAACTGTGGCGCTCCTTACCATTACGACCGAGGAGTCCGACGGCGTTCGTGCATCGTTTGACTTGAACGATGACGTTGGCGCCTATGCTGTCCACCGGTCGAACAAAAAGAACGAATACCCGGCGGTCATGAGACGGGCACCTTCGCAAACAAATGTGATAGCGTCACTGATGGTTTCGAAAGTGATCGAGGACTTCCGGCCCAACTATCTGTTTCTGATCGGAACTGCGGGAGGTCATTCGCAGCGGGACGATCTAAAGCTGGGAGACGTTGTCGTCGCAGACTATATCGACTACTCCGCGTATTGGAAGCTCAAAGAGGGCAAATTCCTCGAACGCAAACAAGCCTGCGATCATCCTTCTCTTTATCTTCGCGAGAACTTCGCCGAGGTCTTACGCCGTCACCCAGAGCGGTGGGTACCGAAACTGCGCCTTAAGAGACCTGACAACTCTAGTCCCGTCGTATTGATAGGGGGCATTGTTGCTGGGGAGGTGTTGCTCGGAGATTCCAACAACGCGGAACAGAAACGGATTCTCGACGCCTACGAAAAGGCGCTGGCTTTCGAGATGGAGTCCTTTGGCGTAGCCAGGACTGTATATAGTTCCCGCTCCTCGGTGCACTACAACCCTCAGTTCTTGATCATTCGCGGTATCTCTGATCTGGTAGACAAAGATCCCGCTGAAAATCAAACGACCCGTAAAGTGTGGACACCCCTCGCAATCGATGCGGCGGCCACATTTGCCAAGGCTCTGACCGAAGATCTCTTCACCTCAGAAGCTGAACGAGTTGATGGAGAGAGGAGGATGCGATGGTTTCATTTTTGAAGGGAATCCGATCACCCTCGCGGCATGGATGGCGTAGTTCACTGGAGGAGAACATTGCCGCCATTGCTTCCCCGACACCCGAGTTCAAAGTTGAGATTGGCGCGGTTGACAGCTATGACCGAATGTTCACCGGCGATTTTTCCGCGAAGTGGACCGAGGACCAACTGCTTGACCATGTCCTGGCCAGCGGCCGTCTGTTGCTTGCCGGCCGAGGCGGAGGGGCTAAGACCGTCATTCTCGAAAAATGTGCTAAAAGAGCGTTGCGACGGAGGTATGTACCAATTCTTCTCTCGATGAGGTCGTGGACACAAATGAACGCTCAAACATGGTCGGGATTAGGCAGCAGATCGATGAAAGTCGACTATCTACTGCGAACTCTCTCGTCATCGACCGTGGACATTTCAAAATTGGACGCCTTGCCTCCAGCAACTGTCAGAATGCTACTGATCGATGGATTAAACGAGGTAGATGGCAAAGATGCTCAAGACTTGATCTTTGCCATGGATGAATATGCAGCTACAGCAATCAACACGAGCGTTATTGTTTCGGACCGATTAGTCCGTCGCGATTTCATCCAAGCGGACAGATGGAAACTCTGCCTCGTGCTGCCCCTTGCAGTGGATGAAGTTCGTCGCCAGGTTGCGAAACATCGTTCTAAGGGTGCACATCACGAAGTTCTATCCGACGCAGAGTGGTCTCTGTTGTCCAGTCCGTATTTTCTCAATTCGTACATAAAAACTGGCGAATTAGAAGAAACGCGCGCCGCAGAACTCCGGAATTGGTTCCAAAGGCATGCAAGTCTCACGGATGCTGAACTGGATCTCGCATCGAGAGCAGCGTACCAAGTGTACGGGAGCGCATCTCGCAGTTTTCTCCTAGCTGACTTCGAGCGCATTGCAGGACCAGCCGTTGTGCAAAAACTCCACGAGACGCTGATTGTCGCTGGGCAGCAAGCTCTTTTTGATCACCATTTGAAACACGATTTCCTAGCATCTTTTACCTTGCCCAGAACGAGCCTCTCTGGAATCGTGAGAGCTTTGATCATGTGACATTCCGTGGAAGTTCCTTCGATGCAATCATGATGTGTGTCGAACAGATTCCGGAGGCAATTGCCGACAGGTTTGTCCGCGCCGTATATAACTGGAACATCTATGGTGTTGGATATTCCCTTGCAGAGAGTCGCCGCCACAATGTATCGGCTGACATGCGGACGGTCATTTTGGCGATGTTTGCTGAGCGGATGCAGGATGTAGTCGCTCCCACCGCGGAGCGCGCACGTGACACTCTGAGACTCTTACAAGACAAAGATGCTCGAAGATTTTTCGATACCTCCTCGCTATCCGAAGTGTTCGACCTCGTAAACAAATACGAAGCCACATCTGAGTGGTTTAACACTTGGAGGAATCTCTTCACAACAGCGCCCGGTTCTAAGGTTGACGACGGAGTCGTGCATCTCATTGAGGATCAAGACTCGGTGCAGGGTTGGACAACGGCAAACGTGCTAAAAAGGTCGTCGCTCAATGACGAACAGCAGATCTTTTTGCAGAGTGTGTTGAATAGCCCCAATCCAGTGATCCGTTGGAGGGCTGCACACGCTTTGGGGGCATTCCCATCTCAGGGGAACGCCAAGGCGCTTATCAGGCAAGTATCAGATGGCGCTTGGGATGTTCGTTATGGAGCGGTACGCTCATTGATGGAGTTAGCTTCACGCGCCGAAGATGACCTCAGGCGGGAGGTTTTCGAATCTTTAGCACTGAACTTTCGCCAAATAGACGAACATCCTTCGATCAAGGAAGAGCTCAGGAGAACAATGCTGATCCCTAGCGCGAGAAGTCCTAAAACATGGGTGTCCAGTTGCGTGAACCTGATCACTACGTTTCAACTTTCCGCATCCGAAGCCGAAAGTGAGAAGTGGAGCAGAGCAGCGCAAACGCTATTCGACATGTTTTCAGTGGCAACGGCTGATGAGAACTGAGATCGAAATATCCGCAGAAGATCTTTTACGAGAAGCATGGAGAGCGCGCGAGAACGCCCATGTGATCGGTCCGACAAAGGTCGGCTGCGCCGTCTTGTCGAAGAGCCGAGCTGTTTACGCAGGTTGCAACGTCGAACATAGATTCAGATCGCATGATGTCCACGCCGAAGTGAACGCCATCGGCACGATGGTGTCAGCTGGCGAAAAAGAGATTCTGGCAATTGCGGTCGCTGCCGAGCGGGATCGATTTACACCTTGTGGTGCTTGCATGGACTGGATTTTCCAATTCTCCAATCCAGATGTTTGCGTCGTCGTTTGCCAATCTGCCCCCAATGGCCCTGTCACCAAATATCAACTCCGTGACCTGATGCCTTACTACCCGCGATAGACCGCTACGACGAACGCGCTGACTTTAGGGTTGCCAGTCAGTGGCGGCTTCGCTTCCTCTTCACACTGCGCCTCTTCCGGGTGGACGCCGCTTGGCCGCGGCTCGG
>PLZN01000212.1 GCA_003152195.1 Acidobacteriaceae bacterium
GGGGAGCCTGCACCTTTCGCGCATCGATAAACCTCTTCTATGAGAGCACGTCCTACACCCTTACCTCGCGCGGCTTCGATCGTGAATAAGTCTTGCAGGTAGCAGACTGACTCGAATGAAGTTGTACTGCGATGAAAGAGGAAATGCGTCAGACCGAGCAATTGTCCCGAGTGCTCTGCGACCAGAGCCTGCATTGGCTCANNACCCATCGAAGAAGCGAGACCATGTCATTTTCGTAATGGCATCCGGCAACGCGGTCTCTTCTTTGCGCCCGTAAAACGCATTGTAGCCGTCCCAAAGCAATTTCCATTGCGCAAAATCGCCCTGCTGGACGGCTCTTATCAGAATCTCGTCGCTCAAATGGTTACGCCTCGCTTACTGAAGAATCTTTCATAATTCTAGCTCTGCTCCTTGTGGCACGGCTCATCGCGAGGTGATTCATAGGGGACAAATAGTCGCTCTACTGAGAGGGGCTTACTGGGCCAATAGGTTTAGCTTGCTTTTCTCACCAGGGTTCCCAGTGAGCTAACAGAAGAGAGCAGTCGGCGGCCGCTCTCTCCTATCGTGCCGCCGTAGGCCGGGGAAGAAACCGCAGGTCCCTCCACTNNGGCGCCGCATAGTAGGAAATCCGGGCTAGGGCTGAGCCGGCGGAGGAGACGATGCCGGTGTTGCTTGAGGCGAGGGGACGGGCAGCACGGGGCGGGGCGTTGCCGGCAGGTCTGGCGCGCTGGCCGTCTCCTCGTCGCCGATGTCGAAGACCACTGTGTCCTTGGGCAGCTTCAGGCGGCCGTCGGTCAAATAGGCGACGGCCACTCCGCCGGTGACCTCGGGCGCCAGCACGACCAGAGGGATGAGAAACTTTTTGCTTTTGACCAGCGACTCGGCCACGCCGTCGACCGGGTGGCTGCGAGGAATGCTGCCGGGTACCTGGCGGATGACGAAGGCGCTCATGTTTAGGTCGGGATTCTTTTTGCCATAGCTGACCAGCGAGCGGGCAACCTGTTTGGGGGTCATCAGGCCCACATCGGCGATAAAGTTGCGGTGGATGGCATGCGGCAGGTAGATGTCGAGGACGACGCGGGAAAAGTCCGCGCAGTTGTGGAAGAGGAGATTGAAGTGACCGACATTACGGCGGTCATTGAAGGTGTCGATGAATCGCCGGTCTTGCTCCGCCGTGCTGTCGATCTGGAAGCCATGGATGGTCCGATCGAAGGAGGAGCCCACAAGCTCGGTCCACTCGCCTTTAGGGGGTCCGCCATGCCGGTTGTCCGGTGCGAGATCGAGCAGGTGCTGCTTGCGGTAGGCGTTGCGCAGGTCCTCAACCTGTTCCCTGTCTACCGTCAAGGGAACGTCGCTGGGCGAATCGACCGTGTAGAGATAAGGAACTAGAGGGACCGCAATCCAGTCATAGCCGTCAATCTTGTGGTAGCGGCTGATGACGGCGCCAAACTCGCCGTCGCGGCAGGGGCGAAGCACGATGTGCGAATCGGCGCAGATGTGATTGAAGTAGATGGCGGCGTGGCCGGTGGGGTTGACCGCACCAAAATCGCCGTAGGGCTCTTCCATCAGGAGCGCGACGGAGGCATGGGCGTACGCCGCTGCCAGAAGGCACAGGAACAGAGCTGCACGCCGAAGAGGCATCTTTCTACAACAATTAGCGAGTCTTGTTCGTCTATATCCCATGTACCTGCATCGTCTACCTTTCTTAGTATGCTGACGATCAGCGCATTTGCAGTCTTATTTGCTCGCCAATCGGTTGGGTCGACTCAAGGGAGCTAAGATCACTGGTAATTCGCTGAAACGGTAGAATCAGAAGTCATGCAACTCGGCTTTGTAAGCGCCATAGTCCCGGACCTCACACTTGACGAAGTATTCGCTCTCGGCAAAGCGACGGGGTACACATGCGTGGAGCTGATGTGTTGGCCGCGCGGAAAGGCTGAACGTCGCTACGCAGGCGTTACCCACATCGACGTGAACACCATTGACCGTGCGGAAGTTTCGCGGATATTGGGTCTCGCCCAAGCTAACGGCATGGACATCAGCGGTCTGGGATATTATCCGAATTTTCTTTCGCCGGATCAGGAGGAGGGACGAGCGGTGGCCTTGCACTTCAAGCGTGTCCTCAGCGCCGCGAAAATGCTCAACCTCACGGTCGTCAGCACGTTTATCGGGCGTGACTGGACCCGATCCATTCAAGAAAACTGGCCTCGCTTCCGCTCTGTCTGGAGCGATCTGATCGCTTACGCGGAGGACCAGGGAGTTCGTGTTGCTATCGAGAACTGCCCAATGCTCTACAGCGGCGACGAATGGCCCGGTGGGAAGAACCTCGCGGTCAGTCCCGCGATCTGGCGGCGCATGTTCGAGGAGATCCCGAGCCCTAACTTTGGACTCAATTACGATCCGTCGCATCTGGTGTGGCAGCAGATGGACTATCTGGCCCCATTGAGCGAATTTGCCTCTCGGATGTTCCGAGTTCATTTGAAGGACGCATCGATCGATCGGCAGCGGCTGGATCAGGTGGGCATCCTGGCTTATCCGCTCGAGTTCCATACCCCGAAGCTGCCGGGACGCGGGGACATAGACTGGGCAAGCTTTTTCGCTGCGCTAGAAAAGTCCGGCTATGATGGACCCGTCTGTGTGGAAGTCGAGGAGCGGGAGTTTGAAGGCGATCTGGCGCAGCGAAAACAAGCTCTCGCGATCAGCGCGCAATACCTGCGGCCGTTTATCGCGACGCCTTAGCTGGCTGCGTCAGGATCAGTACATGATCCAACCCCCATCGACGTTGAGTGTCTGGCCAGTCATGGCATCGCTCAACTCTGTCGATAGAAACAAACATACGCGCGCAAGGTCGAGCGGGGTGATACGCCGCTTGAGACTTTGCAGTTCCATCGCCTTATCCGCTTCCTCCTTGGAAGGAATAAGCTTCCTTTCTCCCTCCGTTTCGATCGCGCCAGGGGTTATGCAGTTGACCCGAACATTATGCTCCCCCACCTCTCTTGCGAGAGCGCGCGTAAACCCAATGATGGCGGCCTTGGATGCGATGTAATGGGTTAAGTGCTTCAAGCCGGTAAAGAACGTGACCGATGAGATGTTCACAATGGCCCCGGCTCGCCGCTGAACCATGTGTGGCAGAACAAGCTTTGTGCAATGAAAGACGCTTTTCAGGTTGATGTCCTGCATTGTGTCCCACTGCTCTTCGGTCATTTCCAGGAAGGGCTGTCGTGGATAAACACCGGCGTTATTAATCAAGACATCGATGCGTCCGAAGCGCGAGATCGCATCCTCAACAACTTTCGCCATTGCATCGCGACTGCGCGCGTCGGCCTCAAAGCCAAACGCTGAGCTGCCTTGGGCTCGAAGAGTCGCTGCGATCTCTTTAACCGGTACTCCGTCCAAGTCGACGAGAAATACATGGGCTCCGTTCTCGGCAAATAGCCGGGCCACCCCGGCGCCTATCCCTGCTGCTGCCCCAGTCACAATGACAACTTTGTCCCTAATCAGTTCCATCAGCCTCCCCGCTTTGACTCTCCTGGATACAGGGCTGATCTTATCAAACTCTCTGCGCGCGAACACCAATGGTTCCAAGAGTTTACGGCTGCTCCCCCCGCCCTACCTCGAGGCCGAAGCGCGACAGATCGCGCTTCTGCAGGTGGTAGTCGATCACAAAGCCAATGCCAATCGCCAGAGGAATCAAGCCGACCGCGGCGCCAGACAGCACCTCGTGCTCATTCACAATCCACGTCAGCAGGAGAAAAAAGAGAATCAACCCGACGCCGCTTGAGATCAACACGATCGCAGTCCTTCGCGTATTCGCAAGGCTCTGTAGCGGATCTTTCACCGGTTTGCCGTCGTCGCTTGCCCTACCCAACAACTTGTCGATATCGTCGGCGCTCATTCCACGCGCTACCATCGCCATACGCTGTTCGGCCTTTAGCCTTTGCCTGTGCCCTTCCCCTACAATGCCAGCCACGATCGCCACGATCGCAACCACAAATGCCCCCAGCGGTATCATGAGCGGGCTCCAATGCCAATCCATAAGCTTTACCTCCCTTTCTGCCCGCCTTAGACTGTGTGTCTCGTTGAGAGTTTCACCTCCAGCATGAAACTTTCAGCTAGATTCACAGTCTGACT
Organism: Acidobacteriaceae bacterium; assembly: GCA_003152195.1. Classification (GTDB taxonomy): domain Bacteria; phylum Acidobacteriota; class Terriglobia; order Terriglobales; family Acidobacteriaceae; genus PALSA-350. The sequence continues at coordinate 4,132 of PLZN01000212.1, forward strand.
CTCCTTGCAGGGCGCCGACCTCAGCTTCGAGCAGATCGTCCGAGACCATCAGACCATGGTCTTTAGCACGCTCATGCGCCTTACCGGCAGCCGCGAACATATCGACGATCTCGCGCAAGAGGTCTTTCTACGCCTCTACCGGGCGTTTCCCGCCTTTCGTGGCGAAGCCCTGCTCAGCACCTATCTGTATCGCATCATCGCCAACGTCGCGCAGGATGAGTGGAAGCGCCGCCGCCGTGACGACCGTCCCCTTGTCTCCTTTTCTGACGAGGAGGCCGACTGGGAAGATCGCCTCCCACATCCCAGCCCCGACGCGGAGCAGCAGTTTGCCGAGCGGCAGTTTCAGTATGCCGTGGAGCAACAGTTACAACAGCTCAGCCCAGTGGAAAGAACTGTTCTGGTGCTCTACCATCAGGAGGAGCGCAGTTACGAGCAAATCGCGCATTCGCTCCAACTGCCGATTGGCACCGTCCGAACTCACTTGCATCGAGGGCGCAAGAAGCTTCGCGAAGGCATCCAGCGACAGCAGGAAGTTGAAAGGAGAACGACATGGCAAAGCACGAAGTGAATGCGCCCTCGCTCGAAACAAGGATCATTCGCGCTCTCGAGACAGCTCCTAAGCCCGACATCCCCGCTGATTTTGCCGCCAGGGTCGCCCGCCAACTGCCCCCGCGCCCCACGCTCATCCTCACGCCTGGACGGTATGGTTACCGTGCTGGCATGGTTTGCCTGGTGGTGCTCCTTGGTCTTCTGCTGGCATTTGCGCATCGTGCCACCGGGGCGTCTCTGCTTTGGATTTCGATGGAATCGATCTTCTGCGCACAGTTCGCCCTCTTGGCCGTCTGGCTGGTGGCTCGGAACGCAAGCTATACTTTCACTAACCTGTTCTAGAGCGGTTTCACGATTACTGTGTGCTATCCGGCCTCCGTGAAGTGGGGCTTTTCTTGGTGAAAAGCCCCGTGTGAGGCATTTGCACCGGGTACACCTATCGTGAAACCGCTCTAAAGCCCTAAAAAACTCAGCCGCCTGAGGTTTGTGTTCTCGATGGCCATCAAGATTACTCCCACCGACGCGCGCTACGCGATGTTGAGACGAAGCCGCAATCTGCGCTGGGACAATAAGGCCGAAGCGGCCGCCGAAATCGAAATGTGCGAGACCGCCGAGCAGGCGGCCGATGCATTGCAACGCATCGTCAGCGCGGGGTTGCGCCCGACCATTCGCAGCGGCGGCCACTGCTACGAAGACTTCGTGGTCAACAACCCGGGGGGCGCGATCCTGGATCTGAGCCTGCTGACCAGCGTTGCACAGGCAGGAGACGGCGAGCGCTACCGCATAAGCCCGGGGCAGCAGCTGGGCGAAGTCTACCTCGACCTATACAAGCGGCATGGGGTGACGATTCCCGCAGGCAGCTGCTACTCGGTCGGTGCCGGCGGCCACATCACGGGCGCCGGCTTTGGCGTGCTATCACGATTGCACGGTCTCACCGTCGATTGGCTTTCGGCAGTTGAGATCCTCACCGTCGGTAGCAAAGGGCATGTCGCCCTCCGGCGCGTCGACAAGGACCATGAACCCGATCTTTTTCGTGCCTGTCGCGGCGGCGGTGGGGGAAACTTTGGCGTTGTCACCTGCTTTCTCTTCGACCGTTTGCCGGTGGCGCCGTTTGAGGTGACGAACGCCCACCTCTCCTTTGACTGGAAGACCATGACCGAGGACAACTTCACCGCCATCGTCATGGCGTTCGGGGACTACTGGGATAAGCGAGGGCGCGACCCGGAAACCTGGGGACTTTTTGCCGGGCTCGGGCTCACGCACGCCTCTTCCGGCCGATTTGGTCTCTCGCTGCAGTTCTGCAATCCGGATGGGCGCTGCGATGACCTGAAGCCAATGCAGGAATTTCTCGATCGCTTTCAGGAGTTCGGGCCCTTGGAGGCAGCTTCATCAGCGTCGGGCGATAAGCGCTTCCCATCGCGCAACCCGGGGGCTCGGGAGCGCGTGGGACAATACAACATCGAGCGGCTTCTGTGGCTCGATGCCACGATCGGCGGCAGCGGGACAGAGCAAAGCGGACGCGCCGCATACAAATCTTCGTACATGAAACAGAACTTTACCCTGGCGGAAGCGAAGTGCGCGTACAAGCACCTGACACGCACCGTCCCCGGCGTCAACCTACGTGGATCGGTGATGGCGGTCGACTCCTACGGCGGGGCCGTGAATGCAAAGGGGCTGGCGGAGGTCACCTCGGCCTGCCAGCGCTCGTCGATCATGAAGCTCCAGTTTCAACAGTATTGGGACCACCCGGAAGAAGATGCGGGCCGTTTGCAGTGGATGCGCGAGTTCTATACGGACCTCTACTCACAGCAGGTGGAGCCGCGGTATGCCGGCACTCCCTATCCCAACGAATACTACGAAGGCTGCTACATCAACTATCCGGATGGCGACATGCTGTCGTACGCCTTCTGGCCGCAGCTCTACTGGGGTGAACAGGATCTTTACCCATTTCTGCAGAGGGTGAAGCGGGGCTATGACTCGAACAATATCTTTCATCACAAGATGTCGATCCGCGCTTAGAAGGTTGAACCATGCAGTCTGATACTCGATCACGGAGATGGACACGCCGAGAATTCGTGCGTGGGGCTGCGGGTATGGCCGCGCTCCAGCAACTGCACCAAAGTCCGGCTGAGGCGCCGCTTCAGCGATCCGCGTTTGCCTATGTGGCCTCCGGCGAAGGCTTCCTGCATGTCTTCTCTTTGCGAGACGAGGTCTGGTCGAGGATACAGCGCGTATCCAGCCGCGCGCCTGCCTGCATTTTGCTTTCCCCGGCACAGCGGACGCTTTACGTGGCCAATGAAATAGAGGTGCACGAGGGGCTCCCGCGGGGAACTGTCGAAGCCTTCAACATCGATCCTCGGGACGGCCGGTTAACGCTGCTGGGCCGCCAACCACTCTCGCTCTCCGCAACGTGCCCGCGGCACATGGCCCTGTCCCCGGATGGAAGGCTGCTCGCCGTAGCGGCTTACGGCGGTGGACTTTACAACCTCCTTCCGATTGCGGAGGACGGCAGCGTTCGCCATCCGAGCAGTATTTATAAAGAAGCAGGCTGCGGCCGGCACGCGCAGTTGCAGGCGTCGGCGCATCCCCATACGCTGGTCTTCGACGCAAACGGACGCCATCTGCTCTCGTCCGATTTCGGCAGCGACCGGCTGAGCGTGTTCGCGGTGGAAGACGGCAGACTGAGGCGAACCATGCAGCAGTTCGCCGGTGAAGGGAGTGGCCCTGGCGCGTGCGCACTTCATCCCGCCGGCACAACTTTCTATTCGTGGCATGATCTCGAGAACACGCTCGCTTGCTACCGCTATCACGGGTCATCCGGAACCGTGGGTGAGACGATCCAGCGGCTATCATTCTCAAGGTCCGCTGGAGGAGCCCCCTCTACCCAGGCTCTTGCCCTGCATCCGTCAGGCCGCATGCTCTACACGACGCAGGCAACGCGGAACCAGTTGAGTGCGTGGCGCATCGATGCGGAGAGCGGTAGGCTCTCACACACACAGCATGTTTTGCTCGGAGAGACGACGCCGACCCGGATCACGGTCGCGCCCGATGGCAAGAATTTGTTCGTTCTGGATGGTGTGAGAGGTTCGATCTGCAGCGTGACCGTAGATCCCTCGACTGGTCAGCTAGGCCGGAAGTCGAAAGCCGCGCTGGTGCACGAACCGAGAAGCATGGCTCTCAAGACGATCTAAATTTGTCATCCCGACCGGAGCGGACCCCGATTTCCTACTGCGCGGCGCCAACCGTCGCCGCGTGTGCGGCTTTCCTTGAAGAAAGCCGCATGAA
>PLZN01000366.1 GCA_003152195.1 Acidobacteriaceae bacterium
TGGGGCGACAGCATACCGATTGCAGCAATCTCAACTGGACGGCTGCGCCTTCCGCCGGTTCCCAGCCGCGTGACTGGGAAAATGTATCCTGTCGATCCTGTCGCTGTATTGCCCTCAAGGGCGTTCTCGGGACTGATCCACCGGCCTGCTAATGCCCGGAAATCGATTATGGTGCCTCAAGTCCGCGTTGGTAGCGGACTTCGTCGACCGTTACACCCCACACCGAGTCGGTTCGGCTCAGGCCATCGGGTACCCACCTGTCGATTTGATAAAAGCGCTCCGCGCGCACGTTACCCGCCAGGACCCACAGAACCGCATTTCGAAATCCGCGTGAGAAAAGGCGGGCACGAGCTGCCGCCACAAGGGCGATGCCAATACCCCGACCCCACTGTTCGGGATCCACATAGAGCGCACACAGCTCGCCGTGGTCCTTCAGATCCGGCTCGCGCGATGGCGCCGTTGTGGCAAGCCATGGATCAACCCTTCTTCCGCGCGGCCACGATCGTCCGCGCGGCTTTAGCGGGTCAAGGCTCGCGAAATCATACTTTTTTGCTCGATCTTGGGGACGAAGTTGATCCAGGTAGTCATGCGGAAGGAGCGTNNGTTTCGGCGATTTGCCGGGCGGAATTAGACGAGGTGTCGGAAAGATTTGAATTTGCGGGTTGCGTTGCGGGTTGACGCCCTCCAACCTCGAACGTCGGTACCCCGCGAGAACTTAATAATTGACAGCATCCGCTGTAGAAGAAGCTGATTCCTGCCGATACTGAGGGTTGGGACCAAGAAACTCTTTGATCTGCCAGAAAAAGGTCTGACCGACCTGAACAAGATCATAATTGTCCACGCCAATCACATGGAGCTTGGCATTCTCGCCGATGCCATTCTAGGCGTGCGCTCCATCACGGTGGAAGAACTGCAACCTGCTCTCCCGACCCTGACAGGGATACGAGCGGAGTACCTGAAGGGGATTACATAAAGATCCGTTGGCCGTTCTCGACATAGAAAAGATCCTTTCCGACGAGAAGATCCTGGTGAACGATGGAGTGGACACCACGACTTGAGCGCCACGGTTACGCAAGGGAGAACTGCAATGAGGTGGTCCATTGGGAAAAAGATTGGAAGCGGTTTCGGGCTCGCTTTGCTTGCGCTGACGATTGTCGGCGCCGTTTCTTATGACGGCACGAGCAAGCTCATAGACTCCGCCGCGTGGAAATGGCACACCCGTGAGGTCCTCGGCGGAGCGGACGAACTACTGTCGGCAATGAAGGATGCGGAGACCGGGCAGCGCGGTTATATCATCACCGGCGAGGCACGCTATCTGGAGCCGTACCAGGGAGCGCGTGAAGCGGTCGATCAAAAGCTGAAACACCTGCTGGAATCGACTGCGGACAACCCCATCCAGCAGCGGCGGCTCGCTGCCATCGAACCCCTGGTTGTCAGCAAGTTCGCTGTACTGCAGGAAACCATTGACCTGAGAAGGACAAAAGGGTTCGGGGCGGCAGCGCAGGAGGTCCTCACCGATAAAGGCAAGGACGCAATGGACTCCATCCGGAACCTGGTTGGCGAGATGCGGGAAGAAGAGACTGGGTTATTGGTCAAGCGGTCCGTGGAGGAGAGAGACCGTGCGCACCGGACCGAGATGACCATTGTTGTAGAAGGCCTGTGCGCGCTCGCGCTTCTGAGCTTGGCTGGCGTGTTCCTCACGCGAAATATCGCGATACCGCTGGGCGAAGTTTCGGCAGCGGCGCAGAAGATCGCCTCCGGGGATTTGTCGGCCAGACCGATTTCCAACGGCCGGCGAGATGAGGTCGGAGTCCTGGCCGCGGCTTTTGCGGAGATGACGGGATCGCTGGGGCAAATGGCACGAGTGGCCGAGCAAATCTCTGACGGTGATCTTACGGTTGAGGTGAAACCGAAATCGGACAAGGACGTTCTAGGAAAGGCCTTTGCGGCCATGGTGGAGAAACTCCGGCGAATCATCGGAGAGATGCAGGAATCGAGCAGTATTCTCTTCTCCTCCGCCCAGCAGTTTGTCGCTGCCACCACGCAGGTGGCCTCCGCCGCCGCAGAGACCGCAGCCGCCGTCGCTGAAACGACGACTACCGTCGAAGAAGTAAAACAAACAGCGCAGCTCGCAACGCAGAAAGCGAAGTTTGTGTCGGAGAGCGCCCAAAGGGCAACACAGGTGTCCGAGAGTGGAAGGAAGTCGGCTGCGGACTCGATCGAAGCCATGAAGCAAATTCGAGAGCAGATGGAGTCTATCGCAGACAGCATCGTCCGCTTGAGCGAACAGGGCCAGGCTATCGGGGAAATCATGCTCTCTGTGAACGACCTGGCGGAACAATCGAACCTGCTGGCCGTGAATGCTTCGATCGAGGCCGCGAAGGCGGGTGAACAAGGCAAAGGCTTTGCTGTGGTTGCGCAAGAAGTGCGGAATCTAGCGGAACAATCGAAGCAAGCCACCATCCAGGTGCGAAGCATTCTGAACGACATTCAAAAAGCAACCAATGCCGCTGTGATGGTGACCGAGCAAGGTAGCAAAGCAGTCGAAGCCGGAGTGAAACAGTCCGTGCAGGCCGGAGAGTCCGTGCAGAAACTTGGGGAGAGCATCTCGGAAGCGGCCCAGGCTGCCACCCAGATTGTCACTTCGAGCCAGCAGCAGATGGTGGGTATGGATCAGGTGGCGCNNAACTGGGACGAAAGCTCACGGAACTCGTGGCCCTCTATAAGGTCAAGGGCCGGAGCACGGCAGCCAATGCCTCCTGAGAGAAGAAATGGGACCTATGGACAAAGAGCTTCTCAAGAAACTTCTCGGGACCTTTAAAGTCGAGGCAGAGGAGCACGTTACTGCCATTTCGTCAGGCTTAGTCGAACTGGAGAGAGCGTCCTCGCCTGAACAACAAATGGAGATGGCTGAGAGGGTGTTCCGGGAAGCGCACAGCCTGAAGGGCGCGGCGCGCGCCGTCAATCTAGTCAAAATCGAAGGCACCTGCCAATCCCTGGAGGGCTTGTTTGCGCGACTGAAAGCGCAAAAGATTGCACTCTCACCAGAGCTCTTTGATCAACTTCATCGAATGGTGGACACACTGGGTGTGCAGCTTTCCGACGAGAGCACTGAAACCGCACGAGCCGATGAGTCCCACCCGCCTCAGACGCCGGGACCTCCAAATCCAACCAATATTATCGTTCCCCATGTGAGGCCACCGGCATTGCATTCTGTGGAAGTTGCCGGTTCCCGCCCACCAACAATTCTCCGACCCGAAAACACTCCTGAACCGGGACGATTCGGGGACCAGAAGCAGGGATTATCCGAGACCCTGAGAGTGCCCGCAGCCAAGCTCGACGCGCTTCTTCGCCAAACTGAAGAATTGATTCCGGCTAAGGCGACAGCGGCCCAACGGGTAGCCGAGTTGCGTGAAATCAGCCAAGTGCTGGATTCGTGGGAAACGGAATGGCGCAAGATCCGGCCTCAAGCGCATGCCTTGCCCTCGTTAGTTAATGGGGAACATCGGTCCAATGGACACAATCACTCACCAAACAAACGCGCGTCCACCCGGTCGAGCATTATGAGGGTCTCGGCCTTTCTGGACCGGAATGAGAACGCACTGAATTCAGTCAAACAAAAGCTCGCGGTCCTGGGCAAGCGGCTCGAATACGACCGCCGTGCATTCGAGCGGAGAGTGAACGACCTGGTGGAAGAAATCAAACGGGTATCGATGCTTCCATTTTCCACCTTGCTCGAATCTTTTCCCAAGCTCGTTCGCGATCTCAGCCGGGATTGCGGCAAGGACGCGGAATTGGCCATCGTTGGAGGCGAGATCGAAATCGATCGGCGAATACTGGAGGAAATGAAAGATCCGCTGGTTCACCTGGTACGAAACTGCATCGATCACGGTATCGAGACTCCAAAGCAGCGGAAAGAAAGAGGGAAACCGCCGCGGGCAACCATCCGCATCGCCATCTTTCCCAGGAGCGCTGTCAAGGTTGAGATCGTCGTTTCGGACGACGGCGCAGGCATTGATTTCCAGAAGGTACGAGCGGCGTCGGTAAAGCTGGGTCTTGTCTCAGAAGAAGACGCCAACAAAATGGACGAACAGCAAGCCCCGGGGCTCATCTTCCAATCTGGGGTTTCCACAAGTCCGATGATCACCGAAATCTCGGGGCGCGGGCTGGGGCTTGCCATTGTGCGGGAAAAGGCTGAAAAAGTCGGCGGGACGGTGTCGGTCGAATCCCAACCGGGAGCTGGAACGACTTTCCGGCTCATTCTGCCGCTTACTCTCGCCAGATTTCGAGGCATCCTGGTTCGTGTCGGCGAGAGCCTGTTTGTACTTCCAACCCGGCACGTACAAAGAGTCCTGCGGGTGAGCAGAGACGAAATCAAGACTGCGGAAAACCGCGAAACTATCCAGATCAACGGACGTGCCGCTTCGGCCGTTCGTCTAAGTGATGTTCTGGAGCTTACTCAGACAAACACCGATGCCGACCCGAAACGCAAACTACCCGTGCTTGTTCTTGCTTGGGCGGGTGAGCAAATTGGATTTTTCGTCGACGAGATTCTCGACGAGCAAGAGGTCTTGGTCAAGAGCCTAGGGAAGCAGCTTCCGCGCGTGCGCAATATTGCCGGCGCTACAGTCCTCGGAACCGGCAAGGTGTTGCCTGTACTCAACGTCGCGGACTTGATGCATTCCGCCGTCAAAATGACACCCGTAAGTGCGGTGCGTGGGGCCGAGGAGGCTCCTAAGTCCATCCTCGTGGCGGAAGACTCGATCACCTCACGGACGCTGCTGAAGAACATTCTTGAGCTTGCCGGATACAAGGTGAAAACAGCGGTCGACGGTGCTGAGGCTTTGACCGTGCTCGCGTCCGAAGCCTTTGACTTAGTGGTGTCGGATGTGGAGATGCCCCGGATGAATGGCTTTGATCTGACCGCGAGGATCCGGGCTGGTAAAAGGCTTGCCCAGTTGCCCGTGGTGCTGGTAACGGCGCTGGACTCTCGTGAAGACCGGGAGCGCGGGGTGGATGTGGGGGCCAATGCATACATCGTGAAGAGCAGCTTCGATCAGGGCAACCTGCTGGAAGTTGTTCGCAGGTTGATCTAAGTGGTGGAAAGGAGCAAGGGATGATTCGAGTTCTGGTCGTCGAGGACTCACCGACGGAGCGGGAATTCCTGCTTCAGATACTCGGCTCTGATCCTGCAATCGCAGTTGTTGGGACTGCGGGGACGGGAGAAGAAGCGATCGAAGCGGTGGAACGCACTCGGCCCGACATCATCACCATGGATGTCCACATGCCACGGATGAACGGCTTCGATGCAACCCGGCGGATCATGGAAACCCATCCCACACCGATTGTGATCGTGAGTGGCGCGGCTGACGCTACGGATACGGCTAAGGCCTTCCGGGCCATAGAATCCGGGGCGCTCGCTGTGTTGCGCAAGCCTTCGGGCCTGGGCCATCTGGACCATGAACAGAGTACCTCGGAGTTAATAAACACTGTAAAGATGATGTCGGAAGTAAAGGTAGTGAGAAGATGGCCACGTCGGCCAGTGGAGACTCTGCCCGCGGTTACAGTCTCGACCGAGTTCCCTTTCCAGTCAGCCCAGAAGCAGATCAGGATTGTGGCCATGGGAGCTTCCACGGGTGGTCCCCCGGTACTCCAGACGATTCTTTCGGGGTTACCAAGGAGCTTCCCCGTTCCGGTCTTGATTGTCCAGCACATTGCTGCAGGTTTCACGCAAGGTTTTGTGGAGTGGTTGGCGCAATCGTCGAGTCTGCCGGTTCATGTGCCTGCGCACGGTCAATCCGTTCTTCCAGGACAAGCGTATGTGGCTCCAGATGGATTGCACATGGCGGTGGGCGCAGACGGCCGGGTACAACTCAGGCCGGACGAGCCCGAGAATGGGCTTCGGCCATCTGTCGCATGTCTGTTTCGTTCTGTCGCGAAAGCGTATGGCCAGAGCGCGGTCGGCGTGTTGCTCACGGGAATGGGAAAAGACGGCGCATCGGAGCTGAAATTTATGAAGGAACAAGGGGCAGTGACCATCGCCCAAGACCGGGACACGTCTGTCGTGCATGGTATGCCCGGTGAAGCAATAAGACTGGGAGGGGCAACCTATGTTCTCCCAGCGGAAAGAATCAGCTGGGCATTAGCAAGACTCACAACGAAAACTGTGGGGAACGACGGGCGGGGAATGGCAACCAGACAAGACGGTGCCTCGGAGATCGATGGTCCTCTTCTCGGACCCGATCTTCCTGGCTGAGAAAAGAGTCAGGGGAACCTATGGGCCGAACCAAGGGTAATTCCTTTAGCGGAGCTGAGATACTCATTGCGGAAGACAGCCAAACTCAGGCCGAGCAGTTGAGCCACTACCTGAGCGCGCGGGGGTTTGCTGTAACCGTGGCCAGAGACGGTAGGCAAGCGCTGGCTGTGGCGCTTCAAAGCAAGCCCGCCATGGTCATTACCGATGTGGTCATGCCCGAGATGGATGGCTACACCCTGTGTAAGGAAATCAAATCTTTACCCGCCCTCAAGGACGTTCCCGTCGTCCTATTAACGTCTCTTTCCCGACCGCAAGACATCGTTAGGGGGCTGGAATGCGGTGCGGATAGTTTTATCCGGAAGCCCTACGACGGCAAATACCTGGTTTCGCGAGTCGAATATATCTTGACCAACGTGGAACTGCGAAAGACTGAACGATTGCAGGTCGGCGTACAACTTCACTTTGGTGGCCAATCGCACTTTATCACCGCCGAAAAACAACAGATTCTGGATTTGCTGATCTCGACCTACGAAGGTGCGGTCCAGATCAACGAAGCACTGGAGACTAAACAACGAGAACTGCAGCAGGCGAAAGAGACTCTGGAGGTGAGAGTAGCCGAGCGCACGGCCGAACTGGCTCAAGCCAACAAACAACTGCAGATTGAGCTGGTTGAGCGGGAACGGGCTGAAGAACAGATCAAGAAGCTGAATGAGGACCTGGAGCGTCGCGTGGTTGAGCGTACTGCACAGCTCGCAGCCGCAAACAACGAACTAGAAGCCTTCTCCTACTCAATCTCGCACGATCTTCGAGCACCTCTCCGCCATATCACTGGATATGCCCACTTGATCGAGGAACATAGCTCTCAATTGGATCCCGATGCGCAACACCACTTGAAACGCATTCAGGAGGGCGCCGAGAAAATGGGCCGAATGATTGACGATCTGCTCAATCTTGCCCGGCTGGACCGTCGTAGCATGGCGCTACAGATGACGTCATTGAATTCGCTGGTTGAGAGCGTTCTCCACGACCTCGAATCGGAAACCGGCAACCGGAAGATTGACTGGCGCGTCGGATCGCTGCCGTCTGTCAATTGCGATCCCGGACTGATCCAGCAGGTGTTCGCGAACCTTCTGTCCAATGCCGTCAAATATACCGGCCGCCGTGAGCGAGCCGTCATTGAGATTGACCAGTCAACAGTCGAGGGCCAACTCGTGCTTTTCGTTCGAGACAACGGCGCCGGATTCAACTCGAAATACGCCGACAAGCTGTTTGGAACATTTCAACGGCTTCACACCGACGAAGAGTTTGAAGGCACCGGTGTGGGGCTCGCCACGGTGCAGCGCATCGTCCGAAAGCACGGCGGACGCGTCTGGGCCGAGGCGGATACGGACAAGGGAGCAACATTTTACTTTACCCTGGGTGAAGCTGCGAGCATGAGTGGTGCAGTCAAGCGGGATGCGTCCGGGAAATGAGTAAACGATTAAACCGCGCCGCGCAGAGTAGGTCTGGCGACACCTTGAACCCGGAGGCGACTGTCCCCGACTGACGATAGGACTCCTTTCGGGACCGCCCCACTTCGACATGATCCATCGAGACGCGCGCACTTGGCGTGGCGGTTCGGATAAAGCCGTAAGAAGGAAGCCGGAGGCGCGGTCGGGGCAGGATGCCTGGAGCTATGGGTTTGCAACGGCGTCGATCACCGGAGTGGCTGGTGAGAAGCGCGACGGATGCCGGGTCGGGGCGTGGAGAGTGCACATTCTCCAGGCACCCAGGGCATAGACTGACGCGGCGTGCGACCCAGAGGTCGTTCACTTCCGAGAAGAGGCGGCAGACCTGGCGGCGTTGTATGTCCGCGAGCGCATGCAGGCCGGGAGGCGGCTCCGCAGCGATAGTTACAATCCTTCACGGCGACATCGCTAGGCCGTGCCGTGAGCGGGTTTGGCCAGTTCGCCGAAAGCGCGGTTGCCGAGACCGATGCAGGTGAGGGTCAGAACGGTAATGTCATCGTCCTGACCGAAGGCTACTGCTTCGGCGGAGGCCTGCTCGGCGCTGGAGTGGTTGCCAAAAAGGATGGTGAGCCGGTCGAAGCCGTAAAGTCGCCTGAGGCATTGCGCGCTTCAAGGAGACCATCGGTGTAGAGGGCGAAATGATCGCCTTGCTGGAGCTGACGAGCGAATTCCTGGTAAACGGTGGTGGGAATGATACCCAGAGGGAGTGCGCCCGGAAGTTCAAGCTCCTGGCGATTGAGGAAGGGCGCCGGGTGCCCCGCGGCTGCCAGGGTGCAGCGGCCATCGGGGTCGAGCCGCAGAGCAATGCAGGTGGCGAAGCCGCCGTGCAGGCGACCATTCAGGCGGCGATTGAGGCCGGCGAGGATTTGCGCGGGGCTGGCTGTCGTCTCGACGAGGGTGCGGACGGCGCCGACGATGAGCGAGACGGTCATAGCGGCCTTTAGCCCTTTGCCGCTCACGTCGCCGAGAACGATGATGGTTGAACCCAGATGTTCTGCCTCGAGGGGGATGATCTGAAAGAAATCGCCACCGACTTCCTGCGCAGGTTTGTAAGCGCTGGTGAGGCGAAAGCCGGGTATCTCGGGGAGGGTTTCGGGAACGAGGATCTGCTGCAGCTCGCGGGCGTTCTGGTACTCCTGTTCGAGGGCAGGCTGGCGGCTGCGGTAGTCGGCAGCATAGCGCAGGACGGCGTAGACGATGGAAGCGAAGAGAAGCGTGCGCAGGATGGACTGGCCCGGGAAGCTGCTGCCGAAGAGCGAGAACAGCGGGGCGCGCATCCGCGGAGCCAGCGTCCAGTGGGTGTAGCGGACGCCCTGGTCAGCGAAGTTGGAGATGGCATACCAGGTAGCCGTGGAGAAGGCGAGGATGGCGACCAGCCAGCGAGCGGCGTCGAGGCGCTTGCGGCGGAAGAGCGCGATGAGAACGAAGATTATCGGCAGGGTTTCGGCGGGAAGAATGAGGGCAGTGAGAAGCGCGTCTAACACTGCAAAAGTAGCTCCCGGCAGCGAGGAGATGAGAAAGCTGAGAGCTCCGTCAAGGCTCCCGGCGATGAGATTGATCCAGGCGACGATACGAAGGAAGCGGAGGAGCTTTGCGGAGTCTTCAAGCTGGAGCAGGTAGAAGAGCAGGAACCACTGGGAGATCTCGCGCAATTCAATGGCGGTCTGAATTAAGAAGGTGAGCCAGATGCCGGAGATGGGCAGCCGCAGGCCATTCAGGACCAGTTCCAGCAGGGGCATGAAGGTATACGCGGCGAGCCAGAAAAGCAGCTTTTGGCTGCGGTCGCGGAGCCAGGCGGCAAGACTCAGGAAGGACGTGAGGACGTAGAGCCAGGTGAGGCCAAAGCCGAACTGCTGGAGGCGGAGCCAATGGTAATCCAACGAGTCTTTGACCATGGCGATGGCTTCGGGACTGCCGATGCGAGGCGGGTCCTCGAAGCCGCCGGCGGTGCCGTCGTCGGTGGAGGAAAAGGACAGCTTCAGGACGCGCACGGCGATTACGCCATCGCGGATGGGGCCGAGGGTGTAGGTCTGCGCAGGCACGGAGGATTTGAAATCGACATTGGGGGGAAATGTGCCCAGACCGCCGACGCGGACGCCGTTCCAGTAGAGCTCATAGACGTCGTCGATGGCGGGGATGAGCAGGGCGGCATCGGGCGAGGCTCCGGGAGCGGTTGAGATTTGGATGTGGCGGCGGTACCAGGCGAAGCCGGTTTGGTTGGGGTGACTTTGCGCGCCCCAAGGGGCGCCGGCTTTGATCTCTTCCCAGCCGCCCTGGCCGGTGGCGTCATCGAGCCTTTGCCGAGGCATTCCGCGATGAACGGCGCGGGGGCTACGGGAGCCGGCTGCGCAAGGGCAGGGGCGCAGAAGTACATCGGGACACAGGCTGCGAACAGGGAGACGCAGAACGCCTGCAGAAATGCACACAACGAACGTGGTGCTGGCATGCGTAAGAGGATACCTCGTGACCGCGAGACCGAGACAGCGGAAAGTCGTTGGGCAGCAGTAATTACGGTTGCAGGAGCGTGTCGCCGTATTGTCTTCTCAGGAATGCGAAGACTTCGGGAGTGCGCCCACCGAACCATCTGCATTCAAGGGAGTCTGGGCGCCTATCCAGAGTTCGAAGGTGGGTGAGGAAGGGCAACCTGTGCTCCGGTTGCGTATTTCCAATCTGTTCGATGACCCCTTTCAAACTAAGCGGCGCCTGTCCGACCTTGGTCTCTTCTGTATAAACGTTGAGCGCGGCAGAAACTGAGGCAGGGTCCTTACTGAGCAGCAATGGCAGCAAAGAAGTTAGATTCGAGTACTGCTTCTGAGATAAATCCTGATTGGCTTGCATGTCCCGCAACCTGTCGTCATTCTTGTCTTTTTGGTAGGTATAGATACCTCCGACGATAGCCATGATTACGGGAAGTAGAACGCCCGCGACCTTCGCGGCCCGGTCCAAGGATTTATCGAATGTCGATTGTCGAAGGTCTGGCATTATTGACATCAGACGCAAACACAACCTTAACCCGTTGTCGAGAAATCGCTCTATTTGGGGAAAGCGGGGGGAAAACGAGTTTAGACTGGTTTGCACCCGTAACAGTTTTTGCTGGGCGCTCTCCCTTTTGGCGGGGCCAAGCGCCGCTGCGTCACCTCTTCGAGAACATGGATGGACTCCGCCGTCCCCACCGGCCGGCCCGTGCGCGTGCACTGACGAATGGCAGCAACATCAGCTAAGACATGGGGGATAGGTATCAGACTTGTCCAAATTAGTTTTTTTACCCGGCCAATTTGGACAGCACTTGAAGCATTCATCTAGCCTGCATTATTCATGAAGGC
>PLZN01000261.1 GCA_003152195.1 Acidobacteriaceae bacterium
GCTTCCACAAAAATCCCCACACCATTGCTAAGTGAGCGGCACCGGAGCCGGTTTGGCATAGCTTGCTATTGGTTCCTTTCGTTCGGTTGCATTCTCCCGGCGTGGTGGAGGGAATGCGATGTCCATGCCCAGGAGCAATCCGGAGCCAGCTTGCCCCAGAACTCTGCCTCTTCTGCTCTGCCGCAGCAGGCCCCACACGACGCACCGACCGAACCGACGGACGCTTTGTTAGCTCAGGCCAGAACAGCGGTCCAGGCAGGATCGTTTTCGAGCGCGGAAGCTATGGTCCGAAAATATCTTTCGCAGCAGGATACTTCCGCGGACGGACACTACCTGCTGGGCTACATCCTTTCGCACGAGGTAAAGGCCAAGGAGTCTTTGGCCGAGTACACGCGCGCGGCACAACTACGCCCTCCTACAGCGAACGACCTCAAGGTGGTCGCGGTGGATTATGTGCTGTTAGGCGATTTGGTGGACGCAGACCGATGGTTGACGAAGGCGCTCAGCTGGAATCCCTCGGACGCGGACGGTTGGTACTATCTCGGCCGCACCAAGTACAACGAAAATCGCTTCTCCGAAGCCATCGATGCTTTTCAGAGCTGCCTCAAGCTCGATACGCATAACGTAAAAGCGGAAGACAATCTTGGGCTGTCCTATGAGGGTCTCAATCAGACTCAACAAGCGATCCAAGCCTTTCAAACAGCCATGGCCTGGCAGGCCGGCGTAAGCAAGAAAGATGCTCAGCCGTACCTGAATCTCGGAATGCTTCTCGCGGAACAAGAACACCCGGATGCCGGCCTGGTCTACCTGCAAGAGGCAGTCGCGTTAGCGCCCCAAAATGCTAAGGCACATGAACAACTGGGACGTGCCTATCTCCAGCTGAAGCGATTGAAAGACGCGCAGGGTGAACTCGAAAAGGCTGTACAACTGGCGCCGAATAGCTCCAGCTTGCACTATGAGTTAGGCATCAACTATCGCGATCAAGGGTCGAAAGATCAGGCCAAGAAAGAGTTCGACCGCTGCACAGAGCTGAATGCGACCCACTCCTCAGTCGACACCCCGAACGAATAAATCGATCCGAGCTTTGTTGAAACTCGCGGGTATAAGAGCAACTCCCGGTTCTTGTTGACTCGGCATTTCAGAAAGGCTTACGCCGGCTCCGAGCGTATGGGACGCCTCCAGTCCGCGGAAAGGGCCATGCCCACCCAGCAAGCTAATTATGAAGGTTACGAACCTTCTTTCAGCCTGATCTGTGCGGACTCCAGGCATGCATTGAAAGGAGATTCGCATGTTCCCAACTCCGCAGGCTGCTCTGCCGCTCCCTCCTCGTCCCGACCTCAAAAAGTACAAGAAACCGGCTAAGAACCTGGTAAAGGCCTGCAGATCGAATGATCCGAGTGCGATTCGTTCCTGGGCAGTGCAATGGGTGGAAGCACTCGTGAAACTGTCCGGTTTGAGCATGACAGCTGATCTTCCGGTGGGTGTAGATCGCTGGGTGGACCAGGTAGCGAGCTTTGCTCAGAAGCAGTTGTCTGACTCTGAGAAGCAAGGCATGACATGCACGGCTTCGGGCGCACAGTTCGTCATCGCCCGGTCACACGGCTTCGAGAGCCGGCCGAAATTCGCAAACTTTCTCGAAATGCTTTCCCACGAGGACTCAACTGCTTCTGCATTCGAAGCCGCGGCGGACGCGATCATCTTCGGCGACATTGCCATGCAGGAACGCCTGCTCCGCGAGAATCCGAATCTGATTCGTACGCGTTCAGCACGCGAACATCGGGCAACACTTCTGCACTATATTGCGGCGAATGGTGCTTCTTCAACGAGGATGGTAGCTTGAAACCGACTGCCACGAAGGAACAGTTGCAACGCGGGTTCCTGTGGGCGTGCGAATACGGCCACAATGATGCCGTAGCGTTCGTGTTGGACCACGGCGCGGATATGAGTGACCGGGCTGGCACCGGCGAAACGGGTCTGCACAGGGCCGTTGCCGGAGCCCAATTGCCTACGATCAAACTGCTCATCGAACGTGGTGCCCGGTTAGAAGAGTTAAATGCATACGGTGGGGCAGGCGGGATGGTCATTTATCAATGGTGACCCAGACATAGATTATGTTCCGGTCTTCGAAGCGCTGCTCGCTGCGGGCGCAAAGATTGAAGACGGCTGGTTGACGTGGTTGGAGAATCAGAACGGCCGACCGGCCGCCGCAAAAGCGCTCGTTGCAGACGTCATGCACCATTACGGAGCAAGAACATGATTATTCAATGAGAGTTTTTGACCAGCATCGCCGAACCGTTCGACTTTACGGAACCTGGTGTTTGACAATCATTGTATACCTAACTACATTAGGCCTATGAGCAACAGGCCTAACAGTGGTATGCCTTCAGGCACGCTCCCCATGTTGATTCTCCGCGTATTGCAGTCCGGACCCATCCACGGTTATGCGATCGGGCAGCGGATTCACGTGCTTTCGAGCGAGGTTCTGGCCGTGGAAGAGGGGCTGCTTTACCCTACTCTGCAAAAAATGCTGGTAAAGGGTTGGGTGATCGCAGAGTGGGGCATCTCTGAGACAAATCGCAAGGTACGCTTCTATCGCCTCACGCCCGAGGGCCGGAAGCAATTGAAGGCTGAGCTCTCCAGCTATGACCGAGTGACCCAGGCGATCCAGGAAATCCTTCGCACCGCATAAGACGAGATGCATCGCAAGCAGGAGGTCCAGTATGGGCGAGTTCTTCCGCCGCATCCGCTGTCTGATCAACCGCCGCCGCCTCGACGCTGAACTCGAAAGCGATGTGGAGTTTCATCGCGAGATGGCCGCGCGTGCGGGACGCCGGAACTTTGGCAACACTCTGCGCTTGCGTGAACAGGCCCGCGAGGCATGGGGCTGGGCATGGCTCGACAGGCTAGTGCAGGACCTTCACTTTGGCCTCAGGATTTTGGCAAGATCGCCAGGCTTCACGCTGATGGCGGTGCTGGTGTTGGGGATTGGAATTGGCGTCAATGTATCGGCGTTCAGTCTGTTCGACATGGTTGCCCTCAAGCCGCTGCCGGTACGCGATCCGGACACCATTGTTCGCCTGGAACGGCGCTCGCCAAACAGCTATTCGAGCGAGATGTCATATCCGTCGTTCGCCTTTTACCGGGACCATGCGAAAACCCTCTCCGCGGCTATGGCCGTGCTGGGCGTGCCTCCCATGCAGATCGATGACGATGCAAGCCTCGGTGGCCAGCATCCTGACATTTGGCTTCCGATGGCGCAGCAGCCGTATTTCATTGCAGGTAGCCACGTGCTCACAGACTTTGGCGATTCGAGCGTCAGGATGTGGGGCAGGCTGGCGCCGGGCGTCACCGCGAAGATGGCCGAGCAGGAGCTTGGTGCGCTCACCAATGAGCTGCGCCGCCAGCATCCCGGGGACATTTGGGACGGAGAATACCTGCAGAGCTCGACCGGTGGGCACTTGCAGGTGATGCAGTCAGAGATGTACCGGGTGGCAGCCATGGCCGGGGCGCTTACCTTGCTCATCCTGGCGGTTTCGTGCGCGAATCTGGGCGGACTGTTGCTTGCCAAAGCGGTCACACGATAGCACGAGATTGGGATTCGAATCGCCATCGGCGCCAACCGGGCGCGCATCTTCAGGCAATTGTGCACGGAGAGCCTTTTGTTGGCAATTTTGGGATCGCTTGCGGGGTTGGCGTTGGGCTACGTGGTGTTGCGCATCGCTCTCAGCAAGCTGGACGCGCCGAAGTGGTTGAGCGCGACGCCGGATTGGCGAGTGCTGCTCTTCAACGTAGGCGTGACGCTGGCAGCAGCACTGTTCTTCGGCCTCGCACCGGCTCTCCAGATCGCTCGCCAGCGTCAACGAAAGAAGGTGGCAAGGCAGATCCTGGTGGGCGCGCAGGTGGCCGCAAGCTCCGTGCTGTTGATTGTAGCCGGACTGCTGGTGCGGGCAACGCAACACGCGCTGTACACCGATCCGGGATTTGGCTATCAGCAGTTGCTGTCCATCGATCCGCAACTCGGCCACCACGGCTACTCACCCACAGCGGCAAAGGCGTATCTCGACCAGATGCAAAGCAGGCTGCTGGCAGTGCCTGGCGTGAAGTCGGTATCGCTCGTTAAGCTGCCGCCTTTGGGCCACATCGTATCGCGCGAGAGACGAGAGATTAACGGCCGCGTCGTGCTCATGTATCCGAATTGGGTCCAGCCTGGGTTCTTTCAAACGATGGGCATTCCGCTACTACTGGGACGAACCTTTTATACGGCGGAAAAGAACGCCGTTATCGTGAGCGAGTCCTGGGCCCGGCGCCAGTGGCCCGGGCAGAACCCGATTGGCCAGCAAGTTCTGGAGGGGGATCGGAAGGACATCGTAGTGGGTGTCGTGGGAGACGCGCACATCAACGCTCTTAGCGATGATGACGCTGTGGAGCAATATTGGCCAGCCCAGCAGGAGGACATGCCTGGGATGGTGTTGATAGCCAGAGCGGCCGGTGACCCAAGCCGTCTGCCGCCCACGGTGAAGACCGTCAGCGAGAGCCTGGATTCCAAGCTATTTGCGGAGATCAGACAACTGAAGGTTCTCTACCACGACAACGTTTCGCAGGTAGAACAGGTGGCGATGGCCGTGAGCCTGATCGGCATCGTGGCAATGCTGCTCGCCGGCGTCGGCATCATAGGCTTGGTTGCCTTCACCATATCGCAGCGGACCAAGGAGATCGCGATACGTATTGCGCTGGGGGCGTAACCTGCTCAGGTTCTCGCTGCCGTGTTGCAGCATTTCTCGTGGCCGGTCGCATTGGGACTACTGCTTGGCACGGGATTTGCCGCGGTGGGTTCGCAGCTGTTGCGCAAAGTGCTCTATGGAGTCAGCAACCTTGATCTGGCGAGCTACACGGGAGCGCTCTGTGTGCTAACGACAATTATTGCGCTGTCTATGCTGCTGCCGGCACGGCGCACTTTACGACTGGACTTGGCGAAGATCCTGCGCTACGACTGATCCCTCTTGCACTGCGGACCCAAGCGAAGGCGTTCCTATGGATTCCATGTGGCGGAAATGTTCATTGCCGGAAAACCTGCAGGTACCCAAAGTCTTCATTGGTCCAATCGACCCCTGCTGAATAATTGCTCCTGAATCACGGTCAACGCTGAAGTTGGGCCTCGGTTATTGCGAACAGTGCGATTCACTCACCGAGTGCTTCGGCGATTTTGCATCAAGCCAGAATGTGGCCGCACTTTTCCTAACCATACCCAGCATCCACTTGTCCAAGAAGCCGGCTCGTCCACATAGATTACTTCCGTATCGACCGTGATCCGCTCACAGCTCGAAAGCGATCCGCATTCTTGACTGATCTCTCTTGGCGAGAACGGCCTACCCGAGGTCGCCAAGACGAGGCTTGAGCGTATACTGCCGGAGATGAAATCGGATCCGCCAAGGTGACCCCGGCGTGCATAAGTCTCTTCGCGTTGCCGCAGCAGTGCTCTTGTGCATCCCTGCACTCGGATTCCCCCAA
Source organism: Acidobacteriaceae bacterium (assembly GCA_003152195.1). Lineage (GTDB taxonomy): Bacteria > Acidobacteriota > Terriglobia > Terriglobales > Acidobacteriaceae > PALSA-350. The sequence goes on from PLZN01000261.1 coordinate 5,509, forward strand.
CAGAACTCAACTCCAACGGGGACGCCGGCACGGCCTGCAGCGACGCCATGGAGCGCAACAGAGGAAGGGCCGATCAAAGTTGACGTCGAAGTAACCGACAGGCCGGGTAAGCCAGTCCTAGGCCTCACGAAGCAGGATTTTACGATTCTCGAGGACGGACATCCTCGCAGCATTCTTTCCTTTCATTCGTTCAACACAAGCTCGGACCTTACGGATCCTCCCCCTGAAGTCATTCTGGTCATCGATGCGGTTAACCAGTCTTCCGATGTTCTTTCCTATGCGGAGCAAGAGACCGGCAAGTTTCTTCGGCAGAACGGTGGAGATCTTGCCGATCCGGTCTCGCTTGCATTCGTGTCGAACGGTGGCCTGGAGACGGAGACTGAGCCTTCGACAGACGGCAATGCGTCGGCTGCGTGGCTCGATCGTCTCAAGGCCAACACCATTCCGTCCGGCGCGCCGGAGACGGCAGAAGAATTGCAGCGACGCTTCGAGCTATCCACATTGCAAACGATTTCAATTGCCGAGAGAGCGGCACAAAGGCCCGGGAGAAAGCTCCTCATTTGGATCGGGCGCGGCTGGGTGATCCCGGACCAAGCGAATCGCCGCAACCGGAAGGATGATCAACAAGCCTACTTCAAGGAGATTGTCGAGCTTGCGACCCGGTTGAGAGAGGCGCGCATCAGCGTCTACAACATCTCTCGGCCTGCCGATCCATCGGGGCCGGCTTCTCCAAGAGCCGACTTCGATGAAGCGTCTTCCGAGGGTGTGAAGTCTGTTGGACAAGCGGAAGCCAGGGATCTTTCTCTTGGAGCATTGGCAAGCGCGAGTGGCGGGGAAGTCCGCAAACCGGATAACGATCTGGCAGGTCTGATAACCGCTTGCATCGAGCATGCAAACAGCTTTTATACTCTCTCCTTCGATCCGCCTGCTTCCGATCACGTCGACGAGTATCACGCCATGCACGTTCTTGTCGCCCGGCAGAATACGGTCACACGTACCCGTACGGGGTATTACGATGAGCCCACTCTCGCGGTCAGGTTTGTCACGGTTGGACAGCTGGAGCATATAGCAGAACTGGCTCAGGAGGTTTCCGATGCGGAGGCCGCGCGGCAGCTTTCCCGCCTGGTGTTGAATGAACGGCTGAGCAGCCCAATGCTTTCGAACTTGAAAGCCACGCTGCGCGGCAGGAAAGCACAACAGGCGCTGGTTGCTCTCGGCGATGCGTCAAGCTTCCTCCCACTTCCGGTAGCCGAGATCCCCGCCAACGCTTCGCCAAACGCAGACGAGCAACGTGTCATCATTTCGCGTACCGTCGATTATCTCCACAACACAATTCCGAAACTGCCAAATCTATTTGCGGCCCGGACGACAGCGTACTACGAACAGGCTCCCCAGAAAACCGGACAAGGAGGCACGCCAAGTAGCCCGGCGTGGAGGCTGGCGAGTACCTCCGATGAGGTTGTGCTCTACCGCGACCGGAAGGAAGTCCTGGAAACGAGAAGCGGGAAAACGAGAAACTTGAGTTCGGGAAAAAGGAATTTTGTGGTAACGGGCGTATTTGGCCCCATCCTCTCCATGGCCGTCAACGATGCCGGCCCGGACAAACTCACCTGGAGTCACTGGGAACAGGGCGAAACCGGACCGCTAGCGGCATTTCAATTCGCCGTTCCGAAATCGAGATCGCACTTCGAGACGAGTTACCACAGCCTTTTCGCCGAGGACGCAGACCAGGTTATCAGTGAACGAATTGGTTATCACGGCGAGATTGCGATTGACCCCGAAAATGGAACGATTTTTCGGCTGGCGGTGATGGCGGACCCCGATCCTTCGACGCGGATCGTGCGATCGGACGTGATGGTCGAGTACGGCCCCGTAGAGATTGCCGGAAGGACCTATATCTGTCCGGTAAGAAGCGTCGCTATCTCCAGAGAGCAGACGTGGGCGATTGATTCGACGTTTCTGAATGACGTCTCTTTCAGCAATTATCACGTCTTCCGCCCAACTGCGCGCATTCTGACCGGAGACATCAGCCTCCCGCATGACAAATGAGACGGTTCGGCCGCTCCTGCGATGCGCCCATCGGCGCCTACAGTGGCTAACGCACGTCGGCCGGACACCCTATTGCGCGGCTTTCACGTAGTAACCGGCCGTGGTCCGAACTTTGATGCCGGGTTTGTCGACCTTGACGCGGATGGCATGATAGCGGGTGGTCAGGCTGGCGGGCGCGGGCTCGAAACTCAGGTTGTAATACGCGGTCGCATCGCGTAAGGCAGTGTTGATCTCTCCCTTCACGTCGTTCCCGCCGAGAATCACCTGCCCGCCCGAGTGTGCGGCCATGACCTGCACAGCAAGATCGGGATACTGCGCTTCAGTGATCTTCGTAACACCTTTGAGGAAGCTTTCGTAGGAAAAGGAATCGTTGCTGCCGAAGCTGGTCGGGTCGAGGCTGTAGAGGGAGACGCACGCCTGGCGTAGTTGATTTGAGATGCCCACGATGTCATCGAAGATCCAGGTTCGGTACTTCATGTCGGCATAACTCCCAGCCTGAGATAACATGGGCCAGCCTGGGCTGATGAAGAGAAGGAGCTTGCGACCCGCATGCGTCGCCTCATCGTTAGACAGGTCGCTGATCAGATCGAAAGACTGTTGCCACCGCTCCGCTGCCCCGTAGACCCCTGCGGAACGGCCGATTACACGCAACTCGGATTGAGCGCTGTTGAGACTGGCGAGCAGCGCGTTGCCGTCTTGCGTGGGTCCAGGCGCCAACTTGAAGCCCGAATCGGTGAAAATGGCGATCGAGGTGGGATAATCCAGCTTCCCGCGATTCTGCTTTAGAAACTCGCTCAGCCCTTCGCGGGCCGACTGAACTAGTCGGGCGTCGGCGTTGACGGCATCGACGATGATGAGAACGTGAACCGGAGTGGCAGGGGGATGATCTGCGTCGATGGCATGGAAATCGAGCAACTTCTGGGGCCGATTGTTGTCGAACACGCTAAAGTCGCCGGCTTCAAGGCCACTGATGGGACGGCCCGATTTGTCTGTGACCTCGAC
>PLZN01000357.1 GCA_003152195.1 Acidobacteriaceae bacterium
CTTCCCGCGCATCTTGCAGGCATAGAAAAGATCGTGGCCTGCACGCCGGAGCAGTCCAAGTGCGGCGTCTGCGGAAAAGATACGGTGGTGATCGGCTACCAGGAGAGCGAACAGCTCGACGTAGAACCGGCGAAGTATTTTGTGCTGTTGATCAAGCGTGAGAAGCGGGCCTGCAGGCAGTGCGAAGAACAAGGCGTATCCACGGCTCCCGTGCCCCAGCGCATCATCGAAAAGTCTCTGGTCTCCGATCAGGTCCTCCTCGATACTATCGTCGCGAAGTATTGCGATTCGTTGCCGCTCTATCGGCAGAGCGCCATTCTCCAGCGCGACACCGGACTCCACATCAGCCGCTCCACCATGGACGGATGGGTGATGCAGGTGGGCGCGTTGNNGCGCTCTCGACCCGGAAGAGGTTCTGAATGGATGAGGCGAACTGTGCGTTCGCATAAGTCATGACGAGCGAACCTACGTTGTGCAGCGCGACTGGCGTGCGAGAAAGAGCAGCGTAGTCTGCGATCTTCTTAGTCCCGGTGATGCCCCCGGCAAAACATAAATCGGGATGGATGATATCTACCGCTCCGTTATCGAGAAACGGGCGGAAGCCTCTTACCAGCTCCAGTTTCTCGCCCGTGAGTAGCGTGGTATTCGTTGCCCTGCGGAGGTCCATCCAGCCTTCAGAGAAGACCGGATTCAATGGATCCTCAATCCACAGCGGGTTCATCGGTTCGACTGCTTTGGCGACGCCGATAGCACTCGGAGTGTCCAGTTCCCCGTGACAATGCACGGCGATATCGATATCGTCGCCTACCGCCTCGCGGACATTTGCATAGGCGCGTTTCACGTTTCTCAACTGGCTGGTCGTCAGGGTGTTCGTGAATTCTCCAGAAGGCACTCCTAGCGCCCCGTGGATGTTGCACTTGAAGACCGTGAAGCCTTCGGGCATTTGCCTGATTCTGCTCGCCCATTCCCGGCAGGAATCTTTGCTTAACATGTCGAGACCTATGCCGTGAGAGTACATAGGAATGGTGTCGCGAAAGGGGCCGCCAAGCAGGACGCTCACGGGGAGATTTGTAATCTTGCCGGCTAAATCCCACAAGGCAATGTCGATACCGCTTACCGTTGGGATGTGAGCCACGTAGTTGTACATCAGCGAGCTGATGTGTTGAAAGTGAACCTCGATTGCGAGGGGGTCCTTGCCTATCAACAACGGCTTCATTGTTTCGATACGCGCACGCGCGATAGACCCCGTGGCACCTGCCTCTCCGTAGCCGGTGAGCCCGCTGTCGGTGTCGATCCGGATCAGGCAATTTCCTGCGATATGGTCCAGACCCATGGCCTTGATGCCGGTAATTTTCACCTTGCCGGCGAGCGGCTCCGCAAAGAGCTTCAAGTTCGATAGATAAGCTCCTGCAGGTAAGGCAAGAGCGAGACGCATAAGATCGCGCCGGGTCCAGTATCGTGGGTGCGATCGAGCGTGCTTTGTTGCGGACTGGGTTTTGGACATCAGGTTCAATTCCTCGTCGTCGCCGCTAATCCTCTAAAGTTCCATGCAAGAAATGCAAGCAATTTGAGACAACGAAAAGGTTAAACCAGATCCCTCCACTGCCTTAACCCGGATTTCCAGTTGGGCATGGTGGGATCAGCGAACTTCATGCGGCTTTCCTTAAAGTCATTCACCGGCGTTGCCGACCGCAAGTCCCTCCACTGCGGTCGGGATGACAAAGGGGAGGGCTGAGCTTCGGTCCGAATCAGATGCGGGTTGAGAGAACCGCAGGTCCCTCCACTGCGCTACGCTTCGGTCGGGATGACAAATTTTTTGTTAGAAAACAATGGCTCCGGAGACTAGCACGGCGATTTCATTTCGCTCGACGTGCCCCCTGCCGCGGGGACGTAACACTTCCCGGTGTAATCCATCACCATGCGGTCGGCGCTGAAGCGAAAGCCCAAGGTGCGGATGGTCCGCTTCATGCGCGTGATCCACCCCCGCGGCAGGCCGTCCTTGTCACGCTGATAAAAGAGCCGAATCAGTTCGTCGCGGAGGACACGGTAGAGCTCTTCGCCGTCGCGGTTATCATGCACATCCATATTCGAGTGGGTTCTGCCGTTATCAATCGCGAACCCGTTGAGACCGTCGTAAGCCTCGGCCCACCAGCCATCTAGCACGGAAAAGTTCAAGCCTCCGTTGAGGACCACTTTTTGCCCGCTGGTGCCGGAGGCCTCGAGGGGCCGCTGGGGATTGTTGAGCCAGACATCCACACCCTGGACGAGATGGCGGCCGACATTGATGTCGTAGTCTTCGATAAAGACAAATTTGCCGGCGAATTTGGAGTCGCGCATCTTCTCGGCGATCTGCTGGAGCACCCTCTTTCCGGTTCGTCATGCGGATGGGCCTTGCCGGCAAAGAGGAATTGCACGGGACGCTTGGGATCGTTGACCATGGACGCCAGTCTCTGGATATCGGCGAGAATCAAGTTGGCTCGCTTGTAGGTGGCGAAGCGGCGCGCGAAGCCGATGGTCAAGGCATCCGGGGAGAGCAATTTGCTGAGCTGGTGGAGAGCCTCCTGTGATTCGCCAAGACGCTCGGCCTGCTCACGCGCGCGGCGGCGCACAAAGTCGATGAGCTGCGATTTCAGGCTCAGGTGGGTTTCCCAAAGTTCGCCATCGTCGACATTCTCGATTTCTTCCCAGGTTCGCGCCGCGCCGGTCTGGTTCTGCCATCCGACGCCGAGATGGCGGTCGTAAAGACGACACATTTGCGGCGCAAGCCAGGATGGGACGTGAACGCCATTCGTGATGTGACCGATGGGCACCGCGTCTTCCAGCTTGCCGGGAAATAGATTCTTCCACATCGCCCGGGAAACCTCGCCATGCAGAGAAGAAACCGCATTGGCACGGCGCGAAAGCTTGAGCCCGAGAACGGTCATGAAGAATTGTTCCTGGTGGTCCGTGGGACGCTCGCGACCAAAGCCCATCAGCTTGTGATGCGAAATGCCCAGTTCTTCGCGCAGGGGGCCTAAGTGCTCCTCGATAAGATCGGCGTTGAACCGATCGTGACCGGCAGCCACGGGCGTGTGGGTGGTAAATATCACTTCCCGAGGTATCAGATTTGCAGCCGTATCAAAGTCCATTCCTTCTTCCTGCATGCGGTCGCGAATAGCCTCGAAGACCGTGAAACTGCTGTGTCCCTCGTTGAGGTGAAGAACCCCAGGAGAAATGCCCATGGCCTTAAGAGCGCGAAAGCCGCCGACGCCGAGCAGCAACTCCTGACGAATGCGCGTGCGTCCGTCCCCGCCATACAAACGAGAGGTAAGTTCCAGATCCTCGGGTGCATTGCCCGCCACTTTGGAGTCGAGCAGCAGTAGGTCACAGCGCCCTACCTTCACCCGCCAGACCTTGGCACGGATAGAACCGCCGCGGGTGTCGATTTTCACGACGATCGGTTCCCCGTTTTGGCCAATGGCCAGCTGCATCGGCAGTTGATTGACGTCGGTTTGCAGGTATTCCTCCCGCTGCCATCCGCTTGGGTCAAGACGCTGCCGGAAGTAGCCTTGTCCATAAAACAAGCCGATCCCGATGAGTGGAATACCGAGGTCGGATGCACTCTTGATGTGGTCTCCAGAGAGGACACCCAGTCCGCCGGAATAAATTGGCAGTGATTCGTGCAATCCAAACTCAGCAGAAAAATAGGCTACTGGCCGAGGCCGGAGCACCCCTGCGTTCGCTGCTCCCCAGGTGCGGTCTGCGCGTAGATACTCCTGCTGACGGCGGTAGACATAGTTGATGCGGCTATGCAAAACCAGTTCCGCCGCGCGAGACTCGATTTCCCCCAGAGGCATCTCGCTGAGCATCGAGATCGGATTCTGGTTCAGCTCCCGCCAGCGCGTGGGATTCAGATCGCGAAATAAGCTCATACAGTCGTGGTCCCAGCACCACCAGAGATTCCGCGCGAGCGACCAAAGACGTTCCTGAGCCGGGGCAATGAAACGATCCAGAGTGCGCGCTGACCACGGGTGCGACCTCGTTTGCCGCTTCGACCAACATGCGAATTTCAGTCTCTCGAAATACTCTCGGCTCCTCGGTTTGCACAACGAGAACGCACTGCAGAATCCCACGGTCGATGAGAGGCACGCCCAGGAAGGAGCGGTAGACCTCCTCCCCGGATTCCCTGAAGTACTTAAAGCGAGGGTGATTCCCGGCGTCCTCCACGGCTACCGGCATTACTTGTTCCGCGNNTAGGCTGAGCAAACATCGGTCCTGAACCGCGTGGCTATCAAGGCGACGACGTTCATGAGGGTGCCGGCAGGCTTGCCACCCTCCTCAGTGAGGTTTGTGATTTCCTCTAGAGTCAAGACATGATTGACGTCCGTTGCTTCGTAGGACTGCGTCACCGGCATACCCTCGCGATTTATTCAGAAAAGCCAGGCCCCAAGAAATATCTAGACACTACTTAGCGAGCATAAGTGCAGAGTGAGGATTGGTGAAACCGCAGGTCCCTCCACTTCGCTTTGCTCGGTCGGGATGACAATTTATTTCAGGAACTCACGCTCCGCTTCGCCGGCCGACCGGCGGATGTTATCCCCTAGCTCAATCATTGTGGAAAAGTGCAATGATACCGTCAGCCTTCGTTCAACCGCCAAATAATTTTGTAGGTAGGAAGACCAGTCTCCAAGAGACTTTCAATTTGGGCAAAGGTACCGCCTTAATCACGCAGCGGCCGGCGATGCTTGCTCGCCATGGCCTTGAGGGAGGGTCAGGCTCCATACTCCACCTCGGGGACCAAATCGGCTTCGGCAGGGGTGTTACGCGCTTTGCTCAGCGCTCGCTGATAGAAGAACAAGGCCGAGCCAAATACGATCATGCATCCGGCGATCAGTTTGCCTTCGAAGATCCAAACCGAGTTGACCTGGCGCGACGGGATGAAGGCGACGACCAAGCCGATTAAGGTGGCGCCCAGGCCGGCGACCGCGTTGGCGGTGAGATAGGCCTTGTTCGCATTGAGTTCAGTGTCCTTGCTCCAGGTGTGCTTGAGGAGCGCCAGGAACATGTAAGTGGAAGGCAGGAGCTGCAGAATGACGGCCAGGTCGAGCATGGTGAGATAGGCCTCGCCCACCGAGACGCCGAGAAAGCTGGCGGCGATGAGCAACGACGAAAGGGCGGCAAAGAGTATGAGACTGACGTAGGGCGTGTGGTAACGAGGATGCACGCGGCCAATGATCGGAGGCAGGTAACGATCGACTCCAGCAACGAAAGGCAGGCGGGCCGCGCCGCTGAACCAGGCTGAGGCAGTGCCCAGGATGGCAATACATTCCAGCAAAGCCAGCGGGGCCACGACGCCGATCAGGCCGGTGCGCGCGCTCATGACATTGATGGCCTGGAGAATTCCGGAGAGCACGCCAATCTCCTTTTGAGGCATGGCGATGAGCATGGAGAGCGTGGTAAAGAAATAAATCAAGCCGGCAATGACGCCGCCGAGGAGGATGGAGATGGGCAGATTGCGGCGTGGATCGCGGATCTCATCGCCCATGATGGAGGCCAGGTCAAGGCCGATGAGGCTGTAGCAGATGGTGCCGAAGGCCGCGAAAAGCCGCCAGTCATGGAAATCGGGACGCAGGGCGGAGAGAGGGAGCGCACTGCCGTTATGTTGCAGAGTCATGAAGGCGAGCAGGCAGATGATGGCGGCGCCGCCAATGGTGCCGAGGGCGCCGAGATTGCTAATCCATTTGCCGAGCGAGAGGCCACGTACGTTGAGCACAAGCAGAAAGAGGATGATCAGCAGCGAAGCAATCCCGGTGAAGGCATGGCTGTCGGCCAGCTTCTGGATCCTGGGCCCGGCGACGTAGACGCCAACTCCCACGCAGGAAAGGACGACGGTGGGCAGGTAGAATACGTTCGAAAGCCAGTAACACCAGCCCGCAAGGAAGCCATGCTCTTCGCCGAAGCTGCGCTTGGCCCAGAGATAAATGCCGCCTTCGCCAGGCCATTTCTGCGCCAACTCCGTTACCGCCGCGCCCTGCGGCCAGAAGAAGCAGGAGAGGGCTAACACCCACAGCCAGAGCGTGATCGGGCCGGAGGCGGACACCGCCGGGATCAGGTTCAGGTTGGCTACCGCAACCACGAAGAGCAGCACCAGATCGCGACGCCCGAGAACGCGGTCGAGGCCAGGCTTCTTCTTTCCTAGTCCGATGGGTCTCACCATGGGGTGCTCCCGGGTTTTGTTAAATCCTATCCCACGTCTAGAACGGGCTAACGCTGCACCCGTGTCGCGCGGGCAAAGCTTCGCGGGGAGCTGCCGGTCCAGCTCTTGAAGGCTCGCGAAAGCACGGCCGTCTCCGCGTAGCCCACAGTGTGGGCTACCGAGGTGACGGTAGTCGAACGGTTCTTCGTCAGGGTCTCGGCGATGGAGCGGCGCTGGTCGCGGACCAGGCGGCGAAAGGTGGTGCGCTCCTCGGCAAGACGGCGCTGAAAGGAGCGGGACGAGAGTCCGAGCTCCCCGGCAATCGCCGGGAGACTCAAGGGACCCAGGCCAAGGCGCCTGGCGATGAGATAGTTGACTTGCGGGGAGAAACTTTCCGGTTCCCTGCTCTCCCGCGCGAGATCGTGCAGATGCCGCTCCATGAAGGGCAGCATCGAACGATCCGACGAGACGCCGGCACGGCGCAGATCCGATTGCCGGATTACCAGCCGGTTGAGGTTCTGGCCGAAGAAAACCGGAGCATGGAAGGCCTCAGCATAAGCCCTTGCGGCGCCCGGAGCCCCACGGAAGCTGGCGTGCTCGAAGTGGACTTCAACCGGTGCCCACTTCTCTCCCAGAAGATTGCGTATGAGACTGCAGATGGAAGCCAGGGAGTATTCGGCATCCTGCCGCCGCGGACGCAGCAAAGGGTTATCGATCTGATAGATGTAGTCGGCGGTGAGTTCCCCGGCGAGAAGTTCCAAGCGGGTGCCACTCTGCCAAACGCCATAGGAGGATAACTGCTGCAAGGCAAGACGGAGATCGGCAGAGGCCTGGAACATAAAACCGAGCGGGCCGAGCAACTCGGGCCGGAAGCGAAGGCCAAGCCTAAGGCCGAGAAATGGATCCTCTAAAAAGAGCGCGGCCTGCCCAAAGAACGCGACGTACTTGGCGAGAGATATCAGCTGGTAAGGATCGATGGGATCCGCGAATGGCAGAGCGTGCCGGCGTAGGAGCGCGACCGTATCGTGTCCTTGTGCGCTTAACGCGTCGAGGATGGGCGCTAACAGATTTGCCCGGATGGTAGGAGTTAATGATGGATGCATGGGGGACTTCTGCATGATCGATTACCCCGGAGTTTTGCCTGATGCGAGAAAAAACGGCGCCACGGCTGCTATGGAAACAGCGGACACAATAAGACTGGAAGTCGGGCGACTTGAACCAATCTCATGTATTGGTCCGTTTGCACTGGAGGCAGCGCGAGCCCCGCTTTGGGGGCGGGTCTCGNNATCAATAGCAATGACAAAAATTGACGATCGGGCGAGGATGAGACAGCACACCAGCGCGTGAGGGATAAGTGCCTCCAGCCGAACTCAAGAAAAATTCGATCGGGATGTGGCAGATCGTGTTTTTTGTGATCTCGTCCGCCGCACCGTTGACGGGCATGCTGGGGATCATCCCGGTGGCTATCCGACTGGGCAATGGCGCGGGGGTTCCGGGCGCGTTCGTGGTCGCCGGCGTAATTTTGCTGATCTTCAGCGTGGGCTATGCCGCGATGAGCCGCCATGTGGTGAACGCGGGCGCGTTTTATGCGTACCTAGCGCGGGGGCTGGGTCAGAGCTTCGGCGTGGGCGGAGCCTTCGTGGCCGTCGCTTCTTACACCACGATGCAGGTGGGCGTGTATGCGCTGTTCGGGTTTTTTGCCGCACTTATTCTCAATCCGCTGATCACACTGCGCCTCCCGTGGTACGCGTATAGCGCGGTGGCGATCGCGCTGGTGCAGTTTCTGGGTATGCGCAAGCTGGACCTTAACGGCTTCGTGCGGGGCCTGTTCATTACCCTGGAGATGGGCATTCTGCTGGCGCTGAGTCTCTCGATCGTCTTGCACGGAGGAGGACCACAGGGATCATGCGGGCCCTGCTGTTAAGCAGCATCTTCGCCTGCCTGCTGGCCTTTCATAACACGATTACCCGGTACCTGTACGCGCTGGGCCGCGAGGGTTTGCTGTGGAGATTTCTGGCTGGGATTCACCCGCGGTTCCAGTCGCCCTACAAGGCGAGTTATCTACAGACAGGGTGCGCAGTGGCGGGACTACTGGGCTCGGTCCTGACCCGGGCCGATCCGCTAACGGTGATTTTCAGTTGGACGTCGGCGTTTGCCACGATCGGGATCGTGGGGCTGCAGTTTCTGGTCAGCGCGGCGGTCATCGTCTTCTTTCGCCGCAGCGGCCTGGATAAGCGGGTGTGGAACACGATGGTGGCGCCGGTACTGGGCATGGCCGGGCTGGGGTATGCGCTGTATCTGTTGATTGTGAACCTGCCGGCGCTGAGCGGTAGCGACGATGGATTCGTTCGCAGCTTTCCGTGGATCATGCTGGCGGGTATCGGCGTTTCGCTGGGGATCACAAGACGAGGCTTACGGGTTAGAGGCCAACTGGCTGAGCTGGTGGATGAGGCTTGAGGGGCTCTGTGGCCGGGACAGAAGTTTGAGGTGAGAGTTGTGGTATCCCACATCTGACACAAAGAACGTGCCAGATATGGGGCACCCTTGGTCCCATGGCTCGGACAGAGCGGGGGTTGTACGGAGGATGGTTATGAGTGTCCGCGGAGGAGATCCGCGGCGCGTGCGAGGTGCTGAAGACTGCCCGGCAACTGGGCGCGGAGTACCGCTTCGCAATGGTCCAATTGCATGAGCCTCCCAAAGCACAGGTGCTCGCGTACCAGCCGGGAAAGACGACGGAACGGTCCGCGTTTTTGATGGTCCTCGATGCCAATACGGGGGAGACACACGAGGCGGTGGTGAACGTGTCGGGCGGGACAGTCGTCTCCTGGGTGCAACACATCACGGAGACTCCTCCCTATCAGCCCGTGGTTAAAGTGCCTTTCTGGAAACATCGAGAAGTTAAGAAATTTAGATTCATAGTGTTAGAAAATCAGTTTCACGGATTTTAGACTTTAACCACGGGCTGCTATGGGCAGCCTCCGGTGTTGGTTGAGGACTTCATCCACTGCGACCTGATCGTGAAGGCAGATGAGGGCTGGCGGAAGGCAGTGAAACGACGTGGCCTGACCGATGAACATATCAAGTTGGTGCAGGTGGATCCCTTCTCCGCCGGCAACTTCGGCTTCCCTCTCGAAGCAGGACGGCGGGTGGTGCGGGCGGTGAGCTGCTATCGCGCCGACCGGCTGGATAATGCCTACTCCCATCCCATCGAAGGCGTGGTGGCGGTGGTAGACCTGATCCCTAAACGGGTGCTTGCAACTGGTGGACGACGAGGTCGTAGTGCCGGTTCCTAAACAGAAACACAACTACGATCCGGAATCGCTGGGCAAGCCGCGCGAGGATCTGAAGCCGCTGCATATCTCGCAGCCCGAGGGCCCGAGTTTCTCCGTCGATGGATGGCAGGTGAAGTGGCAGAAATGGAGCTTCCGGGTCGAGTTTACCTCGCGGGAAGGCCTGGTGCTGCACCAGCTCGGTTTCGACGATGGAACAGGCGTGCGGCCACTGGTGTACCGAGCAAGCGTCACCGAAATGGTGGTTCCGTATGGCGATCCGACGACCAGCCATTTCTGGAAGAATGCATTCGATTGCGGCGAGGATGGATTGGGTAAGCTGGCCAACTCGCTCGAACTGGGTTGCGATTGCTGGGCCTGATCCACTACTTCGATGTGCCGATGGTGGAGGATCAGGGCGCGATCACGCTGATGAAGAATGCGGTCTGCATGCACGAGGAAGACTACGGCATTCTTTGGAAACACTTCGACTTTCGCACCGGGCTGCACCAGGTGCGCCGTTCGCGGCGGCTGGTGATCAGCTTCTTCGCCACCGTGGGCAACTACGACTACGGCTTCTACTGGTATCTGTACCAGGATGGGACCATCCAGCTGGAAGTGAAGCTCCCCGGAATTATCCAAACGGCGGCCGTCGTTCCGGGCGCCGAATATTCGTTCGGAGGGACGGTGGCCAAGGGGCTGGGAGGGCCCAATCATCAACACTTTTTCTGCGCGCGGATGCACATGATGGTCGACGGCGAGCAGAACAGCGTGACCGAACACGAGTATCATCCACGACCCTGGGGTAAGGACAATCCTTAAGGAATGTCTTCGATGTGACCGGGAAGACGCTGGGCCGCGAACTCGACGCCTGCCGTGAGGCCGATGGGCGGACGGGGCGATTTTGGAAGATCATCAACCCCAATCGGCGCAATGCGGTGGGCAAACATCCCGGCTACAAATTGGTCGCGCAACCAAGCCCGCTGCTTCTAGCCCAGCCGGGCAGCAGCATCGACCGCCGAGGGGGCTTCGCCAGCAAGCACCTGTGGGTGACGCAGTACACGCCGGAAGAGCGCTACGCCACCGGGAGTTATCCCAACCAGCACGCGGGGGGCGACGGCTTACCCTTGTACGTCCAACAGAACCGGTCGATCGAGAATGAGGATATCGTGCTGTGGCATAGCTTCGGCCACAGCCACGTTTGCAAACCTGAAGACTTTCCCATCATGCCTGTGGAATACGCGGGCTTTATGTTGAAGCCGAATAACTTCTTCGCGGCCAATCCGGCGATGGACCTGCCCGGGGAACCGAACGGACATAGCTTGCGGCATGGCGAGCCGGTGGCTTCTTGCTGCGGTGGATAGGTGGATGAATTGTTGCCTGTCCAACCATCCAAATTAACGTTTGCGTCTCCCACATCTCGCAAAAAATGAGCGAGATATGGGGCACCCTTTGATCCGTGGCAGGACGAAGTTCTTCGATGAATAGACGTTGACTTTGCTTTGATGCCTCGCTATCTTTGAGGAAACCTCGCGAAAGCCCTGTCGCTAACTCGCTGTCCCCAGCAATTGGACATGCTCGGAGTTACCCGCGCGCAACGTGCCCGCGTGGGCCTGGCATAACTCAAGCAATCAGGCTCCCAGTCTGCTTTCGGCCCTTATCGGATCTACGCGTCGCCGTAGTCTTACTTGTTTCCGCTTAGGGTCATTTGTTCCTCGAACCATTTTCAGCAGCGTTCTGCTACACGAGCCTAACAAGCAGGATGTCCTGGATTGGAAGCCGGGCTCGCCGATGGAGCGCAAGGCGGATGTGGTGCTGTACGACAAGGGGAAGTCCTACGAAGAGCTGGTGAACATCTCGACCGCCAAAGTGGAAACGTTCGAGGAGTTGAAGGGGATGCAGGCTCCATATACGACCACGGAGGAGCATGAAGTCAACGATGCAATCAAGCACGATCCGCGCGGATTATGGAGGCGCTCAAGAAGCGCGGCATCACCGACCTGAACCTGGTGACTTGTTATGCGACGCCCGGAGGCTACATCGCGCTGCCGGAGCAGGACGGCCGCAGAATCGGTTGGGGAGGATGCGAATACAACGAAGATGCGGAGAATGGGTCCGAGGACCGCGAGGTTGGCGGAATCTTCTTCACCGTCGACATGGTGAGCAAGAAAGTATTGCGTTTTACCGACTACGGCGTGGTCCCAATGCCGCCAGTGAGCTCGCTTTATGACCCCAACGGTGGTCCGGCGCTTGCGGGCACCAAACCCATCGTTGTGTCGCAGCCGGAAGGGCCCAGCTTCACCATCACGGATGGTGAGGTGAGCTGGCAGAACTGGCACTTCCGCTTTCGCGTCGACCCGCGGAGTGGTCCGGTGATCAACATGGCATCGCTCGACTACAAGGGAAAGCGGCGCTCGGTGTTGTATGAGGGCTCGCTGTCAGAGATGTACGTGCCCTACATGGACCCGGAGGAGACGTGGAATTCGCACGTGTTTCTGGAGTCGGGCGAGTACTTCATGAACACCGGCCTGGGAATTCCGAAGCCGTTACAGAAGGGCACCGATTGCCCGGACTATGCTACTTACTTCAGCGGCACGTTTTTCCACGATAACGGAACTCCCTCCATTCGTCCGCAGTTGGCGTGCCTGTTCGAGCGCACGCTGGGCGATCCCGCCTGGCGGCATTGGGACGACGACGCGGTCTCGGGCCGACCAGGACGTGAGTTGGTCTTTCGCAGCATCGCCGTGGTGGGCAATTACGACTACATCCTCGACTGGCGCTTTGAACAGGAGGGGGCCATCACCGTGGCGGTGGGAGCGACGGGCGAACTGGAAGTGAAGCCGGTGCCGGACAAGATGGCGTCGGAAATGATGTCAAGCAACATTATGGGCAAGGATGCGGAAGGCAATCCGTTGGAATTCGGGCACTTGGTGGCTGCGAACACCGACGGTGTGGATCACGACCATTTCTTCTCATTCCGATTGGACCTGGATGTGGACGGGACCAATAACAACTTCGAAGTGGATAAGCTGGTGCAGTACAAGCTGCCGGCCACGAGCCCGCGCAAAACTATCTGGGCCATGGCGCCCAAGACGATCGCCACCGAAGGGTCCGCCATGCAGAACTTCAGCATGGAACACCCGGCGATGTGGCGGTTTACTAATCCCTCGGTGCATAACGAGCTGGGCTACCCTACCAGCTTCGAGATCATGCCTGGACTGACCGGTGCCTCTCTTATCGCTGGATGATTGGCCACAGAAGCGCGCCGGGTTCTCAGACCACCAGTTATGGGTAACTCCCTGTGACCCCAAGGAGAGATATGCGGCCGGGATTTATGTCTCGGGGAGCAAGGGCACGGACGGCTTACCAGTATGGGTGAAACAGAACCGCAGCATCATGAACACGGATATCGTGGCCTGGTACACGATGGCGTTTCACCACGTGCCGCGGCCGGAGGATTGGCCACAGATGCCGACCATGTGGCATGACTTTACTCTGCGCCCCTTCGACTTCTACTCCGCAGACCCGTTGATGGATTTACCGATGCAACCTTAGGACAGTGATCGACGGAGACAGAGCTTGAAGGAGGAGCCGCGTATCCCACCCCTCGCAAAGTGCGCGAAGGATGGGGCACCCGTAGGTTTTGTGCGAGACACGGTTTCAACGAGTTGGGACAGAGCTGGAAGAAACTTTCTGGAGGTGAGCTGTGGCTGGTTCCAATGTTTGCAAGTGGCTGATGGTGGCCTTGACGGCCTGTTTCCTTTCTTCAGGCATAGAAGCGTTGGGCCAATCCACGTTTGGATCGATCGTGGGCATCGTGAAGGATTAGTCGGGCTCGGTGGTGCCGGGCGCCACCGTGACACTGGTCAACCAGGGAAGCTCCGCGACACGCACGGTGACGAGCGGCGCGTCCGGGGCTTATGAGTTCCTTAACCTCGATGCCGGAATCTACCAGGTGAGCATCCAGGCGAGCGGATTCAAGGATGCGGTCTTCGACCACCTGGTATTGCAGGCCCGCGATACACAACGTATCGACGCCAACCTGGCTATCGGCCCGGCGTCCCAGACGGTTGAGGTACAGGCTGCCGGCGACGTGATCACCACGGATGAGTCGAGCCTGGCATCGACCAAAACAACGCATGAACTGGTCGATCTTCCCGTGGCTGTCTACTCACGGTCTAATGGATCCACCAGCGCGCTGTTGACGCTGACGACGGAGCCCGGCGTGCAGGTGGACGATAACTCAAATCTGGTCATCGCGGGGACCCGCACTCATGTCGTTCACCATCGATGGCATCAGCAGCGTAAACGTGGAGTTCAGCGGACCCATCGCCGAGCTCTTTCCGTCCTTCAACTCGATCTCTGAGATCCGAGTAAGCGAATCCAATAACAACGCGGAATATAGTGGCGTGGCGGACATCACGACCACTTCGCGGGCGGGCGCAAACAGTTATCACGGCGGCATCTTCGAGAACCTCGAGAACACCGACCTGACGGCGGGCAATCCTTTCACCGGCAAGCCGAAGATCATCATGAACAATTTTGGCGGTTTTGCCGGGAGCGCGGTGAGGATCCCGCGGCTCTATAACGGGCACGACAGGACGTTTTTCTTCGGCAGCTATGAGGGGTTGCGGCTGCCGCACGAGACTCCGCTGCTGGAGAGCTTTCCCAGCGCGGATATGCGCAACGGGAATCTCTGGAGTTATCTGAATGGTCAGGGAGCGCAGGCTGGGCTTTCCGGACCTTTGCCAATCGCGAATTACGATGGCACGCCGATTCCCTGCACCGGTCCTACGAATTGCTCGGTGCCGGTTTCGCCGGTGGCGGCGAACGCGATGAAATACCTGATGCCGGTGCCGAACACCGGCAGCGCGGATTCCTACCAAAACAACTATGCCACTAATTTTCCGGCACCGATTTAAAGCAACCAGTTCGACGTGCGGATCGACCAGAATATTACCTCGAACCAGTCCATCTACGGGCGGTACACCTGGAAGAACCGCGCGGTCGTGTCCGCTCCCCTGGCAGGCTGCATCGGCTTCTGCGACAACAGCGGATCGCCGTTGATCGGTGGTTTCTCGCAGCCTGAACAGGACCGTGGATTGACCGTGGCCTACAACTACACCATCAATTCGAATTTGATTAACGAGTTTCGTGGAGGCTTCAACTCGATCCGCGATGGGCTGGACCTGGCTCTCAACTCTGCTACCCTGCTCAACCAAGTCGGCATCACGGGTGTGCCCAATATACCGACAGCCGCCGCGGTTCCAGATTTTCAAATCGTCCCGTTTCAGCGGACAGGCGGCGCCAACACAACCAATCAGCAAAGCAAGGTCATCCAGTTGCTGGACAATCTGACCTGGATCAAAGGCAAGAGCACCTTCAAGTTCGAGGGAGATGTTCGCCGGCTGACGGATCACGATGAGAACGTATTCGGCAACACGCGAGTAGGACAGTACACCTTTAACGGATCCACCGATGTGGGAACGACGATTGGCGATCCATTTACCCAGTTTCTGTTGGGGTACCCGGATGCGACCAGCCTGTCGCAGGTGACAAACCCCGCGATGAACGGGCTGGGCTATTCCCACGCCATGTTTGCCCAGGATGATTGGAAGATAACGCCGTATCTGACCATCAATGCCGGCTTCCGTTACGAACTGCATCCCTCGCTAAAAGATACCCACTACAACACGGCAGCTTTCCTGCCGGACTACGACCAGAACGGCATTCATGGCGCAGTGGCGGTGCCGAATGCCCAGGGACTCACCTACACGAATCCCGTGTTTGCTGAGTCGATTGCGCCCACATCTATCCTCACCGCGGCGCAGGCCGGCTTGCCGAACAAGCTGCGATACACCGACTTTACTGACTTTGGCCCGCGCATTGGTTTTGCGTGGCGGCCGGAGAAAAATGACAAAACGGTTATCCGCGGCGGTTGGGGAAGGTTTATCGAGTCCTCGCTGGTTTCCGGCTGGGCGGTGAGCGCGAGCTTTGTGCCCACCTATAACCAGGATTACGGGTCCAATGGCGCACCGTTGCTGTCGTTCCCTTCTCCCTTTCCCGCGAATCTGAATCAGCCGGGGACGGCCAGCTTCGAGTATGCCTTTCCTATCCACTACAAAGATCCCACGGTGCAGCAGTGGAATCTGACCTTTGAGCGCGACCTGGGACATGACACGGGGATGCGGATTTCCTATACCGGGAGCCACGGCAGTAACCTGGAAGTGTTCAACGACTTGAACCAGGTGCCAGCCAACACAACGGGCTATAGCAACCAGACGCTGGAGTATCCCATCTGGGGCATTATCCAGAGCGTGGTCAACCAGGCGATCAGCAACTACAACAGCTTCACCGGGGTACTGGAAAAACGGCTTTCCCATGGACTGCAGTTTCAGGCCAGCTATGTGCTCACCCGGGATCTGTCGGACGCGGGCGGCGTCGATTCGACGGCTTTCCCTCCGGCGGGAGGCAACTTCGTCTCCGACCGCTTCCACCCTTCGCTCGATTACGTCAACGTGATCTTCGATCGCCGTCATCGTGTGCTGGCCACCTTCCTGTACACGCTGCCGTTTGGAAAGGGCGAGATGTTTCTTCCCAGCAGCGGCCGCTTGATGGATGCCCTGGTCGGAGGCTGGCAGTTGGGGGGCGTGACGGTCTTCCAGAGTGGGGCGTTTCTCACCGCGGCCCAGGAGTCGGTGGATCCCGCGAACACCAACATTCTTAACGTGGTCGGTGTGACCCGGGCCGACGTGGTTCCGGGTGTCTCCCCGCACGCGGTTCGTGGGTTGACAAACCCCGCAGGCCCGGTGTTTCTCAATCCAAGTGCGTTCACCCTCCCTCCGGTGAACGCGGGGCGGTTCGGAGATGCCTCGGTCGGGAGCGTGGTCGGTCCCGGCACGGATGCTGTTTCCCTGTCGCCGATCAAGTCGGTCAAGATTACCGAACAATTACAGTTTCAGTTTGGCGCGCAAGCCTCGAACGCGCTGAATCATCGTAATTTTGACGTACCGAATATGAATGTCGATCAGCCTGGGTTTGGGACGATCTCCGCATTGCAGACCGCAGAAGGAGCGGGGCCACGGAACGTGGAGATCACGGCCCGGGTCAGCTTCTAAGAGGCCTGGGGAAGCGGAATGGGGGGAGGCCGATCGGGTCTCTCCCCTTTTCTGTTTTTGTGGTGGTTATTGATCTACCGAGCCAAAGTGATTGAAGGGCTTCGCCCGTCTTTTTCATCCCAGGTACCCCGGATTTCCTGTCNNCGAACTGCATGCGGCTTTCCTTAAAGAAAACCGCACACGCGGTTCTGGTCTGGTGCTGCGTAACAGGAAATCCGGGTACGCTGGGGCGAGGGGCACCCGTCCGGTTTCGGTTCACTCCCGTCCGTTCACTCTCGTTCGGTTCAGTCCCGTCGGTTCACTCCCGTTTCGGTTCCCTATTTAGCTGTTTCGTCCCTCGCTGCTCATTTTGCGTTGGTGATGACGGTGAGCGGCGGGCTGGGCGGGGGAAGCTCCTGCGGTTTGCCGCGGAGGCGCTTGCCGAAAGAGCGGATCCTGCCGATTCCCTCGCCGACCCGCTCCGAGGCCAACATGAGGTCGCCCGCCGTGAGGCCGGGCAGAACCCGGTGATGACCCACAGCAGCCAGACCCATCGAGGCGATGCAGCCGCATTGCGTGCAGTCAGGCTTGCCGCCGAATTGGCAGGGCCCAATCCGCGTTTGCAGGTCGGCGGAGAGAGAAAGCGTGGTGCGGGCGAAGATACACTCCTCCGGCGATTGCGGCGGATGACGGAGTTCCTCGATCACTGCCTGGTTCATCTGGAACTTGGGGAAAAGAGGAAAGAGCCGCTCCAGTTCGTCAAGCACCAGACGGCGCATGGGCGGCGAGATAAGTTCAGGACCCTCCGCACCCTGCTGCGGGGTGAAAAGGCTGACCCAGATACGCTTCACCTCCGGACGGGCACTCCAGAAGCGGAGAAACTCTTCGAGGTATCCGGGCCGGCCGGCGATCTGGCCGGTAACCGTGCAGTGGATGGTCACCAAACTTTCGCGAATGGAATTGAGGATCCGCTCGTAGGTGGCCGGCTTGCGGCGCTCATCATGCTCGGGTTGGAGACCGTCGATGGAAACGACCAGGCTAAGCCGGGAGAGATTGGTCCAAGCCTTGGGCAATGGGCGAAAGGCGCTGGTGACGAGTTGGACATGTATGCCGCGGCGTTCGAGCTGGGGCAGAAGGACCTCCAGCTCGCGGTAACGGACTAAGGGGTCACCGCCAACCAGCGAGAGGTGGATGGGCCGCTCCTGGTCGACGATCGCCAGAAGTCTGCGGACCAGGTCGTCTCCCTTGTAATCGGCCAGTTGGCGCAGGTTAACCGCGCCCTCTCCCAAATGCTCAGGCTCGTAGGCATAACAGCCAGGACAACGGAGGGGGCACTCCCGCGTGATCTCGATCGAAAGGCTCGGCTTTTGGCCGGCAAGGATGCTGGCCCAAGCATTCAGGACTTCTGACTTCTTCATGAAGGACCCTCGAGGAATATCAAAGCTGGTTGTCCAAAAAAGGCGCTCTCTCTTTGACGAAAGGTTTCCCAGAGCGGCACCGACAACGCCGCTAAGGATAAAAACAAGAGCATGGAGCGCAAGCGAGAATCAGAGTGAATGAAGCGCGGTCCTCTCCAGCCGTGGGGTTCGACTTACGTAGTGCTTCCAGTATTCCTCCGATGATAAAGAAGCGCAACCGGTGATGCCAGTGTGGAGGCGTCAAAAACGCTGCAATCTTTTTGAGCGGCAAGAGCGCGCATTCGATGCCGCAGAGAAGCAGCGTGCCGCAGGATTCGGGACCAGAACACGGACCCTGACTCCGATGGTGCGGCGTCATTTGACGCTATCGCACGGACGGGTTACGGCATTTAATCAGATCCGAAAGCTGTTTAAATCCTCGATCGCCCGAGCGCAGTTTCCGGTTTGCTCGGCGCTCCCTCCTAGCAGGCGGTCCCACCTAGCGAAGACCCCCGCACCATTCACGAAGGCAGAGATCTGTGGACAAACCACAGCAGTGCTGCGCCTAACCGGTTGAGCACGAGGCCATATGCCATGAAACACAACGCGGATGCTTATGTGGTAGAACTGTCCCGAGATGCGTTCGGTAGCGGCTGGACCCTCGCGGACGACCGCAGGTTCTGGAAACGGATGCATGGCCTCTCAGGGCTGCTGCACTTATGGAGGGACGCGAAGAAGTTCACGGACTTTTGTCTGCGGGTGAGCGAACATCGGAGCGATCGCGACTTCCTTGCATACCGCCTGCATCTGATGACGATATGCATTTTTTTGAGCTTCCTGGAATCCGTCCCGCGCATAATATGGAGAGAATTGCCACACTTTTTTGCCAAGTTTGCGGCGCAAATGTTTTGTGAGATGCTGAGCAGGGCCGAGCTGGTGGCCGAGGAAAATGCCTGCGCCTTAACAGGCGTCTTTGGAGAGGAAAATGGGGCGCCGATCCACCCCTTCACTTACCGTTCGCCTGCTGGAGGAGCGGCGCGACGAGCTGCTGGGAGAGTTGCGCGCCCTAGCGCCGGAGCTGGTGCAGAAGCTGGAGCAAACCCTGGAAGCGCTGAGGGAGCAGTGGCCGGAACGGGGGGAGTATGACGGACTCGACCGTTCGGGAGTAATACGCAAATACCTGCTAAAGGTTGGGCGGCCCGCGGAGCTGCGAGAGATACGGGAGGCGGTGGCAGCCCCGGCAAGCCGCTTCGATGGAAGATCGATCTGGGACGGCGGGAAGAGAGAAGTAGAGCAGGGCCGCCTACTGAATGTAGCCGATGAGAGCAAGGGTGAAGACTGGGTGCTTTCCTTACTGGAGTGGGAGCCGGAGTCTTAACCTGCCGAAACCATACCCGGAGCCTCCCGTGCCCGGGCGCCCACTCCCTTAGCCCAGCGAAGTACGGGCCTGCGCAAAGTTAGCGTGGGTGTGGGGCTTTTGCGGCGTCTTTATCGTCCAGGGACGCTCGTGGAGTCTACGCGTCCCCAGCCATGGTCGCGTGTGCGGCTTTCAGTAAGGAAAGCCGCATGAAGTTCGTTGACCCCACAAGGCTTACAGAAAATCCGGGTGGAATGGGGCCCAGTTGCTTTTTGCCGCCAAAAATGGCCCGGTCTACATCGCCGTTTCTCCACAGCTGCTGGTGCGAACGTAAGGCAACCATCGTGTTCCCCTATACTTCTTCGATGACGTGCTTCTGGCGGTAGCGGATGACTACCAATCTCACGGTGAGGGCAAGCGCGCCACCGATCAAGGTGCTGATGGCGCGGTGATAGGCGACAACTTTGCCAGGGAGACTGGCGAAGGCGAGCAGAAAGACAATGTAAGCCGTGAGACAGAGCGTAAAGAGCCCGTAGTTGACGTTGTTGAGCGAGTAAGTGAGCCAGGCGAAAACAAGGATCAAGGCCAGTAGCGTGGGCGGCGAGGGGGCCAGATGAGCCAGAAAGAAGCTGGCCAACACTGCCCCGGTAAGGGTACCGACCGTCCGAGCGATGGCTCGGTTGGCCGTATCACTCAGGCCTGGCCTGAGGACGAGTAAGGCAGTCATGGGTATCCAGTAGCCGTTGGCGAAGCCGAAGTGGCGGTAGATTTCTGTACTGACACCGAGGGTGATGGCGAGGCGGAGCGCATAGGGCACCGCGCTGGGGGCGGCCCGGGGTTTGATCAACGATTGGGCGGCCTGCTCCACGGAGGAACGTAGCGCCTGGTGTTCGGCGCGAAGATAGCGCGCGACCGACAAGAGGTCCGTGCGCAACTGTTGCAGGAGTTGCAGCAGGATGCTCGAGGTAAGGATCTGTAGAGCGCCGCCAGCCATCACCAGCGCGGAACGGACCGCCGCCGCCCGGGGTGAAAAGGGAAAGGCCGAGGCGACGACAAGAAAGACGATGGACTGCTGCCCCACCCAGCTGACACCGGGCTGGCGCATGGAGAGCATCCCATAGATGAAGCCCGCCCCTGCGGCGATGAGCACCAGGATAAAGCTGATGTGGCCAGCCACCATGCCGATGAAGGTCGTGGCACCGATGCCCAACGAAGCCAGGATCATGGGGAGGACGCGGGACTCATCAATATGCTGCTTGGCGCCAAAGCCGACGGTAAAGGCTCCGCCGGCGGCGATCAACCCGGCGCCAGGGTGGGCCAGCCACATGCCCAGGCCGAGGCAGATGGCCACGGGAAGAACAAAGATGAGGTCGGCGCGAAAGGATTGACTTTTCCAATCGAGGATGTAGCTATCGGTGAGAAAAGGAGCAGCGGGGGCGGTGGACTCGGCTGACATTCCGTGGCGCCGCTCTTTCTGCAAACGCAACAGGGCGCAGCGGCTTAAGCGATAGTAAAGCATGATACGAAGTCTGCTCNNGAACGCCGATACGCTACAGGGGCGCAGCGGAGGAATAAGCGATGCAGAGGAAGTGGGTAGGCTCCATTTTTTTGATTCTGGTGTTGGGAATGCTGGGCGCGGACAGGTCGGCGCTGGCGCAGGGCCGCTTGGGCGATAAAGACCTGGAGCGTCTGATGCAGAATGTGAAAGACGATGCCCCGCCCTTTCGGGAGAGTTTCGATAATGCCCTGAAGAAGAGTACGATTCGCAAGACCAGCCGCGAGCGCGATGCGCGGGCGCGGGCGGATACCTTTGCCAAACAGGCGAATGGGGCGCTGGAGACCTTCAAGCATAAGCGCAAGGCGGAGAACGCGGTTGCCGCCCTGGTGAGCACCGCCGGGCAAATCGACGCACTCGTCTACAGCCTACAACTCAACGCGCAGACAACGGCACACTGGGAGAAGCTGCGCGCGGAGCTGCACCTGGTGGCACAGGCGTTCGGCGTGCCAGAGCCTTACATGGCGCCGCAACCGGGGGCCTCTTCGGCAGCCCCGAGCACCACCGGAACCTGCCTCAACGCGGTCGGTATCGAGCGGTCGCGACAGCTGGTGAATGAATGCGTTCAGGTGTCGCCGGCTACTCATCCGCCGTGCAATGCGCAGAATGCGTGCTCGCTGATTGTCGACGAGATCAAGCGCGGGTGCGCAATGATTGGACAAGGCGCGCCTGGGTTCTGCGCGGAGTATCGCTAGGACGGTATGAGTGGCTTGGATGGCTCAAAACCGCAGGTCCCTCCATTGCGCTCCACTTCGCTACGCTCCGGTCGGGATGACAAATTATCTAGAAGGTAGGAATCGTTTTCACCTACCGACGTAGGCAAGTGATGACCATTTCAGCTAATGTGCATCCTTTCCCACATCTCCCCACAAAAAGCGTTGGGAGACCCGGATCTCCCGTACGAGGCACCACTCATGTTCGCGTGTGCGGCTTTCTCTAAGGAAAGCCGCACGAAGTTCGCTGATCCCAAGAAAACCCACAGGAAATCCGGGGATATGGGGCACCCATTTCATTTCTCCACACACCGATTCCTCCCTCATCACAGTACAAATTCCTTCAGCGCTACGGGGCCGGGGCTTTGGGCAGACTGAGCAGGTTGGCGAAGAGGCGGTAGGCTCCCGGGACACCCTCGGGCAGCTGGCGATATAGCGCATAGGCAACATAGACGTAGGCGCCGCGGCCGTAACGCGCGTAAAGCAAGCCGCCTTGTTGCGCATCCTGGCCGGGGTCGTGGGTCTCCGTCAGCGCTTCGTAGCGCGGATCCCACGATTGCATGAAGGAATGACCGCGCTCTTCCACCCACCCCTGAAAGTCCGCCGCGGTGATGCGGTTGGGCCAGGATAGGAGGGGGTTTTGCGGACGAAGTAACTTGACGGTAGAACCCTCATCGACCACCTTTTCCGGATCGCCAGTGAGGGTGAGAGGGTAGGGGCCGTAGTTGCGGTCATACTCCCGGGTGTTGTACTGCACGATAACAACACCGCCGTCCTGCACATAATCCAGCAGGCGGGCGTTGGACGCGACCAGCTCGGGCCGCGCTGCGTAGGCCCGGATGCCGAGCACGATCACGTCGTAGCCAGAGAGATCGCCGGAAGTGATATCCGACGGTTGGAGCAGGTGCACATTTACACCCATGCTCTCGAGCGACTGGGGAACATCGTCGCCGGTGCCCATGACGTAGCCCACCTTGAGGCCGGGAGCAAGCTTGACGTCAATGCCCACCAGCTTGTACGGACCGGGCTGGTAGTAATTGTAAGGGCGCAGACCGGGGTAACCGACCGTCTCGTAGCCTTGCGTGTACTTGTGGCCCTGGTACTCCACGACCGGGGCGAGGGGATAATTGGCAGCGGCGAGTTTCTCCGGTGTGACGGTAAAGCTAACGTCCTGCTCGCTGCCGTCCTTCTGCGCCGTGAAGCCGGCGGATGGCGGCGAGATCTGCCAGCCAGCGGGCGGCTGCAGATGCACCGTGCCCTGCGCCTTTCCTTTTACGTTGCTGTGAACGCGGACCGTGACAGTTGCTTTCGTGGCATCAATGGGAATGATACCCGCGGTCGCAGTGGCAGCCACGGAGATGGGCGGAGCCACAACCAGCGGCTGGTAGACACCGCCGCGTCCGACCACACGCTGGACCGTCTGCACTGCCTGGGCCATGCGGACGGGCACACCGTCGATGGTGAATTCGAGCCACGCCTCCAAAGGATAAGGGGGAAGAGGATGGCTGAGGCAGGCGAGATCATCGATGTCGTAATAAGACTGCTCTACATTGTCGCGATGGAAACAGGCTTTGGTTAGGGTGGCGTCAATGGGCACGGTGACACCCCACTCGGCGGCCACGCGCTTGGCTTGCAAGGCGCCAATGGCCGGCGTGGAGACCGTGATGTGCCAGTCGCCGATACCGGTGGAACGCAGCGAGAGACTCTGGATCTGGATGGGAAGGGCGCTGGGATTGGCCAGAAAAGCGGTGACCGAGAAGGATTGGCCGGGGATGGCGGTGGTGAAGGTATCCTGCGCATCGACGGCGAAGCCGGAGCGGCCGCGATCCGGCGTGGAGGGAGCCACTACGGCGGTCAGCGTGACCCCGAGCGACTCGACGATAGCGCTGTTGAATTGCGCTTCTTTGACCGCGAGCTCGTGGAGGACATTATATTTTTCTTCGGGGGAGAGACTGGAGGCCGAGACTTTTTGTATCAGTGACTGCGTCTGTTGCAGACCGGCGGCGAGCAGCAGGGCAAGTTTTTCCGGGTGTGCTGGGGAGAAGGTACGAATGGCTTCGGCAACGGATGCGGCGATCTGGCGTAAGCCGGCGGTGAGGAAGGCATGCTGGCCTGGCGCGAGCGACGCGATGCCGGCCAGAGAGGCGTCAATTCCGTCAAAGTAAGAGTGCTCCGCGGCGGAGGTTGCCACGCGCGATCCATAGCGATGATAGGCGACGTCAAAGGCTCCCGGGAGCGGGATGCCGGTCCCCCCGTTCTGGGACTTTTGGAAGCCGAGTCCCTCTCGAGCGAGCTGAATATAGGACCTGCCCAGGGCGGGGTCGTAGGCGCCTTCGGGAATGGTGACATTGGCTGCAGGCACGGCTTCGGTCCATTTGCCAGCGATGTAGTCATAAAAGCGCACAGGCGCCCACTTGCCGGTGGCGTAGTCATACATTCCCTTTGGGGTGACGGAGAAGGAGGGCACGCGGGCATAGACTTTGAGCGGCGTCCAAGGCAGGAGTCCGGCCTTGATTTGATCGGGAAAGACGGCGGGGTCGCCAGCCGCCTTGAAGACCTCCTGCGCCATCTCGCCGGAGACCTGGTGCTGGCCATGGCCGTCGGTGATGCCTCCGACGAAGACAGCGGTGAGGACCAGAGGACGATTGAGGCGGACGGCGCGCACCACATCGTATAGAACGCGCTCGTGTCCCCAGACGGAGAGGGCTTCGTCGAGGGTCTTGGAAAAACCGAAGTCGGCAACGCGGGTGAAGTACTGATCGACACCGTAGCGGCGACCGGCGGCCAGCAACTCCTGTGTGCGCACCAGCGCGAGCTGATCCCACAGATCATTGGACATGATGTTCTGACCACCCTCGCCGCGGTTCAGCGTGAGCAGCGCAACACGAGCGCCCTGGCCACGGGATTCATAGGTGAGCATGCCGCCATCCTCGTCGTCGGGGTGGGCGACGATCATCATGAGGCTGGCGCGGGTGTCAAGCTTGCGCAGGGACTGCAGGAGCGCGGAGGAGCCGCGGTCAACCGGCAGAGGCTGGTAGTCGGGCGTGGCGGTGATGGCGGAGTCCCTTGGAATCTGGGCTACGAGCGGGGCCGCGGCGAGGAGCACGGCGGCAATGAGGAGTGCGGTTGGGGACGGGGTCCTGCTTCGGCGGAGGCATGTCATAGATGGTTTGCTAGCTATAGCATATGACAGGATGAGGGTCCTTATAGATTCACGAAGGGGCGGCACTTCTTGGTTGGGTGGGTTTGGTTGCTACTTCGGCGGAAAGCAATGGAAGAGCACCTAATTTATGCCAGGAACGCTGGAGCGAGGGGCACCCTTTCTCTCCCTACCGTATTTCTGCTTGAGCGGGCTTGGTTGCTTTGAGAAGGAGTGAAGGTCGGGAGTCGCGTATCCCACATTCCCAACTTTTGGTCTCTGGAAGGGACGGGCAAAGAACAACAGCAGCCCCTTCTCCCCCTGGCCGTCGTATGCTGGGGCTGATGAGTCGTCTCGTGAAGGACGAAGAACTGGTGCGCGGCATTGGGCTGCCTGGCGCGATTTCGCTGAACATGATCAATATGATCGGCGTGGGACCGTTCGTCACGCTGCCGCTGATCGTTCTAGCGATGCATGGACCACAAGCCATTCTCGGCTGGGTACTGGGAGCGGTGCTGGCGGCATGCGACGGGCTGGTATGGGCAGAGCTGGGCGCGGCGATGCCGAAGGCCGGCGGCTCCTACGAGTATTTGCGGACTATCTATGGGCCGCGGCGCGCGGGGAGATACCTCTCGTTCCTCTATATCTGGCAAGTGAGCTTCAGCGCGCCGCTTTCGATCGCATCAGGATGCGTGGGCCTGGCGCAATATGCGGGCTATCTCTGGCCCGCCTTACGCAAAGTCTATTTTGCGTACCAGCTCCCAATCCCGATTCCGTTTGTGCGCACGTTACCGCTGACCATTCTGCTTGGGCCTGGAACTTTGGTGGCAATGCTCTGCTGCGCGGTCGCCGCGGCTTTGCTGTATCGCAATATACAGAGCGTAGTACGATTCTCCGCCCTGCTCTGGGTAGGAGTGATGGGCACGATGCTGGCAGTGATTCTCACCGGGCTGCTGCACTTCCACGCCAGCCTGGCCTTCGGCTTCCCTGCCGGCGCGTTTCAGCCGTCGAGCGGATTCTTCACCGGGCTGGGAGCTGCGTTGCTGATTGCGACCTACGATTACTGGGGCGCTTATAACATATGCTTTCTGGGCGCGGAGGTGCGCGACCCAGGACGGACAATTCCACGAGCGATCGTGTGGTCGGTGGCGCTGGTGGCGGCGCTGTATCTGCTGATGAACACGAGCGTGCTGGGCACGATGCCCTGGCAGGAACTTATCGGACAAGCAGGAGCGAATGCAAGGCTCTCAGTAGCGGCAGTGGTGGTACAACGAGCGTATGGCGCGCTGGCGGGGCGGGTTGTCGCGCTCCTGGTGGTCTGGACGGCGTTCGCCTCGGTGTATGCCCTGCTGTTGGGCTACTCGCGGGTACCTTATGCCGCGGCGCTCGATGGCAATTACTTCCGCATCTTCGCCCGCGTGCACCCCCGCCACCGCATCCCCAACGTTTCCCTGCTGATGCTGGCCGGCGTCTCGATGGTGTTCTGCATGCTGCAACTGGTGGACCTGGTGGCAGCACTGGTGGTGATCCGGATCCTGCTGCAGTTTCTCCTGCAACAGGTTGGCTTGATCGTCCTACGCCGCACTCAGCCTGAGTTGGAGCGGCCATTCCGGGTATGGTTATACCCTTTGCCACCATTGGTGGCAATCGCGGGATTTCTCTACATACTGTTCTCTCGGCCAAACTTTACGCGGGAGATATTCTTCGCCATGGTAGTGGTGCTGACGGGAACGGCGACTTATATGCTTCGCGCCGGCAAACGCCGGGAGTGGCCATTTGCGCAGCAACGAATGCACGAATGAGCCTCGACAGCCTATAGTGAAACGCTTCTAGCGCTTGTCTTTGGCGCGCTTCTGCTTAGCCCAGCGAAGCTTCTGCGCGGCCGCGATTCTCGCTCTGCCCTCGGGCGAGATCGATCGCTTGGTGCGCAAGGCCCTGGGCTTGGGCGCGACCAATCCGCTCTTACGCGGACCGCGGGCCACTTTCGTGCGAACGGTTCCAGCAATCAGATCACGGGCTTCTGTTAAACGACTAATTTCAGCATCTATGTGGCGAATTATCTCTTCTGTAATCATCGCCCTTAAGTGTATCTCAACCCATGCCATGGAGCACAGCGGGGCGAGGGAAAGATAGACAATTTTTCGTCTTGCCAAAACATGTCAGCCGGGAAATAGGATGTTCAGGAGCCGGTATCGCCAGGGAGCAGAGGGTCGCACCGCCACTCTACTATCTGAACGAGGGCTGCGGGAATGCGCACCTCTTGGGTCGCCGGCAGGATACGGGCCGGTAACATGCGCTCGCCTAAGACCACACGCCGGCAAACCTTGGCGCGGGGAGCAAATACGGACACCGTTACCTTCTCACTGAAGTGCCTGGAAACGGTCACGTTGTTGTCATCGTAGATCTTGTCGCATTGGCCAAATGCTCGGGCCGTCCCTGCAAGCGTCTTGCGTGCCGCGCCACCCCAGACGTACATATTCAACGTGAGGTGCATTCCGTCGTAGTAGGCGTCCGGATTCTCCTCATAGAATTTCGCGACCGCATGGAGGCCCTCAATGAAGTGCCGGCGGCGCTGCTGCTCAATGTTCAATTACTCCTCCATCCAGCCGACGCAAGGCCGCGGCCAAACTTGTTACGCAGCGCCTGGACCAGCCGCACCCTGCGAAGGGACTCACAGGCGGCGCATCGACAGCCCGTGGCAAATCCGTACCGTACAAGCATTGCTTTCCGGTTCATTCCGTCTCCTTGCAGGCGCGGCCCAAAGAACAGGCTGGGCCTGGGGTGAAATGGAGAGAAGCCTGCAGATTCTTCTGCTCCCGGTTCCAGCGATGACGGGACTGAAGCCATCGGGCGTGGCGCGTCTCGCGATTGAAGCCAAGGCCGCAGTTCCCACCCATGCGGCAGTCGTGGGGGCCAGTGCTTGCAAAGGGCGGCTCGGGCGACCAAGCGAGAGAGCGCTGCTCAGGGGAGAAGAATGAAAGTTCCAAGATGATCTCGTCCACCGTAAGAAGGCGCTCCCCGGCAGCAGAAGAGCCGGCGGCAGGTTCATGATTCGGAGTTGCATGGTTATCGGCCATAAGACAGATACGACGGGGGGAACTGCTACTTATGACCTTCCAGCCTGCAGCTCTGATCGTCAAGAGAAGGCGGCCAGAATGTTGAGGAAGCAGGGTAGTTAAACTAAGAGTAACTAAGAGTGTTGCAGATGATTTCGCCCTTTGGTAAGCTGCACACGATCGATAGTAACTTTGAGTTAAACACCCCTTCCTCCTCAGGATTCTTGCGCAGTGCTATTGCATGCGGCGAGTAGTGCGTGCCATCTTTGTTTTGTCCGAGGCGCTCGATAGGCTGAGTGTAGCAACCAAGGGAGAGGAATCTATGAGGCAGTACGGGCATAGCACGACACTTCTCAGACTTTGAGCGCAGGCAAGACCGGTATTTGGATGCCGGTGTACATCGGCGACTACCTGGCCGACACCATGCACCTGAGTACGGAGCAGCATGGCGGCTATCTGTTACTCCTTTTCCACCTGTGGCGTCGCGGGATACTGCCCGACGACGACGTGGTGCTGGCGCAGATTACGGGACTTGGCATAAGTGCCTGGAGCACCGCCCGGCAAGTGCTCGGCGAGTTCTTCGAGATCCGCGACGGGCTTTGGCACCATGGGCGTGTGGAGCGGAAAAGAAACCGCAACGCGGCCAAGCAACAATCCAATTCCAACAAAGCAACGCTACCTACGTTTGGCGGGTGGAGTAAGCCGGGACTGCTGTCCGCGACCAGAGACGCAGCCGTTGATGCGTGCGGCACTCGCTCCACCAGTGCATCACGCACTGCCACCGCTATGCCGGATGACGCCAAACCAGATTCAAAACCAGAGCTATTAAGAGGATTACCTTCTTCCGGCAGATCTCGTGAGAAGCGCATTGCCGATCCCCGGCATGCACCCTCCCGCGCAATTCTCGCAGAGTACCGGAGCTACAAGAATCATGCGTCCCCCGAGATGCCATGGCAGGGACTTGACGCCGAGGCGCTAGGTGACTTTCTTGCTGCCAGCCCCAACCTAAACGATGCACCCCTCCGCTCTCTTTCTGGCCATGCAGCTGGGGTGAGTTCCTTCACCGGACCGCATCGCTGGAATAGCGAGCGATGTTGCCCCCAAGGATTCGCACTCGACTCGGGCGAGAAGCCTAACTTCCATCATCCCCCGTCACGGAGGGCGCAGTGAGAATTGAAATGCGGATTGCGCAAGAGCAGATCTACTCGACGGGCACAATCTATCAGGCATCAAGCGACCATGTATCAACACCGAGAAAGCGCAACCTAGGCGGCGCTATCGTCCTGGCTGCGATCGAAGACTACCGCAGCATGAATGAGCAGGCACACAAGGACGCGGAGCAGTTTCTTTACCCCAAAACGCCCGAGCGGCAAGAGCACTATGACTGGGCGGTTGCGCTGGCCGAAGGCGTGAACCCGGCATGGCTGCGGGACGCGCTGGATAGATTCAAGGCTAAGTGGGATTGGCAACGCCTTGAACGAAGGGCGCTACGCGCCTGGAGAGCGTAGAGAAGCGGCCGCAAAAAAGAGGAGAGAGGAATGAAGGCAAGCGATGCGGTGCACGGATTCGTTCTGACGGGCAGAGTGTTTTCTATCGGTCTACGCGAGGTGCCGACACTGTTGTTCAGCCGGCGCGCGAGGCGGGCAGTGCGCGGCCTGGTGATTCTGCGCCGCGCCTACGAATACCTGGTTGTGATGGCAGCCTTGGAGGGCGTGCAGCCAGTTCCCAGTCCGTACTGCGAGGCGTATGTGGATGCGCTGAATATCCTGGGCGCGAGAGCCACCTCGGTGGCGAGGTCCCTATGACGATTTTCGATGGCAGGATGAGCGCGCATGAGCGATGAGCCGAGCCCAAGCGAGTTCCTTATTTCCAAGATGGAAGGCATGGACGATGTCACCCAAGTTTTGATCGTTACCAGGACCGGGGAGGGCGAGATCAGCTACGACAGCTGTGGCCAGATTGCGGCCGATACTTTGGGAATGATTGAGTTCGTCCGCGTTGCCGCCGCGGAACATCTGCGCCGCGAACTGTATGGCGAGGATGAGGATTGATTTACCCCAAGCAGCTCGTGTGGTGTACCGGAGATTCGATGTGGATATTGCGATACGGCAGATCTCCGCGCTTCGCTACCCCGGATTTCCTGTCGGGTTGGTTGAATCGGCAAACCTCATGCGGCTTTCCTTAGAGAAAGCCACACACGCTGCCATTGCTGGTGCCGCGCAGTAGGAAATCCGGGTTCGCTTCGGTCGGGATGACGATTTGTTTAAGGATTAGGGCAGCCACTCAGGGGACGCTGACGTCCTGCTTTCTACTTCGGTGCGCTTCGTTGAAGATGACAAAGCTTGTTCAGGGAACTTCAAGGCGCCACACTTTGATGAGAACTCCTCCAGGAGCAAGAATGGATGAGGCTACGCTAATTGCCGCGGCCCGCTTGGGAGACGAAGATGCGTTTGCTGAGCTTTATCACCAGCATCTTGCTTATGTTAAGGCAGTAGGACGCGCCGTTCTTCGCAAGAACGATTTGGAAGATATGTGCCAGGATACGTTCTTGCTGGCGTTCACACGGCTGCATTCCTTTGAAGGAAAGTCGAACTTCCGGACCTGGGTCACACGCATCGCGATGAACCAGTGCCTTTTGACCCTGCGCAAGGCCCGCCAGGCGAGCAACGGCGAGTCGCGCTTGATGCAGATCGATGCGGAGCTGGCCGGAGACGATGTTCTGGATCAATGCATCTTCACGAGCGCTGACAAGAACCTCGAAGGGGTACCGGCACGATTGGACTTGAGCCGACTGCTGCGGGTTCTGAAGCCTGTTCAGCGCCAGATCCTTGAGATGGCTTACCTCGAAGACGTGCCTGACCAGGAGATTGCGAAGATGCTGGGCATGACCCTCTCTTCGGTGAAGAGCCAGATACATCATGCCAAACGGCGGGTGCGGGAAGTACATAAGAAGAGATGAACTTTTCTGGTCCATTTCGAATCTATAACTGGTGACACTACTTACGTAGAGCGCTTTCACGAATTCTGTATCCGATCCGAACTCTGCGAAGTGGGGCTTTTCTTGGTGAAAAGTCCCGCCGGCAGCATTTTCACCGGGTACACCTTTCATGAAACCGTTCGATGACCGGATGAGAAGATAAGCTCTCGTACGCTTCCTTCTTATTGCGCTCCCAGCGCGTGTGACCTTGGGACTAAGCGACGAGGCCGCTCAGGCTTTCGCTCCTGTGCCTTCTGTTGATTCCCCTTCTCTTTTCTTCAACGTTCACTTTCCACACAAAAAATGGAGTGAAGGTATGGCCTCTGAGAGTCAAGGAACTCCGGTGCAGGAACGCTGTGCCAAGGGCACCATCACGCGCACTGAGACTCGTTGTTCCTCCGCAACCATCGACAGCCAGCGCCCCTGCCCAAAGGTCTGCATCCTCAATGAGGATGACGCCAGATCTCTCACCTACGGTGGCATCGCGCATAAGTGCTCGAGCAGGCGCCACCACCATTACTCGAAGAACAAAGCCGATGCACTAGTGAAGGCCGGCGAACTGGTGTGGCTGGGCAAACATAAGAAGGTCGCCACCTTCTTAAATGCACGCTCGTGGATCAAGACTTATCGCCGTAACCAATACGGCGAAGTGATTACTTGCGGGATGCAGCTGGTGCGAGGCGGGGGCGGATTCTAACTTGACATGTTGAAGATAAAAGCCTTCCTGCTCCTGATCATCGCCACGACCACCGCGTATGGGGGAACTGTCACTGGCACTTTGCAGGGCCCCAGCGGCTTGCCCGTGAAGAATGGCACGCTGAACTTTGTGCTGCAGCAGGCCGGGCTGATCGTGGGCGCGGGCAGCGTGGTGCCCACCACGGCATCGTGCTACACCTCGGCGGATGGCTCTGTCGTGGGCCTACCCAACCCGCTGACTCTGCCTTCGGTGGCGATCACCTATGGCTCGGGCACAATGGCGGCGGGGATCTACTATGTGGCCTTTACGTTTTACGATGCTTCGTTCAATCTGACGCTGGCTTCGCCCGAGTTGGAGGTACAGCTCACCAGTACCGGATCGCTGATTATTTCGCCGCCGGCGACGTTCCCGCCGAACGCCGTGGGCATGACCGTCTTTGCCGGCACGGTGAGCGGCGCGGAGACCGCACAAGGAAACTCGACGGGCAGCAGCGGAACATTCGTTCAGAACGAAACGCCGGTGACGACGGCGATTACGATCCCGGCGGTCAATGCCACCGCCTGCTCCATCGCGTTCAACGACACGATCATTCCCTACTCCGGTTACAACGTCTCACTGATTTCCTCGAGCGGGAACGCGTATCCAGGCTGGCCGCAGGCCTGGCAGCTCAATGGAGGCCTGAGCGGCACGGTCAACGTCTCGAACGGCGCGCCGCTGTGGAATGGCACCACCATCTATCCGCAGCCGATCCTGGCACAGCCTTTGAATCATGGTCCGCAAAGCATCTCAGGGGTGCTGAACATGACCGGATACAACGTGCTGAACGTAGGCGCGCTCGGCGTCGGCACCAGCACGCCGGCGTGGCCGGTCGATGTGGAGAATGGCTTCATCAACAGCAGCGGTGGGTATCTCTTCAACGGCGGCGCCGGCTCGACCGGGCAGTGCCTGGTGTCCAATGGCACTTACTTCGGGCCCGGCAGCTGCGGGACGCTGCCGGCAATCTTCTACCAGGTGGTGCAGGGCAACGGCACTCTCTTCGCCCAACAGCCCCAGATCAACTTTAGCGCCCGCTTCTCGCTGGCGAACGACGTCCCCTCCACCCGCACCGACGTGGACCTCGCTACCACCGCCGTCACGCCTGGTTCTTACACCAATCCAAACGTTACGGTGGACGCTTATGGGCGGGTGACCGCGGCGACTTCGGGCCCGGCAGTCCCAAACATCGAGCCCCTGATTATCAATTCAGGGATCTGCACCACAGCGGCTTCGGCGTTCGCTAATTGCTCTTTCACGGTTACCTGGCCAAGCGCGTTCGCCGACGGCAATTACGCGCTGACCTGCACCTCGGGACCCGGCCAGGGCACAAATGCAGTGCTGCTGGGCCTTTTCGTGTCTAACCAGACCGCGACCACCTTCCAGATCACGCTGCAGAATGCCGACTCCTCGGGCGCCGGGGCAACCACCGTCAACCAGATCAATTGCATCGGGGTCCATCCCTAAACCATGAAGAATCTCCTGGCGTTGCTCGCCCTTCTGTTCTGTGCCGCCGACATCCAGGCGCAGAACATCGAAGGCCAAATCATCGCGTCGCAGTATGGCACTTGGAAGGTCCCCGGGTACGCGCCGAATACCTATTCGTCGTTCGCCCCCACTTCATGCCGGGTGCAGGGAGGCGCCAGCTTCTTCCTTGCCTTCGCCGCCGGCACACCGGTCCAGATCGTGGACAGCAACCCATCTGCAACAGAAACCGTTACACCCAGCGCGGTGGTCGACACCAACGTTACCTGCGCCATCAGCATTGCTCCGATCAACCCGCACCAGCTTCCGTTCTACTTCACATCGGCGACGGGCGGGCTACAGGAAGCGATCAACCAAAACCTGACGACGCCGCAAACCAATACCATCATCCTGGACAGCGCGTTTTATCAGCTGGTGGGCGGGGCGACCAATGCCGCAGCGGTCATTGCCGCAGCGAAGGGCAGCGCGGCACTGGGATTGGTGGATGTAACCCAGGTGCCGACGATCTGGTATCGCTGGAATGGATCACAGTATGCCGCGGTAAGCTCCGCGACCAGTGGCGGGACCACGCTGGTCAACGACATATTCTCGAATGGACCCAGCAATGCGTGGCAGGATCTGTTCGACTTTGTGGCCACGGGGCCGGTCGTCTACAATCCGCAAGCCGCGGTCAATGCCGCCCAGGCAAACAACGGCAGCGTGACCATCCAGCCCGGCGCGGGGCGCACGCCATTCACAAATACGGGCAACGTGCGGGTGGTCGATAACCGTGCCGATGTGCCGGCGACGGCGCGCAGCGCTACCGAGTTTGGCGCTACCTGCGACCTAAGAAGCGTCTACGGCACCTTTACTTCCGGCTCAACCACGGTGACAATCCTGGGCGGCTACAGCGCGCTGTTCAGCGCTGCCGACATCGGCCGCACGCTGGTTGCCGTGGGCGTGGTGGCGGGCAAGCCGACCGCCTTTGAGACGACGATCCAGTCGATTAGCGACAGCCAGCACGCCAGCGTGACCACGCCGGCCCCGTTCACGCAGAGCACGGCGCACCAGATGGACCTCGGCCACGACGATACCGCCGCTATCGCCCGAGGGATGACGGCGGAGGCGGGAAATAATGGAGAGCTGATCTTTCCTCAGGGCAATTGCCTGACCCACACGCAGACGCTGCTGGGACAGTCGATCCAGGGCCTCGGGCCGTCTTCGTTCGTCACCAACTTTCCCGGTGAAGATGTGTTCGCCGCACCAGACCCAAGCCTCACGCAAGGCGTTAGCCAGGGCGGAGCCCACCTCCACGACCTGACGATCAATCTCGATGACCGCATCGACGCCACGCAGGCGTGGCAGATCATCAACGACTCGGGCACAACAGCGAAGGCGGCCATGTACCGGCCGATCGCGAGCAATAGCGGCATCGCCAACAATCCGGTCGCGCCCGGCTGGTTTGTGGGCGGCAGCAACGGCGTGGCGGCGATCACCGCGACATCGGCCGTTATCTGCGTGCCGGCGACGGAAACCGCGCCCGCGATCGGTCAAAAGGTTGTGTTTCCCTACCTTGCGAGCGTGTTCACGGCCACCGTATCATCGACGGCCGGAAGCTGCCCGGGGGGAGCGAGTCCACGGACGCTCTCATCGGCCCTGCCCTCGGGCTCGACGAACAGCCAGGCGGAGTGGTTCGCCGGCACAGCTCCGCAGACCATCAACGCCAATGTCAGCGGATCCGGCTGCCCGGCCTCGATCAGCCTGACCAATTCCATCCTGCCGGTTCCTTACTACGAGTCGAATGTTGCCCCCTTCGGCCTGATCCAGATCGACGGTGAGCAGTTCACATATTTTGGCAAGACCAATGCCACGGGCAGCCTCTCGAGTAACATCCTGACCATCACCGGCTGCGCGCAGAACGGGACCACGCGGGCCGCGCACACCGCGGGCGCCACCGTAGTCCCGCTGAACCCGTTCCAGCCGGCGTATCCCTGGCCGGTGACGCCGACACTCAACGCGGGAGATACGACGCCCGCTGGTATGGCCAGCTACTACCCGGCATGGAATGTAGGCAACACGGCATTCGCTTTCCCCGTAGCGACCGGGAGCAACGCGGGCACCGGGGCCACCGGATCATGGACGACTGGCGCGGTGATCGAATCGATGACGATTCAGCCGTGGCCAATCGACATCAACCCTGGTTTCGGCGGCAACGCGGTCAATCATGTGGCCGGCTTCTACTTCGTCCAGTATCCCTATGCGGCAAGATTCCAACACCTCAACTTGAGCCAGTTGTTCTATGGAGTCACGGAGGGACTGCCATCCATCGAAAACGGCAACTGGGCGACGGCTGAGCCCACGGCAGATGGCGGGAGCTGGGAGAACGTGGCCATCCGGGCGGCCAACCCATGGAACTTCATCGCCGGGAACCAGAACACGTTCAAAGATTTCAATGTGTATTCCGAAGAAGGCTCGGTTGGTGGAAGCGCGCTGGGCGCCGATACCTGCTACTACTTCACCGCGCCCCGCAACGATCAGACCGGCGGACAGGCCGAGCAGGCCTCGCTGGTGGATGCGACGAATCTCTATTGCGAGCCCGAGACGGGCGCGCACGCCGGCTCGATGCCGAATTGGGAGTGGGACATCGACTTGTCTGTGGTTCACGACATGCACATGGGCGGCGGCGGCGAAGTCTACATCGGCGGAGGCGGACAACACTGGATTGGCGGGAACTTCAATAACAGCGCCAACCTGCCGGCGATCAACTGGGGCCAGGGAAACACCGCGGATCTAGTCTCGACGCTGGGCACCGAACCCAAGAGCAATACCTACGGCTCAAGCTCGCTGATCAACTGGAACTACAACAGCAAATTCTCGGGCACCACGGTGCAGGCCTTCTCAAACCCTGGCGGACCCTATGGCCAGCTGCAGGTGGGCAACAGCCGGGAGCCGATCCCGGCGCAGACGAACGAGACCTTCAACACCGGCAACCTTACAGCGCCGTATGTCAGCTCGGGGGGCGGATTCATTGCCCCGGAGGAGTTTGACGCTAACACCGGCTTTGACTCCGCGCCGATGAGCGCGGGCTGGACCTTCGACGACACCTCGCCCATCACCCATAGCTATACCGCCTGCAACGTCTCGACCAGCGTGGGCACGACCTATTGCAACAGTTACCGCTTCAATAACAGCGAGATTCCTATCGGCCCGGGTCAGCGGCTGGTACCCGGCAAGTACACCATGTACCTCTCGCTCAAGGACGTGGCCACGGCCTCGAATACCCAGCGCATCGTGGTCTATTCCAACTGCGGCGGGGTAAGCGACACCTTCGCTGTGCCCATGACCAATGCGTGGCCGACCACGCTGGCGGGCTACTTCAGCGCACCCGTCGACCTCACGGCGGCGACCGGATCGGGCTGCTACCTGGGCCTGCAGTTCAACGGCGCGACCACCGCGGATACGGTCCAGTATGGGTTTCTCGACTTCGCACCGCTGGCCGAGAGCCTCAACGCCCAGACCATCAACGCGACCACGATCAATCTGCCCGGCGGGCCGACCGGCGGCACCGCATCCGGATGCGCGCAGTCGCCCGTCACGGGCATCGCTAACGGCTTCACCTGCCCCACCAAGGGATGGGGAACCGGGCTGAACGCGAGCCAGGGCGCCAGCGATAGCACCGCAACCCTGGTAACGACCAGCGGG
This sequence comes from Acidobacteriaceae bacterium, assembly GCA_003152195.1. Classification (GTDB taxonomy): domain Bacteria; phylum Acidobacteriota; class Terriglobia; order Terriglobales; family Acidobacteriaceae; genus PALSA-350. Next base: position 36,632 of record PLZN01000357.1, read on the forward strand.
CTTTCCGACCAAGGCTGCTTCTTCGTCGATGCCGAGTACGAGTGCTACACGGGTATCTCGGGCAACGTGCTCACCGGGATTACACGCGGAGAGTACACCACCGCCGTGACCACGCACAGCTCGGGCGCTCCGGTGGTCTCGGTCGACCTGGTGCTGGGAAGCATCCAGCAGGCGCCGGCCAACGTCATCGCAGGCGGGGCCAGTACTCCCTCGGTGTTGAGCATCAATAACGGCTTCCCTTCCACCCATAACGGCACGTCGGTCATGGACCTGAACAGCGGGTCGAATGAGCTGTGGTTCGACAGCGGCGGCCATATCACCCAGGCTAACAGCAGCGGAGTGAACCAATTTGCCGCCCCTATTTCCGTGGGCAACCATGGCACTCTTGCGATCGCGAACACGCAGCTGGTGGTACAAGACAACGGCCCCAACGAAGTGACTTCTCCACTCGGCCTGGGCGCGGGCCACGCGGGCACGCTGAACGTTGTCCAGACCCCGACGATCGGTGCGCCTTCGGTCGTCAACTTCGCCACCGGCGCGGGCTCGAACACCTACAGTTACGTGTGCGCCGGCACCGATTATGACGGCAACCTGATCAACGGGACCACTACCACCATCACCGGCGTCCCTACCGTCTTCGGTGGACCAAATCCCTTCATCGGCGTGAGTTGCCCCTGGTCGGCTGGAGTCTATAGCTTCCAGGTCTACCGCACCGCGGGCGGCCCAAGCCAGGGGCTGATGAACTCGACCGTTGGGAACCCAGGCGGGTTCACTGATTTCAACGGCGCGGCCTCGGGGGGAACCCCGCCTGCCTCGAACAACTNNACTCGAACCCGAAGATCGTGGTGAACGGATCAGGCACGCCGACCATGCAGCTCGGGCCCACGAACATCTCGACGGGCACGGGCGCGCCGACATCGACCTGTGGTACGGCACCGATCGGCAGCGGATCGCTGTGGCTAAGGACGGATGGCGGGGCGAGCACCTCTCTCTACTCCTGCGCGGGCACGACGTGGACGGCGGTGACCATCCCATGAGGACGCTCAAAGCCGCGATTCTCATACCGCTTCTCTTGGCGCTGCCGGCATACGCCGTCACCCTGACGAGCGCCTACGTGAGCAACCCGGGGCCGGTGAGTGCCATGAACACCGGCGGCGCGCTCCAGGTCTATGCCTATTGCAAATACTCGGATGGCTCCACGACCAACTGCTCCACCACAGACATCCATGGCAATAGGGTCACGGCCTGGACAAGCAGCAACTCCGCCGTGCTTACGGTTAACGGCTCGGGTCTCGCCAGCGGCATCAGCATCGGCAACGCCACCATCAATGCGACGATTACCGGAGGCGTCGTGGCCACCCCGCCGTTTGTGGTCACGGTTAGCGGGCCGAACACCCTGGGGCTCAGCTCACTGTCCCTGGCGACAACCGGTGGTGTTAGCTCGATACCCGCCGGGACGACCAACCAGCTCATCGCGACCTGCACGTACTCGGATGGCTCGACCACCAACTGCACCACAACCGACATTCATGGGAGCGCGGTGAGTTCTTTTAGCAGCTCGGCGCCAACGGTGGCTACCGTGAGCTCGAGCGGCCTGGTCAGCGGCGTGGGCGCAGGGTCAACGACATTCAGGGCGACAATCCCATGAGGAACGTGAGCAGGATTATTGTTCTGCCGCTCTTTTGGTTCACGGCATTGGCGTATGGGCAGGTGACTGCCACTCCTGTCTTCACGCTGCCGACCGGCACGTACACCATGCCGACGAGCAGCACAATCACGGATGCGACGGCGGGAGCCTCCATTCTCTGGTGCTTTACAGGGAGCGGCACATGCACCCCGGCCACAAGTTATACGGGCTCCATTTATATTGACCCCTCATCGGTGGATATCTTGTGCGCGAACGCGACTGCTTCCGGGTTCTCGCAGAGCCCGGCCACCTGCGCTACGTACACGGCGGCGAGCCCGACCGGGGCCGCTCCCCCGACCTTCTCGCCGGTTGCCGGCTCCTACTCGGGAACGAGGTCGGTCACGCTCTCCACCAGCACGGCGGGAGCGAATATCTATTACACGACGGACGGATCGACGCCGGATTACACCAGCACTCTTTACACCGGCCCGATCCTGGTCTCGGCAACGACCACGCTCCATGCGATTGCGGGAGTCATTGGTACGTGCACGGGCGGTACGGCCGGCGGGTCTCATGCTTGCCAATCGCTGAGTGAGCAGGTATCGCAGACCGGATGGAAAAAGGCTGACTGCCAGAGTCCGGGCAACTCAACATGCACCAGCGACAATCCGGGAGGTGCTGGGGTGCCTAAGGCAAACTCCAGCCCCGGAGGCACCATTCTCCATTCGGGATGCTTGAGCAATGGCGGTGCGGGTCCATGCATGAATTTCACGCAGACGCCGCAAGCCAATCAACAAACCAACGTCCTCTGGCCGCACAACGGCACGGGGGCTTGCGATAAATGCACATGGCTGGTGGAGAACGCAATGGTTCTGTACGGCCCCGACTCGGCAAACACCTCGGCACACGAGAACGACCTATTTAACTTCGATTCGAGCGACGACATCAACTTCCAATTCGGGATGCAGTGCACGAAATGCACGAGCTCCTCTGCAGTGTGGGATATCGGCGGAACGACCAACGTGCCGTGGACGGCCACCGGCGTCACGCAGGAGTTTGCCGCGAACGAATGGCACCACATCATCAAAGAGGACCATTGGGTTACTTCGGAACTTACTTCGAAACCGTGCAGTGGTTTCCCTTGCCTTTATTGGACAAAACTTATTCTCGATGGTGTTCCCCATAACTTGCAGGCGGCGGGCGCTTGCGGTCAGACTTCGTCCTCGCCTTATAAAAACGGCTGCACCTTCAAGGCGGACACGCTGGAGACTGGCTTTGGTTCCCTGGTAGCCAATCAGTTCCAGATCGACGGAGGGCCCGTGAGCTCGCCGGTGTCACTCAACGATACTTTGGATGAGGCGACCTTCACGGCTTTCTACGATCCTTCCGCGGTGGCGAGCGCCGCCTACACGATCGGTAACCTTACGGCCAGCGTGCCCCTCACGGTGACGACAGCTACCCCTACACTGGTGAGCGCCTATCTCACTACGCCGGGCAGCGTAAACACCATGACGGCCGGCGGTACGCTGCAATTCTCGGCCTTCTGCCACTACTCGAGCGGGCCCGATCTGAACTGCACGATGGCCGACACTTACGGGGATGCGGTGACCGTGTGGTCGAGCTCGAACACCGCCCTGGCGACCATCGGCGCGGTGGGGTCGGCCAGCCCCGGCCTGGTGACAGCGGTGGCGGCCGGAGCGCTCACTATCCAGGCGACCATTGGCAGCGCGGTCACGCCGGCTTTTGGGCTGACTATCTCGAGCCCTACTGTAACTCTGGCGGGGTTGTATCTCGCGACCACCGGCGGCGTAACCGGATTGTTTGTAGGCTCGACCACGAACCTTATCGCGACCTGTACTTACTCTGACGGATCGAACACAAACTGCACGTCTACCGATAGCCATGGAAATGTGGCGTCTTCTTATGCCAGCTCGAGTACGGGCCACGCGACGGTCAACGCGACCACCGGCCTGGTTACAGGCGTCGCCGCCGGCACTACCAACCTGACGGCCCACGCCGGCAGCTTTACCAGCCCTAACCTCGGCCTCATGGTCGTGGGCGTGCCTTCTGGGGTCTACTCGATCACGATTATCGGCCCAGTGCAATTTTCGGGGACGGTGAAGTTCTGATGGCTACTTCTAAAGTGAAGCTGGTGACCGCGCGGACGATCGATACGCAAATCCTTGAGCAATTGGCGGAGGTGAAGTGCAAGGTGGACGAGAGCCTGGAACAGGGCCGCGAAAACGGCAACGAACTGAAGATGCTTCGCCGGGAGCTCGGGCTGGATGGGCAACATGGACGCTTACCAATCGTGGAGGCGACGCTGATCCGCCACGAGGTGCGCATGGAAAAGGGCGAGGCGCGCATCGACAAGCTGGAAATCGGCAATAGCGAGGCGAACGGCAAGGCAAAGCTTGTCGCTACTTCCCTGGCGCTATTGGGGGGCGGAGCGGGCGGCGCACTGATTGCCCTGTTGGCCCACCTGCTTGGAGTGCATTAGATGGCAAACGTGGAGGCGGCGATCGACTACGTGCTGAGCTGGGAAGACTCGACGCTCTCGGGCGTGATTACGACGGCTCCGGATGGCAAGCGGACCAGGTTCGGGATCGATGAGCACTGGCACCCGGAGCTGACCAATTGCCTCTATTTCAGCTCGATGGGCCAGGTGGCCGCGCTGCAGATTGCCAAAGGGATTTACGATATCAGCTATTGCCAGCCGTTATGCATCGCGGAAATCGCAAGGCAGGAGATCGCCAACAAGCTGCTGTCGTTAGGGGTGAATGTGGGAGTGGTGAACGCAGCGAAGATGTTGCAGGATGCAGTGACTGTGGTGGGTGACGGCCGCATCGGGCCGCTGACGCTGCACGCGCTCGACCTGGCGGATCCACAGAAAGTGCTCGAGGATCTACGGGGAGAAGCGGAGAATTATTACGACGCGTTGACGGCAAAGAATCCGAACCTGGCCGTGTACCGGGCAGGCTGGCTACGGAGAGCTGCAGCGTGAGCGATCGCAACTACTGGTCTGCGTTAGACAGAGTAAGACGCGGTGGTGCGTGGGCGCTCTTCCTTCTGGCCGTCTTGACGTTGCCATTTTGCGGGCGCGTCCGGGCACAGAATATCGAAGGTCAAATCGTCGCCGCGCAGTTCGGCGAGTTCCAGGTGCCTGCGGTGGGCAACGGTTTCCAATTTCCGGCAGCGACCTGCCAGGTGAGCGGAGGCGGCCGGAACTTCAATGCATTCGCTATGGGCGCTCCCATCAAGATCGTGGATAGCGATCCGAACCTGACCGAGATCGCAAACCCAGCCGCAGTGTTTATCGACTCCTGCGCTGTTAGTCTGCCGACGGTACATAGCCATGAGTCGTTCTATCTTACGTCGGGAACCGGCGGCCTGCAGGAGGCGATTACTAACGGGATCAACCGCGGTGGCGGACCGAATACCATCATCCTGAATGCGGAATGGTACACGCTCGTCGCCCCATCGAGCCCGTCCGCGGTGATCGCTTCGGTACACGGCAATACCGCTCTTGGCCTGGTGGACGTCATCACCACGCCATACACCTCTTATGCCTGGAACGGGACAAGTTATGCGGCCATTAGTGCTGGCGGTGGGGCGGCTACTCCGGCGACCACGGCGCTACTCAAAGGAAGTGGCAGCGCAAATGGAGTGGTGCCGGCCACGCCGGGCACGGACTTCATCACTCCGAATCCAGGCGGTACGGGTCAGATCATCGCCGAGACCGGGGGCGCGGTCCTGGGGGTCACCAATCTGAACAATAACTTCTATGTTTCGGGTTTTCCCTTCAACGGCTGCACGGTCAACTCGATCACTTACACCACGCAGCTGGAGTGCGCCTGGTGGACGGCCAAAGCTTACGCCGAGGCCAACACTGCAATGGTCACGCTCTATATGGGGTACGGGTATTACAACATCAACGCCTCGCTGGTGCTGCCTACTCAGTCATTCACGAGCGTCAGCCTGATCGGCGCGGGCTACCAGGGATCGACGATCGTGGCCAACGCTACGATGGCCGACGCGATGATCTACAAGAACGAGACCGCTGGCGGCGGAACGCTGCCGAACGCCACTTTCCGCGATTTCAAGATGATCGCGAATGACAAAGCGCAGGGCTGCTTGAGGCTCTGGGGGTTGCAGGAACCGGTGATCGAGAACGTGAATTGCGACAACGTTCCTAACGGCGCTCCGTTTCTCTACCAGTTTGGTGAGCCCAGCAATTATGGGCAAGGTTGGATTTTCCAGCTCATGGGGAAAAATATCATCGGCGGCAACTCAGTCACCAACCCAGCCACCAAGGCCACGGTTACGGCCACCCTGAGCGGCGGCAGCACAGGCAACATCACTGGCTATGTGGTCGCGAACGGCGGTTCAGGGTACGGCACGCCAAGCGCCGAGCAGGTGCTCTATGTAAACGTCCTGGGGAATCAAAACGGAACCAGCGATCAGCCCTGTGCGGTCATGCCGACCAACCTGGCCGCCACCCAGAGCGGCGGAGTCATTCAGACAGTGACGGGGACCGGCGGTACGGGTTGCTCGGGAGTGATCACGGTGCAGGTTGTCCCAATATCCAACATCGCGGTGGGCATCGACGATTGGTCTTCGGACTCGACGCTGGACGATGCCGACGTGGGCTCGACGATCATCGGGGTCATTCAGCACAGCGGAGACACGACTTACAAGCACGCTCATCCCACGGGCACCAATATCGGCATGCAGAACGCCGGGGGCACGAACAACATCTACAAAGACACCGAGATCGATACGAACTACAAGTGGGGCTTCGATATGCAGGGCGGTGCGAATAGCTCGGAGATCGAAGGAACCCATGATTTCGGAGACGATCCGTCGGGGTTCAACATGTTCCACCTGTCGAGCACGGCCACGGTGCAGTTTGGGCCGCAGACTGATTTGTGCGTAGCCTCCCCCTCGCCGGTTGATTACCACGAATTTCTCATGCCCTATGGCACCTATGAAGTGGCGGGGTATCTGCCGGCGGGGTCGAGCATCGCGCCCAACGACTCCGTTTGCTCAAACCTGGGATCGATCTTCATGCAGCCGGTCACGATTGGTGGTCCTGGACATACCAGCCCGTTGCTGGTGAATGGCAACGCGGCCGTCACGGGCACTACAACGCTCGGACCTACATTTACCGGAGCATTGCAAACCAGTGGGACTCTCAATGCTGGACCATCTGGAACGGCTACGGCCTTGGCGAACTTTGGTTCCAACGGTCTTGTCGCTTCCGATAGTTATTGGAATGGGTCCGCACCGACTAATACGACTTTTGGTTGGAATGTCGCACCTGGTGGCGGGAGCAATCCATTCACGTATGCGTACCTCGGATTTGGTAACTGCCCCAGCGGCGGGTGCCAGCTTCAAATTCAGCCTAACGTTTACTTCGACGGCACGGTGCAGTTTTCATCGCCCACCCAGTTTCCAGGGTCTACCGCAATTGACGCGAATGGCCTGGTCGGCGCACCGTCCTATGCAGTTACGGGCACAACCTTTACTACCAGTGGCTGCGGAACGGTGACTAACCGTCTCGGCGGCGCAACCGCTGGGTCGTTTCATTCGGGGACGAGCGGAACATGTACGGTCGTCGTGACCATGAGCGACTCGGTCACCGCAACTAACGGCTTCGCTTGTGGCCGGCCGAATGACCTGACCACTAATAGCGATTCGAGCAGTTGGAGTCAGACGGCTACCAGCACTACTACGGTCACCCTGTCAGGCACTTCGGTTGCCGGCGACGTCATTAACTTCGCCTGTACGCCGTACTAAACGAGAGGAGGAGGGTATTATGAACAATCTCAAGGCATGGGTTCACGGCTTGGCTGCGGCTGCTATCTCAGCTTTTGCCTCGGCGGCTAGCGGCGCCATCGCACTGCCTAGCGTGTTTACATTCGACAAGGTGGGGCTTTTCAATATGGTCAAGCTGGCTGCTGTGCCGGCGTTGCTGGCAGTATTTGCTTATCTGAAAAGTAGCCCGGTGCCGGCGTTGACCGATACGACGATGGTTAGGGGTCAATAAAGAGTGGCGCTTCCGTACTGAAAGCTTCGAAAATTGATCTAAGTCTTTCCACGCGGGTGTGAGATTCCCATATCTCGCTGGTTTTTGGCGAAATGTGAGCTCCCACGACCGCCATTTTACAACCTCCAACGACCCACATTAAGGTCTGCGTCTCCCACATCTCGCCAAAAACGGGCGAGATACCCGGATTTCCTGTACGCGGCGCCACCCATGGTCGCTTATGCGGCTTTCTCTAAGGAAAGCCGCAAAAAGTTGGGTGCATCCCACGAAGCACCACAGGAAATCCGGGTGTATGGGACACCCTTTGAGCCGCGGCAGGACGAGGGCCTCGGGTTCGATTTCTTTCTCTAGAACACACAACACATAAAGGAGAGTCCCATGGCATTTACCTGGCAGTCGGCCGGGCACGCATTCGCGTCCCTGCTTAAAGATGTAGTCACTGTTTCAAAGAAGGTGGTCACGGTCCTGGGTGGTCTGCAGAATGAAGAACAGCTTATTGAGTCGCTGACTTCGCTGGTGAGCCCGCAGGCTGCGGCGGTGGAACAGATTGCTTTTGGCGCGCTGGGCGAGTTGGTTGCGGCCGTGCAAGCGACCGAGACGGCGGCAGGCGCCAACGGCGTCAATGTCGCCTTCGATGCTTCCGTCGTGGCCGAAGTGAAGAAGCTGGTCGCCGAGTTTCCTGAGGTTCTCGCCCAGGTCGAGGCGGCGTTCGGCAAAACCAAGTAACTCATTCCAAATCCTAAATGGGGTGTACCCAATGGCCCTCCGGCTCTCGTGCCTGATCCACGGCGTGATGCTGCTGCTTGTCTCAGGATGCTCCACGCATCGCCCCGTCGCGGCGCCCGTCCTCCCCGATGCTGGGGTTTCAGACGACAAAGAGTTTGTCTGGGCGGTCGCAGACAAGATGCCGATGTGGGATGCCGACGCTATCTCGAGGTACGAACAGAGGGAAATCGCCACGGTCAAGGCCGACATCGCGATGGCGGAGCAGGACGACGGGAAAAGCGTGTTCCTGGCCGACGTCACCAAGCTACATGACGATTGGGATGCGCTGGTCGCACTCGACGACATGCTAAAGAAGGAGTCGCTCCTATGAGCAGCAAACACTGGATCGAACGGGCGATCACGAAACCCGGAGCGTTCAAGACGCCGGCCCAACCAGCCGGCGAGAGCAAGACGGGCAAGCGAGCGAGACTGGCCGAGCTGCTGATGAAGATACGGAAAGAGAAAGGCTAACCATGGCCCACACACGATCGATTACGCTCAACGGCAGCGCCGGCGCGTTTGTCGCCGTCTCCGCAACCCAAGTGACGCGACGGGTCGAGGTCATCGAAGACGGCAGCGCGAATGGCGGGACCGGCCAGGGCATCGCGTACCAGTTCAACGATGGCTCAGCCACGCCGTTCACCACTACCTACACCATTGAGCCACAGTCCGAGCCGATCGTGCTCGGCACGCCGGTTCCTCAAGGCGGAGGATATGGGATGGTGCTCGGCACACCGCCAGATAACTCGGGAGGGTATACGATCGCAGCGACGCTGCTTATCAACCTAAGGTCGGCAAGCACGAACACAACCATCGTCCGCGTGACGGAATTTGACTAGGCAGTCACGACTTATGAAGAAAATACTGTTGGTGGTTCTCGCCCTCGTATCCTGCTTCCCCCGCGTACGGGCGCAGAACGTTGAAGGCCAGATCATCGCCGCACAGTACGGCGAATTCAAGGTGCCGGGCACGACGATGGGCGGATTTGTTTTCCTGCCTGCGACCTGCCAGGTCTCCGGCGGTGGCAAGAACTTCTCCGCGTTCGCAACCGGGGTGCCGGTCAAGATTGTTGACGGCAACCCGAGCCTCAGCGAAATTGCCACGCCGAGCTCGGTGTACATCAACGTCTGCTCAGTCAACATGGCGACGGCGAATGTCCACGAACCGCCTTACTACCTCACTTCGGGGACAGGTGGGCTACAGGAGGCGATTACCGCCAACCAGACCAGCGGGATTAACTCGATCGTCCTCAACTGGGAGTGGTACGAGGAGGTGCTGCCAGGCAGCGCGGCGAATGTCATTGCGTCCGTGCATGGCATCGCTTCGCTGGGGTTGGTGGATGTGACCACCACGCCATACACCTATTACACCTGGACCGGGTCGCAGTATACGGTGAACAATCCGACGGCCGGCAGCGTTAGCTACAACCAGGGTGGGACCGGCGCCGTGACGCGCAGCAGCACTGCGAAGTGGCAAGACTCGATATCGATCAAAGACTTTGGGGCGTTGGGCAATGGCTCGTCCATAGCGGCCGACACAGCGGGTTTGCAGAGTGCTGTGGCTGCGGCCAATATCCAAGGTAAAGCAGTCTACGTCCCGGCCGGCAATTACCTGCTCAACAACAGCGGCGGCCCGGTGATCTCCGGCGCGAACAACATAGTCATTTGGGGCGACGGACCATCGTCTTCCCTTGCCTGCCAAACCACCGGAGGGCCGGACTGCATCGCGTCGACGGGCGCTACCGGCTTTGGACTGCAGAATCTTTCGATTGCCTTTGGACCGACAGCTACGGAACGATCCAGCGGCTACGCAGTGGACATCGAGACGTGCAACACTTGTACGCTCGAGGGAGTGACGCTGAACAATGGCGACCTGAGCGGCCTCAGACTGGCGAGCTCGGTGCATACCTCGATCCACAACCTGCAAGTGTCGAACTTCTTCGCCAACGGCACCTTCCTGGTGAACGACCAGGATTTGCGCGTGGACGGCCTGGCCTGCGCAAACAATGAGGACGCGTGCCTGGAAACTTCATGGTACGACTCGGAGTATACGGCGCACGCGGTTCCCTGCCAGGACGTCACGGCGACCAACATCACCAGCACGAATGATCTTGAGGCGGTACTGGTCAATTCCTGCAATAACGTCACCGTGACGGGTTTCTCGGCGGTGGGGAGTGCCAAGGAAGCCGTCTTTGTCGGTCAGGATCCCACCACGACCACCGCACACTGGCCAGACCGGGTGAGCATCTCCAACGGATCCATCTACGGGTCTGGTTACGGCAGCAATCCGCTCAACTCCGCGGCCGCGCAGGCACTGTACATCAACGTCGGCACCAGCCCGGGGAGCTTCATCTCGCACCTCAACTTTTCTAACATCGTAGCCACGCACATCAGCTCGTGGGGCTTGCAGATGGCGGAGCTACAAAACGACGATGTGCAGGCAAGCAACCTGACCTTTTATGACATTGGCAATGGGAACTCGGCGGGCTGCGTGCAGACAGAAGGTAACCAGGTCAACCTGGACAATATCGCCTGCTCCAACATCGGCACCTACGCCTTTTATGACGCCAATACCAACCGGCTCACGGGCACGGGCTGGACGGCGAGCGGCTCCAACCAGGTGGGCACGGGGACCGAGGCAGTCTTTCTTTCACCCACCGCGGTCGGGTTTGTCAACGTCAACGGCATCTCGCTGAACGACACCAACGGCAGCGTTTTTTCGAGCGCCGTCTACGATGACACGACCACGGGCGATCACATCCTGGTCAACATCAAGAGCTCCGGCATCGTCGCCCCCACTGGGCCAACCAGCGCAAACCAGGGCACGACGTATACCTACGCCGATCCAACCCACTCCTGGATCTTTCGGAATGGGGGGATGATTATGTCCTTCCTGCCGCCCGACGTGTACCTGTTGCCCACCGCCGGCGCGACCTCGGGGGCCTATGTCAACGGATCTACCTTCTGGTGGCAGAGCAAGTGCTGGACAACTTCGCAGCAAACCGAGAGCGTTGCGTGGCTCGACCTCTATCCCACAATGAGCACCGAGTCTTTCGCGTTCGCGCACACCGGGGGCTGCGGGTTTCCTATCACGCTCGATGTGACTGCAGCGGCTTCGATGCTGGGGAATATCTTTACTGGCACGATCATCAGCGGCCAGCATTTCAGCGGGCTGGCCAGCTCGGCACCAACGGCGGTAGCGGGGGCCGGCGCCGGTACAGGTCCCACAATTTCGCTCAACGCGAACTCGAATGACCTGTCCGGTTATCTGAGCGTCACTACCGGATCTTCGCCGACGGCAAGCGCCATCGTCGCAACGCTCACCTATGGCACGGCGTACGCGACGCTGCCCAAGTGCTTGCTCGCGCCGGCAAACGCAGCCGCCTCCGCGCTTAGCGGCGCTGCCAACGTTTATATTCCGCTGACTTCCTCTGAGTCGGCCTTCACGGTTAACGCAAACACGACCGCTCTTGCCGCGTCGACGCTTTATACCTGGGGGTACACATGCACGCAGTAAGGCGCTGCTTTCCATACGCGGTTCTGCTCTTCCTGGTGGCCTGCATCGCCAGGGCGCAGCAGACAGGGCGCAATGGTGTTCCGGGGACGTCGTCGGTCCATGTTGGCGTTCGTGCTGCCGCTATCCCAACCATTGCGGCCGGCGTGGGAGCCGGCAGCGCACCCGGCGCGGTCACTATCGCCGCCGGTTCCACCGATCTTTCCGGGACAATCACTATCGGGACCGGGACGTCACCGACGGCGTTCGGCATCGTCGCGACGATCACGTTCAATGTGGCTTATACGGGCACTGTTCCGCATTGCGTTCTTTATCCGGTTACTACCAATGCTGCACAGCTAGGGGCTGGGCCGGTGTTTCTGCCGCTGAGCGGCATCACGCTCGCGGGATTCAATATAAATTCCACCACGCCCGCTTTGGCCGCTTCGACGACTTACTCGTGGGAATACATCTGCACACAGTAGTTGGGGAACAAAGCGGCGATGAGAGAGCCGCGTATCCCACCCTTCGCAAACAGCGCGAAGGATGGGGCACCCGTTGGCTTGCGGAGGGGACAGGGTGAACGGACGATGAGGATGCCCTGGATATCCCGCTCTTCCCACGAGGAGATGATGGGCCTGATGACTACGCAGGTGGACGAGTTGACCCACGAGCGGAGGCTCCTGCTCGATCGCCTGGCTACGCTTGGACTGGGTGGACCTCTCTTCAACTCGCCTTCCTGGACCGATTCCTCAGAAAAGACGGCGGAGGAGACAGAGCCAATTGACCCGGAAGCGGATGAGATAGAGAAGTTGATGCAGCTTCGCCGCCGTCCTTCGAAACTGGCCGATGCGCTCACCCGTAAGGCTTATCGGGATTACAACCGGGCGCAGGCTGGGCCCAGCGTCAAGTGGATACCCAAGGTGGAAGCGCAGGCTTCCAAGCTTGACACCATGACCGCGGCGCTCGACGAAGCGGAAGCGTTCGGAAAGAAACAGGCGTAAATGGCCACATATCCCGGCGTTGCAATGACCGCGAGTTCCCAGACGCAAGTACCCCAAACCCAGCGAGGGATGGAGCATACGCCATCGGACCCCATGCAGGGCAAGGCAGATGAGCCGCAGAATAGCGCGCAGCTTAGCGAAGAAGATCAGCAGCGGCTGATTGCCCTGGTGCGTAGTTATAAAGACCAGTGGTCGCAGGACCGCATGGTGCTGATGCAACGGTGCCTGGAAAATCTGGAGTTCTTCAAGGGCAATCAGTTCATCTCCTTCGGCCCCGGGGAGTCGGAGTTTTTTAACGCGGTCGACTGGATGAACCAGGGCGACCACGCGCAGGACTCCGACGATAAGGATCTCTATCAGTATTGCAACAACTTTTACCAGATGCTGGCGACCGGCTTTGTGGCGGCGCTGGCTCCGCAGGTTCCAAAATCCAAATGGATGCCGGAGGACGCTGAGCAGCTCTCCGATGTGACGACTGCCAAGGCGGCGCAGACACTGATCGGCATCATCGAGCAACAGAACCGGGAACAGTCGCTGCTCAAGCAACAGTTGCTGTATCTCTACACCACGGGGGCGGTCTTTCGGCATACCCGCTACGTCGTGGACGCGGAGCGCGCAGGCACCTCGCGGGAGCCGGTCTTCAACGAGACGGAGACACAGCTGGCGCCGGATCGCTACCACTGCTTCCATTGCGGCGCGACTTCGCCGGCGGATGCGTTGCCTGTCGGTGGGCACCGTTGCCAGCAGTGCCAGCGGCCGCTGGGAGACGACTCGTTCTTCCCGGCTGAGTATGGGCCGGTGATTCAGAAAGTGGGCGAGGAGGAAGTGCCCAACGGCATGGTGGCGCAGAACCTCTATAGCCCGCTCGAGGTGGACTGCGACCCGGCGGCGAACAACCTGCGGCAGACGCCGATTCTCAACCTCGAGGTCGAGGTTCACGTGGGCGCGCTGCGGGCCGCGTATCCCGGCATGTACGACCAGATCGCGGCGAGCGCGACGAGTGAGCTCTCGGCCAACGGAAGCATCGACCGTATCGCCAGGCAGCAGGTGTATTCGCAGACGGGGGCGTCCTCGAGCATCCTGCAGGACCAGCGGCCAACATTGTCGCGGACGTGGATTCAGCCGTGGGCCTTTGATCTGGAAGATGACCGGGATTTCGGCGAGCGGATGCGGGCGACTTATCCCAACGGCCTGCTGCTGGTGAATACCGGCGCTACCTTTCTTTCCGCACGCGAAGCCTCACTGACCAAGGAGTGGACGTGGGCGGGCACGCATGAGGGATTCGGCATGTATCCGCCGGCGATCGGCGACATTGTTGTGCCTTTTCAAAAGCGCTACAACGATATGGCCAACATCCTGCACGAGTTCATGGACCGCTGCTCGTCGGGAGTGACGCTGGCCAATGCGGACCTGATCGACACCAAGTCGATGCAGGGCAAGCCGATGCTGCCCGGGGTTCTGAACCTGGTGAAGCTGAAGCGGACAGGGGCCCCGGGCGCGGTGCGCATGGCCGATGCGCTCTACCAGTTCCAGTTCCAGATGCATGAAGAAGCCTTCAGCTACCTGGATAAGCTGGCCTACAACGCGCAGATGTTTGCCGGCATTCCTCCGCAGGTGTATGGCGGCGCGGGCGACCCGTCGGTCGAGACCTTTGGCGGGCAGCAGCAGCAATTGAATTCGGCGCTGGGCAAGCTGAACATTTATTGGGAGAACCTGAAAGAGGAGCACGCGAAGGCTGATGAGCTGGCGGTGAATTGCGCCAAGGACAATCTGACCGCTGATATGAGGCAGGTCCTTGTGGAGCGAGGCTCGGAGTTTCGCAATGATTACATCCGGCTCGACGATTTGCAGGGCAGCGTGCATGCGTATGCCGATACCGACCAGGGGCTTCCGGTTACCGCGGCGGAGCTACGGCAGCGGTGGATGGATTTGATGCAGGCGGCGGCGAGCAATCCTCTGGCGCAGGCGATCTTCGACGATCCAACGAACCAGGAGCAGGCGGCCACGGCGTTGGGGGTTCCGAATATGGTGGTTCCGGGCGCGGCGATGCGTTCGAAGGTGTTGCAGATTATCGAGCGGCTGTTGGAGGCGGAGGCGGTGCCCGTGGTTGACCCGCGCACGGGACGGCCGACCGGGCAGGTGAGGCCGACGATTCTTCCGGATAAGGCTATCGACGACTTCACGGTGCTGAAGCAGGTTGTGCGGCAGTATTGCCAGGAGAATTCAGATATTCCCGATGATAACCCCGCGGGGTGGCAGAATCTGCTGGCGTACTTCACGGCTGCGGTTGCCCTCGAGACTCAGCAGATGGCGGAGATGGCACAGCAGAAGGCAGTGGTGGCGCAGGCGGGTTCGTTGAAGCAGGCGAGGCCGCAGGAGATCCCTCCCCATGAGATCGATGATGTGGTGAACACGATGGGAGGGCTGATGCATCTTTCACCTGAGGCAACCTCGGAGAATATTCAGGGCCAGGTGCAGGCAGCGAACGCGCTGATTAAATTGGCGGATAAGCTGTCGGGTTAGTGGGCAAGCAGCGGTTACACCCTCTCGTATAAAGCAACGGAAACCATCCGAATTTATCCCACGTACGCTGAGGCGAACGTGGGGCACCCGTTCTATTTTAACTAAATTAGTTTGCCGTAGCGGCGGACAGCTGCGGGTTGAACGCGACGTTTCCCACATCTCGCAAACAACGAGCGAGATATGGGGCACCCCATGATTCGCTGGCAGGATAGCCTAGACCATCAGAAAGCAGATCCAACCATGACTGAAGCTACTATTGTGGCTCCCGCTCCGGCGGCGGCACCTATTTCTGCGCCCACTCCAGCCCCTATATCGGCTCCGGCGTCTACGCCTTCCACTCCTTCCTTTGGGGGATCGGTTCCGGCCTCTACGGTTGATCCGGGCAGGTTTCCTATTCGCGAAGATTATGCGGCGGCGCTGCTTAAAGAAAAGCTGGCCGCGATTCCTGCGGCTGCGGAGCAGCCTGCTTTGAGCGATGAGCTGGTTATCGCAACCGAGTTTGTCACGGACGAGGCTCCGGCCCCTGTAGCCGTCACCGATACAGATGCGCCGGAAGACGAGGACTTTCAGCTGGAACTGGAGGCCATCGTTACGCCCGAGGTTCTGAGCCAGATGGTCACCGACAACCCCGAGTTTGGCAAGTTGCTCGAGGCGGACGCCCGGCTGAAAGGTCAGCTCTACAAGACAGCACGCGAAGCAGCGGAGCTGAAACCGTACCGCGCAATCTTTCCCGACCTGGATTCGGCGAGGGCGGCCCAGGACTATTCGTCCACCTGGATGGACGTGCGCGAAACCTTTCTCGGGTCGATCACCCGCGAAGGCACGATGGCCTCGCTCAGCAAGATCGCTGAGCTCTCCTATGAGCGCGACGCCGACGGCAACGTGGTCATGCAGAATGGCAAGCCGGTCATCGGCGAAGACTTTTTTGGATTTGTCGACAACGTGGTGGGACTGGATCTCGAACACCGCGCACAGGATGTAACCGCACGCCTCAAGGCGAACCAGTATCGCTCTGAGGAGGAACGCACACGCGACCAACGCGTGAACGATGCACTGGAGGTCCTCAGGGAAGAATCCGCGGCTACTTCCCCCGCGATAGAGGCCCAACCAGAGGCGCTGCGACGCAAGGCAGATGAACTGGACCGGAGAGAACGCGCATTGAATGAGCGCCAGCACGGCGAGAAGGTGGAGGAGAGACGGTCCTTCGAAAACGGTTTGCAGACGGAAGCCCAAACGCGGATCCACGACGGCATCAGCGGGATCATCGCCAACGTGGAGAAGCAGGGCGGCGTCGTCAGTCCCTACTTGAAGAACATTCTCCCCAAAGCCATCGGCGCTAAGCTGATTCGCAAGATTCAGGCCAACCCGGCGCTGCAGGGTCAGATGCATTCATTGCAGCGGCTCCCCATCGGCGATGCGTCACGCCAACGCAGACTCGCGGCCATTGACCGGGCCGTGCAGCAGTATCTCCCCGACGTGGCGCGAGAGGAGCTGCGTGAGGCAGGGGTGCAGATCGCCAATGCCTCAGCAGCCAAACGCGCCAAGGTAGACGCCCAGATCGACAGCACAAAGAAGACCGAGCCGAAGGGATCAACCGGGCCGGCCAGCGGTGGCAGCGCAACGATGACCTCCAGCGCAGCCTTCGACCACGCGCAGGCGGAGTGGCATCGCGCCAATCCGGGTAAGCCCTTCGACAAAGTGGCGAGGGAGCTGATTCTTCCTCGCGTTCTGCAGCTGATGACATCTCGGTGAGGGATCAGCATTCGCGCGGCGTCCACGCCGCAGATAAGGAATCAATTTCATGTCGAACATCATCGGCACAGCATCCACCACACAACAGCTGCAGCTTGAGGCCTTGAACGAGGTCATCAAGCTGCTCATCGAAAAGGAGGCCAAGCTCGACTCCCGCATCTCAGAGCGCGGCTCCATCACCCCGGTCTCGCTGCGCAGCTTTCGCCTGCGCTTCCAGACCGCGTTTCCCGGCAACGTCGCGCTGTTCAACCTGGACGGCGGCATTCTCCCTGCCGGCAATTTCTCGCAGTGGGATCAGGGGACGCTGACTCCGCTGGCGACCGTTATCCCGGTTGAGTATTCGCGGCTGGTGGACATCATCGGCGAAGGCGGACCGAAGGTGGTCTCAGAGAACCCGGTCACTAAGACGCTGGCGG
Organism: Acidobacteriaceae bacterium; assembly: GCA_003152195.1. Classification (GTDB taxonomy): domain Bacteria; phylum Acidobacteriota; class Terriglobia; order Terriglobales; family Acidobacteriaceae; genus PALSA-350. The sequence continues at coordinate 54,260 of PLZN01000357.1, forward strand.
ACGTCGCTGTCCAGATGGCGAAGAACCGGGACCAGTTCCTGCAGCAGGCGGGCGATGGGAAAATCGGCCAGGTGGATCCCACGTACACCGGTGGCGGCGCCAACCCGATTATCCTGACCTCACAACCATGGGGCGCACGCCTGGTGTCGCAGGGTCAGCAGGTACAGGTGATGTCCAACACCTACACCCTGCGCGGCACCTGCTACATCACCAACGTCAACAACAAGCTCGGCTCGGCCCAGTCCATTACCGTGGACGCGGTTCCCGCGGGCACCACCTCTGGCGACTTCATCATGGTCGCGGGCGTGGCGGCGACGACCCCGGTGTTTCTCTACGGTATTCCGTATTTTCACAACACCTCTACCACGGGCACCTATCTCGGCATCAACCGGACGCAGAATTACGTGGTGGCGAACGGTGTGGCTGCCGGCGGCGCTCCGCTGTCGCTTCCCATGCTGCGCGCGGCGCTCAGCCGCGTGGAGCAGTCGCTGGGCACGGATGCGCTCAAGTCGCAGGTATGGCATGCGCATCCCTCCCAGATCCAGGCCTACGAGGAGATGGGCTTCGCCAAGCAGGAGATCTTGATGACCAACGGCAAGATGCCCGGCTTTGACGGACTCACCGCGAACGTAGGCCAGTTCACCATCGCCGGACGCGAGGTGATGCGGAACATCCACGCCGACCAGACACGCATCGACTTCATGGAGTTCGGTTCATGGCTCAAGGTGGTGTGGGGTAAGGCGCCGTTCTGGTTCAAGAACCGCAGCGGTCAGTGGGTGTTTCAGATCTACGATCCGGCGTCGGGTAACCCGACGGCGAACGAAGGATGCTACTACGTCGACGCGCGACAATACGCGGTTGATAATCCCCAGGCTATCAGCTCGGTTACCGGGCTGAAGGTACCTGTCTACAACTAACCAGAAAGTAAGTGCACTTAGGGAAGGGCTGAGATCAATTTCTCAGCCCTTTGTTTTTGGTCTTAATACCTTGACGTTGGGATTTGTGGAACCGATGGTTCCGCTTATGGACAGAATGCATGGAGAGATCAGCGATGTCTTATGACGGCCCTTGCCCCGGTGGCACGGCGAACTTGCCCGACCCTCACTTCAAGATGGAAGCAGTGTTGGTGTGCGACCGCTACTCCGATTTCTTACGCTGTACGCTGCCGGCCAACAAACATTTGTTCGACCGCATCGTGGTGGTCACCTCCGCGGAAGATCGCGATACCCAGCGTATTTGCGAGTTTCATCACGTCGAGTGCATTAAGACCGATGCGCTCAATTCGCGCTGGGACCGGTTCTGCAAGGGAGCAGGCATCAATGAGGGCCTAAGCCGGCTCGACCGGGATGCGTGGGTGGTCCATCTTGATGCGGATATCTGGCTGCCACCGCAGACGCGCTTGTTGCTGCAGAATGCCAACCTCGACCCGAGCATGATCTATGGCATCGACCGGTTTTGCGTGAAGGGTTATGCACGGTGGGACAGCTTTCTGGAGATGCCCTCACTCCAGCATGAATGCGATGCCTACGTTCACCTGAACGCTTTTCCCCTGGGCACGCGCGTCACCAGCAAGGACGGCGGGGGCTATATTCCCATCGGATTTTTTCAGATGTGGTGCCCGACGGTCTCCTGCGTTTGCGAATACCCGGTTGCGCATACCGACGCGGGCCGCGGCGACATGGTGTTTGCCAAGACGTGGCCACGGGCGAAGCGCGGGTTGATCCCTGAGGTTGTGGGGTACCACCTGGAGAGCACGGACGCGTCGATGTCAGCAAACTGGTACGGCCGGAAGACGGCAGCCTTCACGCACAGTGGCGGCCCGTTATGAGCCATATCGTCCCCAGAGCTACACAGCGGTTTCTTACTTCCTACGGTGGCACAAATCCGTTCGGTAAGCCGCGATGGAGACTGCTCGTTGGCAGCGACCGGCTGGTAAAAGAGTCGGGCGTTTACCGGGATTGGGCTCCAGGGCTCTCCACCGCGGAGAAGGGCGGATTGAACTTTGAGGCCAACCCAGATGCTCCGGGCTGTAACTTCTCTCGCCATGACAACCGTCCGATCCGCGTGGTCACCGAGATGCGCGAGGTGAAGAAGTATCCCCACGCCCCAGGGTGGGTGCTGGAGAGGTGGTTCCCTGCATCGAGTTATGGCACGCAGGCAGAGTGGTATTCGTACAAGGCAGTCGACGGGTTTACTCCGATGCTGGGTCCGTATCCCGAATGTGGTGACTACGAGATGATCTTTGGACCGTGGCCCAAGGCGCCCACGACCGATACGCTGCAGGATTTGATTGCGCAGTACAGTGCGGACATCAACAACCGCCGCGGAAGCGCAGAGTCCAGGGCACAAGAGTACTTACTGCGGTTTCAGTATGAGGAAGAACAGGCTGAGGCGAAACGGAAGATCGAGTATGACGCCATGATGCGCGATCATATCTCGCCCTTGCACAGCAGTAGCCTCGCCGCCAGCCGTTGGAGACAGGATCTGGCACGCCGCACCGGGAATGCTAACGAGCATATCGGGATTCTCTAGGGCGGGGATGACAATTCTTTACTTAACCAAGACACTCAAGGAGCTTGATCGATGGCGACAGTTGTTATTACTCCCGAAATGCAGCGGGCGAACGCGGAGGCACTGCTGGGCAAGGATCCCGGTAAGTTCCGTGACCCCGGCCAGCGCTGGACGGTCAAACGATATGCCGAGATTCAGCGGCTGCTTAAACAGGCGGAAGCCGATAAGCCCGTCACCATCCTCAACTTGAACCCCTTTTCCTTAAAGATCAACGGCGGTGTCTTTTTCCCGGAGGAGATTGCCCCGTGCCCTCCGGGCAAGCCTTACACCATCCACCTGATCCGGGAGACGCGTTGGGGCCATAAGGACCTGGGCTACGATGCGCAGAACATGATGCAGATGGAGCCGGTACCGGCGATTCCGCTGGTGCTGGCGGCTGAATACATTCGCGAATACGTACAGCAGGACGGCGGCTTCGGCGGGGTGCTCTGCTATGTCGGCGATCACGACCCGGCCAGCTTCAAGAAAGGCGCGATGATCCGTGTTCCCGAAGTTGCCTACAACGAGCGGGGAGAGTTTTACGTGGAGGTTCGCGAGCGCGACTTCCACGAGACGCTGGCAGCCATCCGGAAGAAACGTAACTCGTCCATTCTGAACCGGCTGCAATCAGCCAATGCCTGGTACGAGAACGACTCGCAGCGCATGAACGTGAACGACACCCACCGCGATATGGCGCGGCTCGCGGTGGAGGAAGGGCTGATTCCCGAGTTGCCGCGCTGGGTCATGCAGGCCAACACGCTCACCGACAAGCAGCCGGAGCCATGCCCGAGCTGCGCGGCGACGCCCAAGGCCGGCGCCATTCTGTGCGTGAACTGCGGTCACATCTTCAATGTGATTCAAGCCTACAAGAACACGCGTATCGCCTACGGCGCGGTGGAGATGGATCGCCTGACAGCGGAAGAGTGGAAGACGGTGAACCAGATCAAGGCGGAGCGCGATAAGGCGAAGGGCAAGGCAGGCGCGCCGTGAGCTGGACTCTGGGCCAGGTAAAGGCGCGGGTGCGGAATCTGCTGGACGATCCCCAGGGATCGTATCTCACCGATGACTTCGTCGTGCCCTTGATTAGTGAAGTGTATGACGATGCCAACTCACAACTCGCGTCGACGCAATCCTCGTGGGATATCGCCGTGGTTGAGGTGCCTGGTCTTGCTCCGGGTACGCCAAACCTGGGGCCCTATCAAACGGGCTCCGGCCCCCTGGCCGCCCTGACTGACCGGCCATTGCGCATCGATTGGAAGCCGGCTGGGGATGACCCTTCCTATTACCGGCTGGTGACCAATTACGAAGTCCTTCCCGATCTGCAGCCGCGCGAGGGCATCGCCGGATGGGAGTTCCGCAGCGAAGTGATCTGGCTTACGAATTCTTCCATCGCCGTTGACCTTCGCGTCCGGGGCGAATTTGGGCCGCAACCGCTGACCAGCGATGAGAGCGTGCTGATCTCACATCCGCGCATTGGCTACGTCGTCGCCTACGGCACCGCAGCACTGATTGCCACGGTACGCGGCAACGATGCGTGGACGAGACAGTATGAACAAAAAGCTCTGGAGGGTATGGACGAAATTATGGAGCAGCTCGTCCGCGCCGAACAGGGCCAGGTACGCCGCGCCGGAAGACAGACCCGGCGGCGTGGATCTTATGGACAGTAATTATTCCATTTCTTACTAAGGAGAAACCATGGCAGTTTCAGGAGCAATCATCGATTACACAGGTGCGGCGGGAGAGCGTAACTTTACCGTCTTCATCCAGCTTACCTTTAGCGGTAGTTTCACCACCGGCGGAGATCCGCTCAACTTAGCGACACTGACCAATCCGAACGGCCTCGATGTCGAGGGCGTCTTCGAGCTTCCGCTGTCCTTGGGCCCGTCGGTTTATCTGGAGGATATCGGCGGGTATTATGTGCAGCCGAAGGTTTCGGGCTCGACCGTGAATGCATTCCTTATTAACGTGTATGCACCGGGCGGATCGATCGTCTCCGGAGCGTACAACACGGCTGTCACAAGCGGCAACGTGATTCTCACCATGCAGAAGCGGCGCGTCTAAGAGCTGAAACCGCAGGTCCTTCCACTACGATTCGCTCCGGCCGGGATGACAAATTGGTGTGCGCATTTGAGCGACAGGACACTCGATGAACTTTGAAGGCTTCATCCCGCACGAGTTCACTCGCTTTGGTGGGCTCGTAGACAATGACGATCCGACCGTGCTGCCTATGGGCGTTGCGGCTGTCTGCAGGAACTGCAGATTTCAGCTTACGACCGTGGCCACGCGGTACGGCCTGCAGACGGTCATGCAGGGGCCAAACCAGGTCCCTATCTCCGGCCTGGCTTCTTTGATTTATACCCCGGAGAATCCCGGCGAGACACTCTTCCAGGTACCGATGGTCTTCGATACAGACGGCTATCTGCTGGTCGAGAGGCCGACAGGCAGCGGGAGGCTGGTGCGTGTGCAAGGGCCGCTGGTGAGCCAGCCGGCGAACGCGCACGCGATCGTGACCGAGGCTTATAACAGAGCCCTGATCGCGTACTCGGACCTGAAGACGCCGTCGGCTCCCATCAACGTCTATGGGCTGAGCACGGAGGATCTGGACCCGTACGGGCAGAAACCTCTCGGCGCCTCCTGGCTCCCGTCCACGGCATATGTCGTGGGCGAGCACGTGCAACCGAATGCCGCGGGTGGGAATGGACACCTCTACCGATGCAGCGTGGCGGGGACCACGTCCGCCTCAGAACCAGTTTGGCCGCTCACGGAAAACGCGACGGTTACGGATGGTGGGGTAATCTGGGAAGAGCTGACCCCGGTGCTGGTAAACAGGCTGCCCGCGCCCAATTCCCCGCAGCCCAGCAGGGTGGCAAGCGGCGGAGCTTTCGCCGCGGGCCGCGATGTCTACCTGGAGATGACCTACGTCAACGCGCAGGGAGAGTCGATTGCCTCGGCTCCGGGCATCCTGGTCAACACGAATTTGAATGACGCCGCAAAGTTCACGGCGCCAACCTTATCCAGCCTGGCGGGGTGGATTCGTGGGCTGGCTGCGGCGTATCGGCCCACCTCCGTCAACGTGTACGAGGCGGACGTTGCCACGGGCGGCGCAGCGCCCTCTTCGGCGAGCTTTGCCGAGGTAGGAACTTTTGCGCTTGGCGCTACGGTCACGGTGACGACAACGGCTGCTGGGGTTGCGCCGCCATCCTCAAACACGGCTCGGGTTACTCCGGGTGGATTGCAGCCCCCACCAGCACCTACCATCGAACGCGCATCGGGCTCGGGCAGCTGGGCAGCAGGACGCGATGTCTACGTGATTGCCACCTTCACCAATGCATCGGGGGAGACGCTGCCGTCGGTTGCCGGAACGCTGATCAACACTATCCTCGATGACGCAGTGCAGGTTCCCATTCCCTCCACGCTGTACCCGATCACGGGTGTGAACCTTTATGAAGCCGACGTTGCCACCGGAGCGCCCGCACCTGCCACCGACAGCTATGCGTTCGTGGGATCATTTCAGCCGCTGACAACCGCCACGATGACTGCGGCCGCGAGCGGGCCGGCTCCTCCAGTGGCCAACAGCTCAGGGGCTGCGGGCAATATCGCAGCAGACGCGAGCCCGGGCCTTCGCTATGCCAGCATCGCTTTCACCAACCGCAACGGAAACCTGAGCGGCACGGTTCCGGCCTTCACCTCCGTCAGCGTGGATGTACCGGGCTACGAACTGTACATGGCCAACATTCCGATTGGACCAAGCAACATCATCAACCGCACGATTGGATTCACGGTCGCGGACGGCACGAATGTCGGCCCATTCTTTTACATTCCCTCGGCAACGGTGAGCGCCGGCATCGCCATGGCGGCGACGGTGATCGGCGACAACACGACATCGACGGCATTCTTCAACTTCACCGATGAGTTTCTGGAGGCAGAGACCTCGACCGACATGACGGATCGGCTGCGCTGCGTGGTTCCTCCGGCGGCGGTGGATGTGTACTATTCGCCATCGAACGATCGCGTGGTGCTGAGTGGGGTGGATGGATACGGATCGGGCCACTACATCTCGCTGGCCGCGGACTCGGAGTCCTACTATGGCGACACCAGCCCGATCCAGGTAGCGAACGGCAATGGACAGCGATGCATCTGCGCCCGCGAATTTCAGGGAACGCTCTTCTCGCTGAAAGAGCGCTCCGGCTTCACCATCTCGCCCACGGCGACCGATCCTTCCACCTGGTCGGTGCAGCAGCGATGGGAGGGCGTAGGGCCATGTGGGCCGCGAGCGGTTTGCGTCACCAACGAGTTCCTGTTCTTCGTGCATCGCAGCGGCGCATACGCCTACACGCCCAGTGAAGCGCAGCCTAAGCTCATGACCAAGGAGATCCCTACCCTGTGGCAGACCATCAACTGGGATTACCAGCATGTGATCTGGTGCTGCGTGGATGAAGAGAACAAGGAGATCCGGATTGGCATCCCGGTGGGCAGCGCGACGGTGCCCAACCAGACACTGACCATGAACTACATGGAGGGCATGTCGGGGCCCATCCACTTCAGCCAGTATGCGGGTCGAGAGGTCGCCATGGGCGCGGCACGCAAGTGGAGCCTGGATGATGTGGCCGGATCAATGGCCGTGCGCTGTGAGCGCCAGTTGCCCGGGAGTGCCTCGCCGTTTGGATCCCTGCGGCAGTCTCAGCTGCTGATCGCCTCCTCGTCGCCCGATGGGACGGTGCAGATGATTGCGACCGGCGTTTATAACGACAACGGCCGCGGGATCACCTGCCAGTACGAGACCACCAGCACGCAGGACTTGATGGATGTCTCCATGCTGGGCGGCGTCAGCATCAATGCGCTGGGCCAGGGTTCGATGAGCGTATCCGTCATGGTGGCGAGAAGCTATGCGAACTCTCAGAACTCCGGGGGCAGCGCCGAGATCAAATTGGCGCCCTTCCCGCTGACGCCGGAAAATTGGAGAGGCTACGACGGCGGCGCGAGGGGACAGAATGAGCGCTTTCGCATGCGCTTCACCAACGGAGCGATCGCGAACGCCTGGTTTGCGCTCAAGTATTGCAGCCTGTTTACGCGCCCGCTCTACACGGGCAGGAGCGGCGATGGCGCTTAAGGTTAACCTGGCGCAGATCAACTCCGCGGCCAGGGGAAACAGCGATTTGCGGGAGACCCTGACCGGCATTCATCTGGCGCTGCAATCCCTCTACGCGCAGACGGGCACTGTACCGCTGCAGAAGATAGACGCGACCGCGACCGCCTTTACCTCACCACCGGCGCCTTCGCAGCTTGCAGTGAGCGGGGCGAATGGGAGCTTCACCGTCTCCATCGCCACGCCGCAGAACGCCTCGGGAGCCGCCGCGCCGCGCAACGCGACCAACGCGCCTATCTACCAGGAGATATCAAGCTCTCCGGTGGCCAACTTTGTCTCGGGAGTAGCAACTTACCCAGTCAGCACAAATACGAGTTACGTCTTCCCTAACCCGGGTGTGACCCTCTACTGGCGGCTGCGCTCGAGCTATAACCAGCAAAACTGGACCAGCTATATCGCTCAGCCGGGAGCAGTCAGCTCCGGCTTGATGAGCTCAGCGGCGACGGCGAGCAATCTCTCCCTCAACCAGTCGAACTACGCGACCGTGGACTCGGTCGCCAATGGCAGCACGGCAACGGTGCGCATCTACGGCTCAGGTGGGGTCGGCAGTTCGTGGACCTCGATACTGGGCAGCAGTTCCCAGGTGATTGCCTCGGGATCCATTATGAATGTCGCTTACGCGACCAATGGGTTCGTGGTGTGGGATGGGCAGAAGTATCAGCTCAAGCCACAACTGGCGCAGACGTTTCCTGATGCCTGGGTGCCAGTGGGAAAGATATCGGTCATTGCCAACGGGAGCGGCCTGGTGCTGCCGGTGATTCATGCCGTAGTGACCGGGGGCGCGATCGTCGCCTACCAGATCATCAACCCTGGCAACGGGCTCACGGCGGCACCCGCGTTGACCATTACGGATAGCTCCGGCAGCGGCGCGACCGCTACGGCGGTGGTGTCGGCCGGCGCGGTGACGCAAGTCAACCCAGGAAGCGCGGGCAGCGGCTACTCCAGCACACCCACGGTGACCGCCTCCGGCGGAGTGAGCGGCGGCGCCGCCGGCGGTGGCGGAGCAACCGGCAACAACGGGGGGAGGCTCTACGCGGATGTATAGCCTGCACGAGCAGTATGTGGACATGGCGAGCGGCTTTCATGTGATCGAGCTGCGCGACGAGCGGGGCCATCGGCACCTGATACAGATTGCCATTGGCCTAGACTGCTGCCCGGCATGCGGAGCGGTCCATCCCAAGGACAACCTCGAAGCCCTGGACCCGGCGGCCGCTATCGCCGGCGTGAACGAGGCGCTGAATACGTCGCAGCGGCAGATGCTTACCTATGCCGGCAAGCATGGGCTAAGAGTGAGATGAGGCGCATCACGCTGCGTCAAGCGACCCGGGAAGACTGGCCGGCGATTCAGCGATTGCACCTGGAGCATCAGGCCGCGCAGGGAACCAATTACGAATTGCCTGACCTGTTCGGGCGCTCGATCGCCATCGCCCTGGTGGGTGTGGAAGCGAGCGGAACGGTCAGGAACTGTATCTACGTGGAAACGATCGCGGAGTTGCGCTTTGTCGGATGCGACCCCAAGGCGACCGCGTTCTGCCGCCGGGAGATCGATGGGCTTAGTTACGTTTTGAAGCTGCATGGTTTTCGCTGGTTGGAGTGCTTCGTGCCCCGGCAACTCAAGCCAATGATCCAGAAACCATTGCGGCGGGCGGGGTTCGTTTGTGTCGATCGCGAGTTAGCCCATTTCGCCAAGGACCTGAGGGGGAAAGCATGATCCCGATCTCCTGCCACGCAGCACCTGGACAGATCCGCGTGCGAGCCTTTCATTAAGGAAAGGCGCATGAAACGTACCAGCACCACCAACCTCCACAGGAGATCGGGATGAGCAGAGGCCAATCCACGCAAGCATTCAACACGGGGTCGGACGAGAACGCAACCAACTTTGGCAACGCGCAATCGGCCTTCGGCTCGACGGACAATGCCATCGGCAACTACAACAACCAGCTGGCAAATTTCGTCTCCGGCAATCCCTATACAAAGGGAGGCGAGTACGACCAGACCATCAACACTGGCCTGGCGAATGTATCCGATGCGGGCGCGAACTCGCTCCAGGGTGCGCTGCAATCGCAGGCCCGGCGAACGGGCCAGAACAGCGCCGCCGATGCGGCGACGGCGGCTGCCGAAGCGCAGCAGAGCACGCGTGACTTATCCAGCGACTTAGCCAATGCTCAGCAGAAGCGCATCGCCGGCGAGGCCGGCTACAACCAAACGGCGCTGGGCGCATCCGCGTTGCCTATCCAAGCGAACCAGGCGCTCTACGGCACATCTTCGAATGCGGCTGAAACCGATTTGGGCGACGAAGCCCACGCGGCACAAACGCCCAGCTTCTGGGATGAAGTTGGCAACAGCGTTGCCGGCAACCTGGGCAAGGCTGCAGGAAAACTATAGCGATGGCCAACGATCAGGATTACAGCACTTTTGTTTCCGGTGAAGAGGAAGCAAGCAGGCTACTCCGAAAGATCCTGTCGCCGGCGGAGGCGCAGAGCCTGGTGCTGCCACCGCCCAACCACGCTCCCGTGAGCGGCCCGGGAGAATCCACTCCGCTGACCGGCAACCTGGCAAAGCCGCCCTCGCAGGCGACTCCGTCGCGGGCTCCTGCTTACGATGAGGTCAAGCCGGCAACACCAGAGCAGAGTACGCCGGTGCGCAGCGGCCTGGCAGGATACTTCCTGAATGCGGCGGCACCCGTGGCGACACCTGACCGAAGCGGCGATCCCCAGTATGTGAAGGTTTCTTCACAAGGCCAGGTGGGTTATCTACCAAAGGCTAACCTTCGACTGGCTCAGCAGATAGATAGGAATCTCGAAGTGTTGGATGAGGGGTAAACGGAGAAGGTGGCGACCTGAATGCGCGAGGCCCGACGCCTAGGTCGGGCCTCCGTGACAAGACACTTCTGGCTGCGGACTACCGGTGATCCCCATCATGATGATCCCAATCGTGGTGGTCGCCGTGATCTTCATGGTCCCAGTGACCCTCATGGAGGGCCCAGCCCTGCTGGTAGTGATCATAGTGCGGGTGGTTCCAATATGCTCCCGCGTAAGGCGGTCTCCGCCAAACTCCCGGGACCCACACATACCTTCCCCCTACGGGGTTCCAATATCCATCGACCCAAGCGTAGCCCGGACCTGGTAGAGGAGGGCGCACCTCATAGCGAATCGGTGGTGGCGCAACGCCGATATATACACCAACGCCTGCAAAGGCCGGAGCCGTAAGTGCAGAAGCCAAGATCAAACTAGCTATCCATTTCGTCTTCATCGTTCCCTCCGTACAAGTACCTTTCATACAGTGCTAACACGGCCTAAAGCGAGAGGTTTGCTACCCAAGTACGTCAGTAATCTAACTAAGCACTTAACTCCCAGGCAACCTTCTATGAAAGCAACCATGGCGGCACATCCACTCCATATGCTTGGCTTTGAGGCCATTGCTTCTCCGGAGCGAAGGAACTTTTGCTCGCTTGCCGAATTGGGGTTCGAACCCACCGTAACGCACACGATCGGTGCGCAGGCAGAGGTCGCGGCACGCAGAACAGCGCGCGAGCCACGCCTGTTGCCGCAGATGCAACAACTCATTGTGCGCCCGCAGGTGGAGGGCGCCATCGAACTCAATTCTGGCCGCAAGATCGTGCAGCCAACGGATAACCCCGCGATCAACCAGGCGCTGGCCACCGCTGCGATGCCGGCATACAAGTCAAGGCTGGAAAAGGTGCTCAGGGATATCCCAGGTGCGACACTGGCGGCGACCCGCGATGCCAAGAAGCCCGCACGCCTGGCGGAGAAAATTTCCGGGCAGGGGCAGCCGGCAGAGACGGTAAGCGACTACGGCGCAGCACAGGTCGCGGTCGATTCGCCGCAGGCGAAGAATGCGGTGGTGGCCGCCGTGAAGCAGCATTTTCCCGTGTTGCGGCAGCAGGACAACTTCGCCCTCGGCGATCCTGAATATCGCTATCGCAGCTACTCCCTCCAGGTGCAGATGCCCAATGGGGCATCGGAGGAACTACAGATCGTCCCGCGAGAAGTCTTCGAGGCAAACCAGCAGGAACACCACGACTACAAAAAAGCGCGCAATGCGGAGCTCGCGGGTAAGAGCGCCGGCCAGGTGAGGGCAGCCGCGCGGGCAATCAACGATGCGGCCATGGACCGATTCAACTCCAGAAATGGAGTTAGCAGCGCGGTCATTACCGCGCCTGGAAATTCCTGGGCGGATGGAGTGGTTAAGGGCTCCAGGGTAAGGTTGACCGACGGCACTCCGGCAAGAGTTGTCTACGTGGATCCGAACATGCGAATCGCGCGCGTGCGCACGGAAGACGGACGTAACGTTACCCTGCGGAGGAAAGATCTGCGCGCCCCGGTAAATCGGGCGCGGCCCTCTGCGTCGCGTTGACGGCGAGCCGCTGCAATAGAATTTGTTTGCGATCAGCCCTTCGCGGTCATACCTTCGGGGGCGGCCCACCGAGGCGGGTGTCTTCCCCGCGCTTGCGTCCAGGCTCTACTTTGGGCTTAGGTTTAGGTGCCTTCTTCGTTTCGCGCTTGCCTTTGTCTTTGCTTCCCATGAAAGCAAATATTACACAAATAGCTTGGCAAAGCGAGATGCTGCCACCTCGCCGTACCCCCCAAGGTCCGTCCAACAAAGAAATTCCAGATAAGGACTCTTCAAGATGAGCAAGCAGCCCAGGTCAGCAGGAAACCAGGCCCCTCTTTGGGAGGAAACCGAGGAGGAAGTGGGCAAGGGTCGTCCCGTGCCCTGGCCGGAGGTCGGCCGCGATCAGATCCTGGGCAGGTATTGGGAGTTGGCCAACCTGGATCCGGAGGAGACCAAAGGAAACATCACGGGGCAGATCAAGGCGCTCGATTCGATTTGTGAGCAGCTGCCTCTGGTTCCAGTTGAGAAGCATAAGCGCGTACGCACGCTGGATGTTTACCAGGCGGGATGGATGAACAGGTCCCGAGGGGAAAGTCAATCGGAAAAAACTTGATTTATCCCACGTACGCCGACGAGGGTGTTAAGAAACCGGTCCTGACGGCGTGGAAGGGCAGGGACGGTTGGCATGGCAAACCGGACGGGTGCCCCACCTGGCTTTGCTGCAAGAACAAACCATCTTTGCCCTGTCGATAGACCGTCATGACCACATTTGATGAGGAGACTGTCTATCGCTGGATGCCAGCCACGGCCGCGCAACAAGCAGCACTCGATTCGGAAGCGGACATCCTGCTCTTCGGAGGTTCTGCCGGGTCGCTCAAAACCGAGACCATGTTGATGGACGCGGTGCAGGAATACGAAAACCCCAACCTGCGCGCCATTGTTTTCCGCTCCTCCTTCGTGGAGATGACGGACATCGTCGACAAGACACGACGGCTCTACGCGCCCCTGGGCGGCGTCTTCGTCGGTTCTCCTAAATGGACGTGGAGCTTTCCTTCGGGGGCGACGATCCGCTTCGCTTACATGAAGACGGACGACGACGTGTGGAAGTACCTGGGGCCGCGCTATTCCTTCATTGGCTTTGACGAATCGACGCTGCACACAGAAAAGCAAGTACGCAACATCCTGGGCCGCTTGAGCTCGACCGACGCGAGTCTGCGGCTGCGCATGAGGCTCACTTCAAATCCCGGCAATGTGGGCGCCTCCTGGCACCAGACGTTATTTCTGCGCGGCCACTGCCCGGTGCACAACCGGCACGACTCGTCGCAACCGGCCCAACTCTATCGTGACCGCTGCTGGCCATCCGATGGAGCCGCAATACCCTTCTCCGTTGCCTTTATCCCGGGCAAACTTTCCGATCACAATCTATTGGACGTCCACTACACCAAGCGCCTGCACATGATGTCAGGCGGCGCAGCGGCAGCGATGGAGCAGGGTTGCTGGTGTACGCTCGAAGGGGCCTACTTCCCTTTTGTGCATGCAGGCATCGTGCGCCCGTTGGCCGAGGCCGGCGTGGAGTGGTGGCACAACCACTTCCTCTCCATCGATTATGGCTATGGGAAGTCCTCTTCCTCGGTGGGGCTTTACGTCCGCGGTCCAGCGGAGGTGCGGCAGAAGGTAGAGATACACGGCGTCGATTCGCGCCTGCTGGAGCGGGATGATGGCCCGGAGTTTCCTGAAGGGCGTATCCGCAAGATCGGCGAGCTGGTGGTGCCCCACGTGCCCGCGTATGAGCTGGCAAAGATGGTGGTGGATGCCTTTATCAAGCCCGATGAAAACGGGCAGAGGCGGCGCATTGTGGCCGCCTATCTTGACCCTGCCAACTTCAAGGAGATCGGCGACGGCCATACCATTGCCGACCAGATCAACGAGGTTCTGGAGCCGTGGGAGATCGTCTGCGAGCGGGCATCGAATGATAGGCTGGGCGGGTGGCAGTTGCTTTACCGGATGCTGCGCACGGGCGAGTTCGAGATCACCGATGTGTGCCCGCGGAGCTTTGAAGCCCTGCGCACACGCATGCATGACGATACAAGGCCCGGAGACATTCGCAAGATTGCGGGCGATCCGCTGGACGACGTTGCCGATGAGACACGGTACGCGCTGTACACCTTTATTCAGCAGGCGACGCAGCCGCGAGAGTTGATGCTCCAGCACGCAGTGCGTGGGCTTGATTTGGGATCCGCTGCGATCCGCTGGCAGCAGAAGGCAGAAGAGCTGGACCGTGAAGAGGCGCCGATCCGCACCACGGGTAGGATGGGGTTGGGGCGGCGGGGAGGCAGGCGGTTTTGAGTGGCGGGCTTGGTGTGTGCGGGGTCCGGGTAGTGATGCAGTTTGACAAAAGCTGCTAGAGTTCTATTCCCGAGTGCCGATAGGCTATCAGGCTACGTTAAAAACCTTCGCCCCGGCGGGTGGAGAGAACTCATCGATTTCCTGTGCAATGCCAAACTGCACGGCTTCTGTAGCGGAAAGGTAGAGATCATGATGGTCAAGTTGAGCCCACAGATTATCTGGCCGGCCGGCGTTGTACAGCGTTAACTGAATCGGCAAAGATTTGAAAAAGCTATGGAGAAAAATTCCGTCGCTCACGCTTCCGCCAAGCGATTGAAATAGCAAATGAACATGCTCTACATTGTTGTTCATGCATACTGCCATGGTGCTACAAAGCTTATTGGCATTGTCCTGATTGATTCCCCCACAAAAGAAGCCATAAACATCCGGTGGGAACGTTGATTCGTTTGCCATCTGTCTTCCTTTAGCAAGCAGCATGAAGTCTATTGCCCAACCTATGGCGTGACCGCCGATCAGATAGGAAACGCAGAGCTTTGTGTCTGCGTCGATGGCCTTCAAGGTCCAAGCACTGCCCAACCCTCTTGTTTTTTCTCGACCGATACGTTCTTCGCCTTACCCCCAAAGAACGCCCAAATTTCATTGCACTAAAAAACGATGGACGCGAAGCAGCAAGTTGAGCGCAGTACGCCTTGCGACGCCAGTCATTCGACAAGTTGCTCTAAGAGTGGCTCCCTCAACCAATGCCGCGATCGCTTGAACTCGCTTTGCTGTGGCGATTCGCTGGAAGGTCACTAAAAAGATAGTACATTAATAACCGACAAACCGCAAATACTATTGTCCTTTTTATTTGAAATAAACTATATTTATCTCATGTTATTTAAATCGGAGGACATTCGACAATCCGAGAAGGAAGTAATCAGCAAGATCGAAGACGCTAGGAAAGCGCTGAAGTACAACTTGGCGACACCACGCCGATGGAGAGGGTTGCTTCGGCGCAATACTTTCGCTCGCGCCATACGTGGTTCAAACAGCATTGAGGGCTACAACGTTACGGCGGAAGATGCGATCGCCGCTGCCGAGGGAGAAGACCCGCTGGACGCAGACCGTGAGACATGGCTTGCGGTTACGGGGTACCGCACGGCGATGACCTTCGTCCTTCAGCTCGCGAAAGACCCGAATTTTGTCTACAGCGAGGGCTTCATTCGCAGCCTGCATTTCATAATGCTTCAGCATGACCTTAAGAAGAATCCAGGAAACTGGAGGCCCGGGACGGTTTATGTCAGGGATGAGGCACGGAACGAAGTGGTGTATGAAGGCCCTGAGGTTGAGATGGTTCCTGGCCTAATCGAGGAATTGATCGAATACCTTAACGCCGAGGATGAACGCCCGCATGCGCTGATTAAGGGAGCAATGGCACATCTCAACTTGGTGATGATTCACCCGTTTTCGGACGGTAATGGGCGTATGGCTCGCTGTTTACAAACGCTTGTACTGGCGCGTGAGGGAATACTGGAATCAGAGTTTTCCTCTATCGAGGAATATTTAGGACGAAACACGCAGGAATACTACAACGTTCTCGCCAAGACTGGGGAAGGCTCATGGCACCCACGACACAGCACACGAGGGTGGATTCAGTTCAATTTAACGGCTCATTTTCGACAGGCAGTCACCTTACTCAATAGAACAAGACTAATCGACATGCTTTGGCAAGAGATCGAGCAGATAATTGCTCGACAGGGACTTCCAGATCGTGTCACCTACGCGATTTGTGACGCAGCTATTGGCCACCGTGTACGAAACGCCAGCTATCGTAATCTTGCGGAAGTAAACGACGTGACAGCCAGTCGTGATCTTAAAACAGCCGTTGATGCAGGCCTTCTGATTCCAATCGGTGAACGAAGAGGACGATTGTATGGCGGATCACCCCAGATAAGAGCAATATTCGACAAAATGAAGCGAGAACACATCAGACCGATACCCGATCCTTTTCTTCCAGAGGCGCAGCAATTGCTATTGCCTAATCCTTTGTAGCTTCCCTCACGATCCGCGCAGCAGCTTGACTCACATCTTCGCTGGTCCTCTTTCTTGCGGCGTCGCGATTCAGCGTCCCGTACTCGCCTGTACATATCATTCCCTCTCACTAGAAAACTTGCAGGTACACGCGTCGTAGTTCAGAGTGTGCGGTGCCCAGCGGGCCGTTGCGCGCTTTGGCGACGATTAATTCGCCCTTGCCTGTCAGCGATGGGTCTTCGCGATTGTAGTATTCCTCGCGATGCACAAAGAGGACCATGTCCGCATCCTGCTCGATGGAGCCCGACTCGCGGAGGTCGGCGAGAATCGGCCGCCTGTCCGCTCGCTTATAAAGTTCGCGGTATCAATTGCGATAGCAGAATCACAGGCACGTCGAGACGCTTCTCCATTCCCTTCATCGCACGGCTGATTCCCGCAACCACTTGCTCGCGGTTTTCCATTCCCTTCCGCTCAGCCGCCATCAACCCCAGGTAGTCGACGACCACCAGATCCAGCCCGGCACTCGCTTGCAGCCGCGCTGCCTTGGCTTCGATCAACGCAGCGGTCTGGCCTGGTTGATCGTCGATGTATAAAGGCGCATCGATGATCTCGGCCAGCGCGCGGAGATAGTATTGCTTCTGCACTTCACTCAGCTTTCCATGGCGATGCGCTTGCAGGTCCACCTGGCCTAGAGCGCAGCACATGCGGTCGATGAGCGCCTTGCTGGGCATCTCCAGGCTGAAAACGCCGTCGTCTTGCCCGACGTAGCAACATGCACGGAGATGTTGCCGGACACCGCGGTCTTTCCGATCGAAGGCCGCGCGCCCGGAATGGTCAAGTCCTTCGGCTGGAAGCCGGCTGTCAGGTGATCTAGACACCAGAAGCCGGAGGTAACGCCGGTCAGCCTCGCGCTCTGTTCAAAACTTTTGTCGATGCACGGATAATGACACTTCACATATTCGGCTACCGAGGCCAGGTCAGAGGTGATCGCTCTACCGGCAATCCAGCGGAAGGCAGACTCGACCTCGGCCAGCACCTCCTCAGCGGAGCCGGATTGGTCACCAGCCAGCGCGCCTACCCTGTCGCTCTCCGCGATGGTTTGCCGCAGGAGAGATTTGTCCTTCACGATGCAAACGTATTCTTCGATGGAGAGGCGTCGGGGCAGACCCTCGGTCAGGCTGGCGAGGTAGGCCACTCCGCCAATCGCGGGCAACTCCTTGTTACGCTGTAACTGCTCGGCCAAGGTCACAATGTCGACGCTCTTGCCATCGATCAGCAGCTCGCCCATGCGACTGAAGACGCGGCGATGCGAATCCAAGGAAAGGTCCGCGGCCTCGATGCGGCCTGCCACCTCCTGGTAATGGCCGTTGTTCAGCGGGATCGTGCCCAGGATCGCCGCCTCCGCGGCCACGCTGGCGGGCGGCGAGCTCACAGTCGCCGCCAGTCCCGCCCGCACTGCCGGGGATGACATAAGGCCAACGCTGCCGCAGATTGCGATCGGCGCCACTCGGCAGTTTCCGGCGCATCGGGCGGCAGGAAGGTGACGATGTCCTTGGTAGCGTTGCTGTAGAGAAAAGTCATCTCCACGTCGGCATAATCGAGCACTACCACCGTGCGTGAGCTTGTAACTTTGCGCGCGTACTTTACATCCCCCGTCTGCACCCGGCGGATCAGCGTTTGCCGCACGTGCCTGCCCACTTCCAGACCGAAGCGCTGCTGAGCGCGGTCTTTCACAAGCCGCCGGCACGCGTGGGAGCGGACAGGCTGTTCGGGGCTCATATCCGGGCCGCTGGAATGCGGCTGCGCATACCCAGGGCCCTCATCCCTCCAGTGTATTTTCCCTGTGAGGCGATTTCATGGCGCTGTGCGGCTGCGTAGCGTTTGATCCCGCTCACCAGGACAGCCATCGCGTCGTCGCCAAGTTTTCGCGCCGCCAACCGGCGTGCGGCTTTTTCCGATATACCCCAGCGCTCTGCAATGTCTAGGACGGAATGGGCAGAGCGGGGACGGCCGCCGCCATGTCTCCGAAGAGGACTCATAGCATCTCCGATTTCTTTGCGGGGGAGTAACCAAAGGCATAACGGAAGGGGTCAGCCGGGGAGGAGACGACCCTTCCAAACATAACTATTTCTGTAATAGTTACGACTTAACTGAGAGCAGTATCATTCACGAATCGGGAACACGCAACAATCATAAGCACTATTCCAGATACGTCCTAAGTAATGGACTTTCTAAACTATTTCGCCACCTTTGTTAAGGTATCCTTTTGTGTTATCTAGTATGTAACGCTTATTTATGCGTTCATGATGTTGGAGCCAGCTGCCATCAGTGCGTGCGGTCTCATATGCGTCCCGCCCGATCCGGCTTGAGGCTACAGGAGTTAGACCATTTCCCGTGTTAATGAGGCGGAGCCCATGCAGTCGTTGTTCGATGAAAACCTGCGATGAAAGCTGGTACCGCCTCCCTCCAACAGCAAACATTTCGTCCGATTTTGCTCTCTGTGATCTGACACAACAGATGTGTCAGACAGGAGTAGTTGAGACTGGGCTTTTTGCATGCCGCGTAATAGTGCATTTCCACTGTTGCCGTGTGCAGCTTCTCTTAACGGAACAGCTGCGTCAACAAAGTGAGAAAAGCTCTGGATCATCGCAGTCCTCAGTGGGCGCTCCAGGCTCAAGCAACTGCGCGGTGTCGTTGCGGACGTTGCCCACCGCTCTTTCCACCTTCCAGGCGATCATCTGTTCGGCTGGAAAAGGCCGCAGCAGATCCAGCGGCGGCTGGGCCGGATCGCCGGCGCCAAGCCAGCGTTCATAATGCTTGCGCTCCAGAATGACCGGCATGCGATTGTGCAAAGGGGCAACGACCTGGTTGGCATCGATAGTGATAATGGAGAAGCTCTCCAGTGATTCGCGGGTCGACGGGTGCTTCCATCGGTCCCACAGCCCAGCGAAAGCGTACGGCTCGCGATTGCTGAGCGCGATGGCAAATGGTTGCTTGTGTTTGGCGTCCAGCTTCTGCCACTCATAAAATGCGTCCGCGGGTACGAGACAGCGGCGGCGCCTGAAGGCCTCACGAAAAGCAGGGGCGGTGGCCACGGTTTCAGCCTTGGCATTGATGGTGGAGTAGCCGATCTTCGTGTCCTTCGACCAGTAGGGAATCAAGCCCCAGCGCATGAGCACGATTTCGCGCATTCCGGTGTGGCGGCTCAGGCGCACGACGGGTTGGAAGCTCTGCGGCGCGACGTTGTAACTAGGGCCCCACGCCACGGCTTCGTCATCCTCGACGCCAAACCACGCCGCGATCTCTCTTCGGGTTGACTTACGAACGTAACGGCCGCACACACCTTTCATGATAACAAGCGGCGGCGTGCAGCCTCTATCGGGGAAAGGCTTCGGCGAGGGAACGCCCAACCTCCGGCAGGGGGCCTTTGCTCAACAGCAACAGGCGAAGCGGATGGGCGTTCTTCTTCACTTCACGACACTCCAGAAAGCGGGTTGAAAACTGCTCGAGCCGGGGAAAGGAACGAAAGTTCTTGTTCAACGTGCAAACCAGCAAAGTGCGTTCATGGAACAAAGGCTCAAGGTCGTCCAGGTAGAATTCGAGCGACCAGTGAAAGCCGATACTGTAAAAGCCGTAGATCAGGTCATAGGGTCCGGGCAATGCCGCAAGTGGCAATTGTTCGGCATCGAAGATCTCATATTCCTCCACGCCGTTGTAATCCAGCATGGCGCGTAAGAGCGGGAGGTTGCCACAGAAGGAGGAAGTGTCCGGCCACCTGGGAGGGTGCTCATAAAATTTCTGTTTGTATTTGGTACTGGTTCCGTTGGCGTCATACAGATTGATCTCGCTACCGGGCCAGAGTCCCTTCTTGGTGAAGAAGACAACGGATCGGCCAAAGCCGGGACCAATCTCAAGAACGCGCTTCGGCTTATCGACTTTTTCAAACAGCGGCAGCAGGGCTTCGTACTCCGCTTCCGCGGCGGCGTTACTTTCTCTCTGCCAGAGCCCTCGGGAGGCTTCGTCGGCCTTTAGCGGCAGGCGTGTCGAAATGAGACGAATCGCCTCAACGACCTCTTCGGTAAACGGCGGCGCGAGAAAGAGCTGCTCCGCTGAGGAGGCCTTGGCATCAAGAATGGACCTGCCACGAAGCCGGTTGAGTGAAGCCTTCAGGAACAAACGGGTACCTTCCTTAGCAGACTGATTAGAGGGAGCGTCCCACCTCCGGTCTCCTCGAGCGGGAGCTATAACTTTTGCATCGGTTACGCTTCCAGTTTCACTTAGGGACGCGGTTATCCGTTTTATAACCTTCCGGTTGGGGGCCCGAGGTATCTCAGATGGATCTAGTTTGATATTCTAGGTGTGACGACTTTTTTGCGTCTGGAGAATACCCATTGAACACTAAAGAGATCTTAGAACACATCAACGGTGAAATTTCACGGCTGCAGCAGGTGAAAGCTTTGTTGCAAGGTACCACAAATGGTCACACCCGGAGTGCTTCTGCTCCCTCAGTCAATGGTGCAGCGGCGCCGAAGGTCAAAGGCAGGCGCGTGCTGAGCCCGGAAGCTCGTAAGAAGATCGCTGCTGCGCAGCGGAAGCGCTGGGCGAACGCAAGAAAGGCTCAGGCCTAACGCACTTTCGCCTTTGGTGTCAGTGCGAGAACCGAACTTGGCGCAATGTGCGGAGCCCTTGAGTGCCGGCTCCGCAAAGCTCCCCAACTACCGGATTTCCTAGATGCACTCGGTGCAGCATAGCAATAGGAAATCCGGAGCGGTTCTTGCAGTTACTGTGAAACCGCTCGAAACCCCTCCGCCGTCGATGACGTGACTTCTGACCGGTCATCACGTTGTTGTCATCGGCAGGTAAAAAAGGCCAGGTGGCTTACTCGTCCAGCTTCAACATTCGCTTGAGTGACTGGCTGGCGGGAGCCTCTCCTTCCTATTCCTGGGTGAGCTAGAACCCTATCTCCCGTCAAACCCTGTCTCAGGTGTTCCAACCGCCGTCGATGACGTGCGTCTGGCCGGTGGTGAAGCTTGACTCATCCGATGCGAGATACACCGCCAACGCGGCAATCTCTTCCGGGCGGCCTAGCCGTCCCATAGGTTGGCGCGCGATAAACTCTCGGCGCACCTGTTCCTCGTCGCCCTGCGCGGCAATTCGCGCATCGAGCGAAGGCGACTGTACGGTTCCCGGACAAATGGCATTGCAGCGGATACCATGGCGCACAAAGTCGATGGCAATTGCCTTCGTCAATCCAACCACGGCGGCCTTGGAGCTGGTGTAGACAAAGCGGTTCGGTACGCCTCTGACGCTTGACGCGATAGAAGCCATGTTGACGATACTTCCCCGGCCGGCGCGTACCATGCCGGGCAGAAAGGCGCGACAGGTGCGATACATAGACCGGACATTCAGGTCGAAGGAAAATTCCCAATCCTCTTCGCTGCAGTCGAGTATGGTCCCGTGATGCACGAACCCGGCGCAGTTGAATAAAATGTCAAGCTCCGCGAGCTGGCCGGCGAGCTGCTCAATTTCCTTCAGATTGCGCACATCGAGTTCGCGGCATACGATCTGTGGCTGTTCCTTGCCAAGAGATTGCAGCGCAGCCTGGTTGATATCCGTTGCCCACACGGTGGCGCCTTCCTGGGCATAGGCGATCGCCGTGGCCCGTCCGATTCCCTGTCCCGCGGCTGTAACTACAGCGGTCTTCCCCGCCAATCTTCCACTCATCCGATTCACCCTTGAAGTGTTTTCATTTTAGGCTGCTAAGAAATGCGGCGATGAGCCAGCAAGACCATCACGCAAAAACGTTCTACTCACAAACTACTCCCCTTTTCCTTCGAGCCCCATTGCCACACAGAGCGCAGCAACATCGCCGATCTGCTCCCCCAGGGCGGCGGGAACAATCTCACAGGCCCGCAACGACTGCGGCAAAGACTCGCGTTCGATCACTCTGCGCATGGGCGCAAGCAATGACTCGCCCAGGCGCATGGCCAAGCCTCCGAGCACAATGCGCTGCGGATTCAGCACGTCGATCAGCATGGCAATCGCCTGGCCGAGCCGCGCGCCAGAGCTGCGCAGGATCCTCAGCGCGACCGCATCTCCAGACTGCGCGGCATGGCCAACATCGCGCGCGGTCAAAACCCCGCCCCTGGCCAACTGCGTCTGCAACATGCTCGAACGGCCGCGCCTTTCCGCTTGCGCCAGCATACGCACGGCGAGCTGCGCAATGCCGCCGCCGCTGGCCCAGCCCTCGATCGAGCCCGCCTTGTGGTAACCGACCGGCCCGGTCGGGCTAAGCCGCACGTGGCCTATCTCACCCGCGTCGCCTTTGGCCCCCAGGTATAAGCTGCCGGCGGCGATAATGCCGGCGCCCAAACCCGTTCCCAGGGTGAGAAAGACCATGTGGTCGGTGCCCATGCCCGCACCGAATCGATGTTCCGCCACAGCACCCGCGTTGGCGTCATTTTCCACCCGGCAGGTGGTGTGGAAAGCCTCTTCGAGCAGCCGCCGGATAGGTACATCCACCCAGGTGGAGAGGTTGGGTGGCGCATGAATGATTCCCTTCACCCGATCAAGCGGACTGCCACAGCTTACCCCGATAGCCGCGATCTGCTCCCCGCCGAAGCCCTGCTGCGCCAGCAGGCTGCGCACCGATTGCATGATGCGATCGAGAGCCGGCTCCGGCCCGTGCTCCGGCTGCGTAGCGAACTCTACGCGTCCCAGGCTGGCCGGGGGGCGGGCAGAAAGTACGACTGCGGTCTTGGTACCGCCCACATCGACGCCGATATAGACCTTTCGCATGGCAGCTGATGTTCCTCAACCTCGGAGCAAATCCCCTACTGTTATGTACGAGTCCACGGTGATCACCTGCCGCCAGGCGATGGAGAATGTTTCTCAATAAGCTTAGAATCGTTGTGGGCCTTCGGCCGTCTTCTTCGGCCTACGTACGCTGGTGAAGGTCTGGGGAAATCTTGCTCGGGAATTTCCTCCGTGCCAACGGACGACCGGGTGCGAACATGGGTCACCTATTCCGTTCTCAGACTTGATGTTGTGGGGATGTGCATTGAGAACGCCAGGCGCGACGCCGATGCGTGGAGCAAGTATCCCAGTCCCCTACTGCGCCTTGATTTTTTCGCTGACCCTCTTAGCCAGCTTGCCGATCTCCTCCGCCTCTTTGATGACGGCCACCGGCGACGGGTCGTGCTCTCGTTTGTCCACTTCGGCGTTCAAGTCGGTCGCCAACTGCAGCAACCTGGCGGTGTCGGAGAGCACCTGCTGCTGCCGCTGCTCCAGAAGCCGCTTTTCCTGCCTTTTCTGCATTTCCCTCGTCATGATGGACTGTTCTTCGTCCCGCGGGCGCTGGCGACCCAACTGCCCTAGGGGTTCCCCGGAAGGAAGCCCGGAAACCCCATACTGCATCGGCGCCATCCCCAGGCCCGCAACCGCCAGGCTGCCAACCACGGCCACTAGCCCCACCCGCACCCACCTCTGTAATAGGCTGCTCACTCCACCCTCACATCTTCTGTGCTGGAAACCGCCGATCAGGGCTTGTTTCCAGGCTCTTGCTCCCGTTCTCTCATCCTCTCCTTGAGGTTTTTTGCCAGCTTTTGAATCTCATCGGCCTTGCGGACGGCTATCAGCGATAACGTGTCGGTTCCGGCTTTGTCCACTTCGACCTTCAACTCCTGCACCAAATGCAGTAATTGCGCCGTATCTTTCTCCAGTTGCTGCTGGTCCGGAGTTGCAGCGGGTAAGGCCAGCGCGGGCTGCTTGGCTTGCGCGGGCTCTGTGGCTTGGGCATTCCCAGCTTGTTCGGGCGTCGGGGACGGAGCGGGGTGCCCGGCCTGCACTGGCTCGTGGGCGGGTTCATCCGCGTCTTTTTTCGGGGCATTTTTCTGCTCAGGGGCTGGGGCATCCCCAGCTTGCCCAGGAGTTGCAGCCGGCGGGGTCTGTCCGGCCTGCACCGGCTCATCGGTTGGTTCACCCCAGTCTCGGTCATCTCCGGCTTTCGCCGGCGCCGCAGATTGGGTACTCCCTGCCTGCGATGGACCGGAAGCGCCGCCGGCGGTCGAGACCAGTCCCGCGCCTAGACCCAGCATTGCCGCAACCCACCACAGGGTTCCCCGCATCATAGGGTGTCAGTGTACTCCACCATTTTCCCTCACGTCTTGATGGCTTTTGCCATCCTTCGCTGGCGCCAGCCTGTGCCTTCGTTTCTTCGCGGTCTTGACCAGGAATGGCTATCCGACGTGCAGGAGTTCCTCCACACAGGGCTCCCGAAACTGATATTTATCGCGCTCTATGCCTGGGCGCTGATCCTGCTGGTCAACTTCATTACCACCCGGGTCATCAAGGTCGCCGAGCGCCGGGACACCCTGGGACACGCCAGCGGCGCGCAGGTACGTACGCTGGCCACGGTCATCCGCGCCACCGGCATCGTCATCGTCGCCTTCCTGGCCTTCCTGCAGATCATGGAGAATGTTCTCCACTTCAACCTGGGGCCGTTCCTGGCCAGCGCGGGTGTCGCGGGCGTGGCTATCGGACTGGCCGCGCAGACCATCGTGAAAGACGTGCTGAACGGCATCCTGATCCTGATTGAAGACCAGTACAACGTGGGCGACGTCGTCACCCTGGCGGGGATGACCGGCACGGTGGAAACCATGACCCTGCGCAAGACCACGGTCCGGGGCTTTGACGGCACGCTCTACATTATTCCCAACAGTCAGGTCACCAATGTGGCCAACCAGACCCGCGGCTTCTCGGTCTCCACGCTGAACGTCTCGGTCGACTTCTCCGCCAATCCTGACCAGGTGATCCCGTTGTTGAAGAAGATTGCGCTGGAGGTGCGCAACGAGCCCGCCTTCAAAGATATTTTTCTCTCCGATCCACAGGTGTTCGGCGTGGATTCCATCAAAGGCACCGAGGTCATCTACCCCATCCAGATCAGGACGCTGGCGCGCAAGCAATTCGACGCCATGCGGGAGATGCAGCGGCGCATCCGCCTGGCGCTGGAGGAGTACAACCTGCTGCCGGGCAGCCCCTACCGTGTGCTCAGCGGCCCCACGCAATCCACAACGCAATCCGCCTCAACGGCGCGTGAGGCCGAGGCGGCAAAAGCCCCCGACCCTACCATGGCCAAGCCCAACGAGACCAATCCTTTTACCGCGGAGTAACGGTCAATATTTTTATCCCGCATCACGCAGGAAAAGTTTCGGCAGTCCGTCGACAATGCTTTGACCCAATCGGCGATAGCTTTCAAACTGCGACTCCGTGAACCATTGCTCGGCGGTGGAGTCGTGGGGAAAATGCTTATGCTGCAGCTTGTAGTTCTGCACATCGCCGGGCACATCGGGCAACTCTACGCTGCCCTTTACCGGGACGGCGGCCGGATCGCTCGGCGCTTTGCCGGTGAGCGAGGCCTTGATATACAAAACCTCTCCAATAACTTCGCCCGTTCCAACAGGAGTTTCCGGATAACGTATGCTGCCGCGAACGATATGCGCGGGACTAAGCTGGCTGCGCGTATTGGGGGAAAGCGCGGAGAGATCCAGGTCGATCTCGGCGCCAAAGTCGATGCGGCATTTACGTATCGCGTCGCCGATGCCCTCATAGATGTAGCCGGCATCCTCCTCGGCATCGCAGATCACGATTTTGTAACAGCGCCTCCGTACCAGTTCATATAGCCCCATATTGTCGAAGTGGCCGCCGTCGGTCAGATACACGTATTTCGAAGTATCGTCCACGCTCCCCAGCAGTTCGCTGGTGAGCCACCAGGGGGCGAATTTTGGTGAAGCCGGGGTGCTATTACCGTCCGGCTCCACATTCAATCTCTGGCCGGCAAGTTCGGAGCGGCGGGGATTGGGTATCCAGAGTCCCAGCCGTACATCGAACATGGTCATCAGAAATGCAGTCGCAGGATTGGTGTGATAGCCCCAGTTGGGACTGACCGCGGCCCCCGAAGCCGCCATCGCCGTGGCTATGTTCGGACCGCCCATATCCTTTGTCTGGTTCGGATCGCCTTCATAGAGAAACCTGGTAGGTACGAAACCGTTGAACCGGATATCGTCGTCGTTTCCGGTCCAGCCTACGGTATATCCGCTATAGAACGGCGTGAAGGCAAAGGAAGCAGCCTTGCGCTGCTGCCAAGCAAGGTCTTCTCCCAGGGTGATATTCATGGCGCAGCAGAAGATCGGGATAGGTCCCGGATACTTCGTCTCCTGGGTCAGCTGCGCGATCTGTAGATCGGCGGTGTCCCGCTGATCAAAACCGGTGACCGGACTTGGGCTACGCATCAAATTGGAAGCGCCCAAGTAGCATCGCGTTAAACGGTCGCGATAAAAGCTGTGCATGGAGAACTCGTTGATGTCGAGGCGATATCCGAGCAGGGCCGCGAGGAAAAGGAAGAACCCAATGGCTGCCGCCCAAAAAAACATATCGCATCCGGGGAAAAAACGATCGGCCAACGGCGCGTGAACTTCCTCCAGCACCAGGGACAAAAAGAAGACCAGCCCGGCGATGTAGACATAAGGGCCGATCAGGACAACTAATTCAAGGATTTTGCCTCCACTACTCACGGAGTTACTCTGCGTACCGCTCGTCTCGCTGCTCTTGCCGCCCAGCACGCCGGCGGCTGTGGTTGCGGCCCAGGCGAGAACCGCCGGCCATTTGATCCACGTCCAGTGATATTTGTGAAGCAGAACCCCGGGCATCAACAAGGAAGAGCCACAGAGAAAGACCCAGCCGATACCGATCAACAGGGAGTATCCGCGGATGCGTCCGAGCCACTCGCCCAGCCAGTCGGGAAAGTCCTTTCCGATAAGGCCGGATGCGATGATCATGGTGAGCGGCGCCAGCCAGAAAAAGAGCAGCGTGCCGAGCACGATCTGCAACGAATATGGGCTGTTGAGACCTAGCCAGCCTGCGGCTCTCTGCGTCATCCACGACTGCAGCAGCGCTGCGATGGCCACCCCTACAGCGGCGCCCGCTAAGGCGGCCGGAACTCCCAGCACAAGCAGCCAGCACGACCAGCCGATGAAGGCCGGCCGCGCGCGCTCCTTCGGATTCTTGCCGCGCCGCTGCAGTCTCTGGGTGCGCACCGTCATGATTTCGCCCAGCGCACCGCCGGAAAAAGTCTCCGCCCACACCAGGAAAAGCAGCAGGAGAAAGAGCCCAACCGGGTAGGCGGCACTCTCCCCGCGTTTAAGCGTGACCCGCGTCAACAGGATGCCAAACACCAGCAACAGGGAAAGCATGAAATTTGCAGTAAACACCTGGTAGCGGCGGAGGCGGCGGAGCCAGCGAATGTATCTACGGATCGGCCTTGCGGCCTCGCTTGGCTGCAGCGCAAAGTCGTACTCCCTGCGCAGCAGAAAGATGATGAGCAACGTGCCCGCAAGAAAGCAGGCCAACGCACCCACAATCTCTCCCCGGATACCCTCGGCTTTATTCAAGAAGTGGAGCATCCCGGACAGGCTCCAATTTCCATGCCAGTATTGCTGGAAGAGGCAGCGGAAAAGCTCCACAGCCTTCCCCGTGACGGGTGTCGGCGCAGCGACGGTCTCTGCGTTCCCAGGACAGTGCACAGACGCTTGAACCGCCAGGCGCACACTGGGCGCCAATATATGAGGAAAAGACAGGATGCACAGGAAGATCGCGATCAGCAGCGCCTGGTTCAGCAAGACATTGCGTATCCAGATGGCCACCGCCGACCAGGTGTCGCTGGTAAACATGCCGACCTGTGGGGTTAGGTAGTTGCTATACCTGCGCAGCCACTGAATCTGACGCGGCCAGACCGTCTGATATTTTTCCCCGGTGGTGCGCCCAGGTAACGGCGTCAACCGGTACGCTACCTGTTTCCATGCATCCCGCAGATCCTCGTCAGATGGGTTTGTGTCCTGGTGCTTCCCGGTGTGCTCCAGGGTCTTACGTTTGAGCCACGCAGCCAGCCACGAGTGAATATACCCGCCACCCGAAACACTGGAGAGGTAGTCGAACTTATTCAACCAGCCGCGCCTGGCCAATCCCTGCAATATGCCGAGATTGAAAGTGGCGCTGCGTATGCCGCCGCCGGAGAAGCATATTCCCGTAACTTGGTTGTCCCTGGCCCAACGGTAGATGTCGCCCGGATCATCCTGCGAAGAACCGGAAACCGCTTGCTGGGGCTGAAACTCCAGGATCTCTTGCTTTGGGTCGTGCAAGACGCGCAGCTTCCTGATCGCAGGAGCCTCCTGTTCGAGCAGCCACTTGCTCGGCGTGTAATGCACGATGAAGGCAAGAGCCTCCTGCAGGCCGGGATACGCATAGAGAACCTCGTACGTGAGGTCATTACCGCTTGATCCAGGGATAAGGGGAAAGCGGATGAGCAAGTCGGAGGGTAACGGGTTGACACCAAACTTCGCCTGGACTTCTTTCAGCAACCGCTCGATGTAATCGTTTCGGTCCATCGTCAGTTCGCCTTCCCGGCCCGAAACCTCGCCCTTGCGTCGATCTCCCTGGAACGAGCTCATTGACTATGAAACTGTTACGGTAACGAAGGGTAGGCCGAAAGATTTCGACAACGTATCAGAGATGGGTCTTCAATAACAACACAATAGTTTATTTTGCGGCGGATAACCTCTGTAGGCTCTCTGACGGCGTGATTGGATTGGTAACCATCTTCATAGCATATTTATCAATACCTTATGGCCACATGCTGCACGGTACCGGTTGCTATGTCACAGCCAGACCAACCCCTTCACCGGAGAATAGCCGCTGGGGATTCGATTTCCGATTGTTGCCGTGGCTGGGTTCGTGTTGGGGAAAGGGAATACCGCAGATCCCTCCACTTCGCTACCCCGGATTTCCTGTCAGGCTTGGTGGCGCTGGCGAACGTCATGCGGCTTTCCTTGATGAAAGCCGCACGCGCAGATATGTCTAGTGTCGCGTAGTAGGAAATCCGGGTACGCTCCGGCCGGGATGACAAAGGGTAGAGCGGCGGCTCCATGGCTCGGTTCGTTACTTCCTAATCCTGCAATAAGGCGAGCAGCTGGTCAGGGTCTGCGGTAGGCGGCAGGCAACAGCTTGCCTTGCAGACCACCGCGAAGCTGTGCGCCGCGTCGAGATCGGGAAGCAAGGGCAGCGTTTCCGCCAGCACCGGTGGCAGCTCTCCCGCGACCTGGGCCCGGGTCAGGCGGATGACGCTCTTGTTCACGGCAAAGCGAGCCGTGGCTACCGCATCCAGGTGCTCGGCCACGGCATCTTCGCCAATCACCACCACCTGCACCGGCGGCAGCAGCAGGCGCTCGAGGGCCAAGCCGTAGGTTCCCGCGTAGAGCCCGAGGTGTTCCACTACGCCGGCAAACGCCTCCAGGGTATCCTCCGCCTTTTCCCGCAGAGCGGCGCTTCCGTTGAGCGCCTCCAGGCGCAGCAACGCAGCGGCTGCAGCCGGATTTCCCGCCGGAACGGGCGAATCCTGCAGCGGCTTGCGCCGTGCCGTCAATGCGCCCAGCAGCGCTTCTCCCTTGGCCGTGGCATCGAAAAACCCACCCCCGGTGGTGTCGTAGAACTCCGCCACCATGCGCTTAGCCAACCCCAGCGCCGCCCGGTAATACTTCGCCGCGCCGGTTGTCAGCCAGCCATCCAGACAGGCGTGGATGAGAAAGGCATAATCGTCCAGCATGCCCGCAACCCATTTGGTCCCGGTTGAGCCGCGGGTATAGGAGATCACGTGGGCCAGCCCGCGCTCCGCATCGAGACCCTCGCGAAGCAGCCGGTCCAGGGTAAGCAGCGCAAAAGCTTTCACTTCGGGCAGGTGCAGCACGTGCGCCGCCTCCAGGTAGGCGGAGACGGCAAGGGCATTCCAGTTGGTGTAAACGGTAGTGTCGATGAACGGCGTCGGGCGCTCACCCCGCGCCGCATACAGCCGGGCATGGGCCGCGGTCAGCAGTGCCTCTGCCTGCGCGGGGGTCTTGCCGGCACGCACAGCCACGGCGTCGAGGGTCCGCTTCACATGCAGCACGTTCTTGGCGGGATTGTGATGCATGTCCCCCAGATCGCCGATATCGTAATAGGCCCCGGCAATCTCCATCTCTTCCGGGGTGAGCACGGCCGCGGCTTCGGCCCGCGTCCAGGTAAAGTAATCGCCATCGTCGTCCAGATCGATGTCCGCATCCTGCGAAGCATAGAAGCCGCCCCGCTCCCGGTCCGTAAGCCACGCGTCCATCCAACGGATGATGTCCTTGGCTACCCGCGCGGACTCGGGGTCGACATAGCTTTGGAAGGCATGCACATAGTTCTTCAGCAGCTCCGCGTTGTCATACAGCATCTTCTCGAAGTGCGGCACCACCCAGGCCTCATCGACCGAATAGCGATGGAAACCCCCACCCAGGTGGTCGTAGACGCCGCCCTGGGCCATCTTCTCCAGGGTCACCGTGGCGGCCTCCCTGGCCGCTTCGTTGCCCGTGCGCGTGGCCACATCGAGCAGAAGGTCGATGGCCGAAGGATGGGCAAACTTGGGCTGCGAACCAAAACCCCCGTGGTGGCGGTCGAACTTTTCCAACGCCGAGGCCACCATCTTGTCGACGATGCTCATGCTCAGGTTGCCCGCGCGGCCGGCAAAGTTCTCGTTGTATTCGATGGCTTCCACCACGGTGCCGGCCGACTCCATGACCTCCTCGCGGCGAGTCTTCCAGGCGTCCACCATGCTGCGCAGCACCCGCTCGAAGCCGGGCCGGCCGTAGCGATCGTCCCGGGGAAAATATGTTCCCCCAAAAAAGGGCTTGCCCTCGGGAGTCAACACCGCGGTCAAAGGCCATCCGTTTTGTCCACTGATGGCGGCGACGGCAGCCTGGTAACGCGTATCCACATCCGGACGTTCGTCGCGGTCGACCTTGACGGCGATAAAGTTTTGGTTGATCACCTCAGCCAGCCCGGGATCTTCATAGCTTTCCCGATCCATCACATGGCACCAGTGACACCACACGGCGCCGATATCCAGAAGGATGGGCTTGTCTTCCCCGGCAGCACGGGCAAAAGCTTCGGCACCCCATTCATGCCACAGCACCGGCTGATGCATGGCGGATCGCAGGTACGAGGAGGAAGCTTCCGCGAGGGCGTTGGTGGGGTTTGTCATCTGCCCCAAGTCTACAGAATTGCTTTAAACCTCTGGAGGCGAAGGTGCCGTAGCGGAAAGAGCGGAGAGCCGTCGTCTCGCCAGGACCACATACACCCAGACCACCATCAGGGCGAATGTGAGGACGAAGAAATTGGGCGCGGTGACGAAGAAAGCGCGAAGGGCTTTCGTATGCCGGAAGTAGTGAAAGTGCAACAGTCCCATGCGCTTGTAGATAGCCACGAAGGCGACCAGCGGGGCTCCTGGAATCAGAATGCGGCGCCAGCGCACGATCCAAGCCGGCGCAATCAGCAGGACCAGCGGCAGCATCAGCGGCACGAAGCCTGACACTGCCATGAAGAGGCTGAAGGCGGCCCAGACCACCAGTCCTTCGGCCAAGGAATCGGGCAGCTGGTGCAGGTTCCCATCCACATAGCGCCGAGCCAGAGCGAGTTCAAAGGGGAAGGTGACCAGGAAGCCGGCCAACCAACCTGCTAGAGCAGCCAGCACTCCGTATTTCAGCCGCGTCGGCCAGCCGAATGTGGTCATCGCGCGATCTTCATCCGGCGAGTCGACGCGCCACGTCGAAGTACAGATCCACTGCCCGGAGCAGTTCGCGCTTGGCGATCTTCTCAAACGGTGTATGCGCCACATGGATCGAACCGGGACCGAGCAGCAGCGGCTCACCCCAGTTGCTGAGCGCGGGAATATCGGTGGTGAAGGCCGCGACCATGGTCTCCAATCCCTCCACCTGGCGCATACGGATGAAGGGTATTTCCAGGGTAAACTCCACCTCGGCCAGACCGGCGACTGCCTCCTCGATGGCCTTGCGGGTTGGCTCCGAAGGGCCCACCAGGCGGACCAGCACCTGGGCATTGGCGGCATCGGCGATCACGTTCGGCGCACGTCCGCCATCGATCACGCCGACGTTCAGCGTGCTCGGGCCTATCCCCTCGACGCTGGGCAACTCGAGGGCCAGCAGCCGGTGCAGGGCCTGTACCAGCTTGTGTACGGCGCTATCGCCCAGCTCCGGATAGGCCGAATGCGCCATGGTACCGAGCGCCCGGATCTCGGCCCGGAGCGCTCCTTTCGAGGCTAACGCCAGCCGGTTGTCGGTTGGCTCCCCGTTGATCAGAAACCGGCTTCCCTTGGCATGCAGGTTGGCCACCCGCGCTCCCGCAGAATCGCGCTCCTCGCCCACCACAAACAGCAGCGCGACTGCCGCCCCAGCCTCGCGCAGCCGCTCCGCGGCCGCCACTTGCGCAGCCATAATCCCTTTAGCGTCGCAGGCGCCACGCCCATATAAGAAAAGATCATCCTCGCTGCTGGGGATAAACGGCGGCACCGTATCCATGTGCGT